>LOET01000019.1 GCA_001515985.1 Sphingomonadales bacterium BRH_c3 | reverse complement strand
AAGATTGAAAGCCAGCAATGCGGCTGGCACTTCGCCTTCGGGCAGGCCGATTTCGCGTAGCGCCCCGGCAAAGCCGAAACCGTGAAGCAGGCCGAAACCGAAAGCGACCAGCCACGGCCAGCGCCGCGTCCAGGTTTCATGATCGGTGCGCGTCAGCTCGACCGCGAGAAACACGATCGAGAGCGCGATCAGCGCCTCGACCGGGCGCTGCGGCAGTCCGGCATAGCCCAGTGTCACCGCCACCAGCGTGATCGAATGCGCCAGCGTGAACGCCGTCGCCGCCTTCACCACGGCCCAGCCGCCCTGCACCAGCAGCAGCAGGGCGATCACGAACAGCAAATGGTCCCAGCCCATCAGGATATGCTCGGTGCCGATCTTGAAATAGTCGGCGAAGACTTGCCAGGTGCTGGCGCGCGCCACGATTACCGCCTGCGGCTGGCTGGCGGTCAGGCGATGGGTTTGCGCAGGGCGCCCCAACGGAGCCACCATCAGCAACGCATCCGCATTACCGGCCAGCCCGGCAAGCGTGATGGTGCCGCCTGAAACATCGCCATCGCACGTCACTTCCGCATGTCCGATCACCGCCATCGCGGCGGAGCGGGTGACAGGATCGCCCCGGAACCGGCAATTGCCCGGGATCTGCGGAACGGCCAGCACGCTCGCATCGGGCGATGTCAGCGGCTGTTTCCAGTCAAGCGTCCATTCGCCCGGCGCGCGTTCGGTGAAATCGATCGAAAACGGCCGGATTTCATCCGCGGCGGCGGGCCCAGCCGTGAGCAGCATCACCAGCAATGCTGCAAGCCATCTCACCGCTCAATCTTCACATTATAGGCGCTGCGCAACAAATCATATGCGGCTTCCTTGCGCGCGGCGATGGTAGCGGTGCGCCAGTCATTTTCGACCTGTTCGCGAATGTCCTCGAATGGCGGCACCTTGCCCGGTTCACGCCGCTCGAGCCGGACCAGGTGCCAGCCAAGGCCGGATGGCACCGGCCCTTGCCAATCACTCGAAGGTTCAAGCCGGTCGAGCCCCACCAGGAACAATTCGCCGAAACTGGCAAGCACTTCGCGCCGCGATTTCGCATCGACGCTCGCCGGCAGGCTGATCTCGCCTCCCGACCGGCGCCAGTCCGAACCGCTTCGCAGCCGGGCGAGCCCCGCTTGCGCTTCACCCTCTGCCTCGAACCAGAGCTGGTCAAAAGTGTAGCTGACTTCAGGAGCAAACCTTGCGCCGTTTTCAGCATACCATTTGCGCAGCACGCCATCGTCCGGACGCGCCGTCTCGGCGCGGGCACTGGCGATCATGTCCATCTTCTGGGCCATGCGCCGGCGCACCACCGCATCGCCCTGGTCGAGCCCCAGCCTGAGCGCCTCGCGATAGAGCACCTCGTCGCGAATGTAGTTTTCGATCTGCTGGTCAAGCTCGGCATCGGTCGGCGCGCGGCCCATGGTCCGCTCGAACACCAGCGAAAGCTGTGCCAATTGCTCGCGGTCGACATCAATCGTACGGCTTGCCGGATCGACCTCTTCACCGCGCAGCGAGAACAGGCCGAAGATCAATATTCCCGCAAGCAGGAAATGGACCAGCGGTTCGCGGGTCCAGCCAGGTAAATTCACTTGAACCCCGTCACTTGGCTGCTGGCTTGATCCAGATCGGCGAGGAATAGGCACGTTCCTGCGCGACCGCATCGGCCATGGCATCTGCTGGCAGTTTGATGCCGAAACGCACCGCATCATAAAGAGTCCAGCGCGGAGTGGGGATTTCGATCACGCGCACGTAATAGAATGCCCACTGGCCGCCGCGATAATCGGGATCGGTCCACACGCTGCGCAGTTCGGCAGCGCCAATGGTATTGGTATAGGTTGCTGCTGTGCGGTCCACCGTATCGCCCACGGCGGGTATCTTGCCGCCAGCCGCGCGGCGCCGGTCCATGTCTGACCAGACCACGTCATAGACGCGTTCCTGCAAATTGCCCGATGCATCGACCCAGCCCTTGACCACTTGCACACGGTCCAGGTTTGCCCCGTCCGGATCCTTCAACGCGGAAATCAGGAAGCTCGGCGCCTTGCCGCTGTCGGTCAGTTCGCCGCCCATCGGCACGCCCCGGCTATACCCCGCGCGGACCCAGTCACCGCCCCAGTCCTTTTCGGTAAAGTCAAAGCCGCCGAAGATACGCACCACCATGCGCGGCCCGGTGGTGGCATAGACTTCGCGCCGCTTGAAGGCATCGAAGATTTCCGCCCGCGTGTTGCCTCGCGCCCATGCCGCGGCATAGCCACCGGCAAGATAGTGCCAGCCGAACCGCCCTTCGCGAGTGCCGAGGTTCTGCGTCTGGAGCGCGCGATCCTTGATCGCGGGCTCATTGCCGGTGTGTTTGCCGAAGAAATTGTCTTCATCGGCGGTCGCCAGCGCCGTATGGCTGTCGGTCGAGCCGACCAGGCCAAAGGCATAGGGATTTACCCCCAGCTGCTGTTCCAGCGACAGGCCACGCTTCAATGCCTCGCGGATATAGCTGCCACCGAACATGTCGGGCGTGGCCCGGCGGGTAAGCGGCAGATTGCCCAGTTCCCAGCCCTTCACGCCGAAACCGGCAAATTCGTCATTGGGCGACAGGAAAGGATGCGTTTCGCTGTCGCCCTTGATCTGGGTCACTTCGACCACCGGCTCATGCCTTGCCCTGCGTCGCGCATATTCGGCAGTCATCGGGCTGCCATCGGCAAGAGTCAGCTCGAACATCAGGCCATTGGAAACATTGGAATTATGCGGGATAGCCAGCACCTGGCCGCCGGTTTTCTTTGCATAGGCATCCATATAGTCCCACAGCCCCTCCACCTTGGTTTCCAGCCCGGGATAGGGGATCGTCTGCTTGGTCTTGTCGCTGCCGTCGCGGAACATCACCACGCGGTGGAGATTGTTGCCGTCCGGCATCAGCGTGTATTCGAATCCCGCCAGCGCGGTGAACTTGCCCGGCTTGTTGTAGCGGTCGAGCGTGTCGAGATGCCTGGACCAGATATCCAGCGTATCCTCGTCCTGAGCCTCCTGGTCGGCGGTCAGGGCAGCAGGCAATTCGTCGTTTGCCGCTGCATTGATCAGTTCGGCTACGGCGCGCTGCGACTGCTGTGGGCTTTCGTGCATCATGTCATGCCAGCGCAGCAGCGTCTCGTCGCGGATCAGCATGCGCGGCGCGTCATAAAGCCGCTTGGTCGCGCCCAGCCCGTCGGAATGGTCGGCAATGACGAGGAAATCGAGCGGCCGCGCCAACCTGGCCTTTACGCCGGTGGTCGAAGTCACTTCCTCGCCCGAGGCAAAGCGCAGCGCCTCTTCCGGGCCAAGCCGCACACCGAAGCCGAAAGCATCGATGGAATTGTCTGTGTGGAGATGCGTATCTCCCCAATAGGGGCGATCGGGAAATTCGGCGAGTTCGATTGTACCTTCGCCATTGCCGCGCTGCTCCTCGCTGGCCGTGCTGCCGCACGATGCCAGGAACAAGGCTGCCCCCAAGACAACAAGACTTGCAGATATCTGGCGCATCGAACCCACTCCCCTCGGCTCACCGCACGCAAACCTGCGCCCTGCCGCAGGGCTGCGTCAAGAGCGAACGGTCGAACCGGCGATGCCGTAGCGTTACACGGGTATTCTCTTGAGCAGCGCGCTGCGTTCGCAGCGGCAAACCACCTCGCCGCGCTGGTTGAGCGCCTCGTGCACGAAGGTGACGATTCCCGCATCAGGGCGCGATTTGCTGCCCCGCAGTTCCTTCACCTCGGTGGTTGCGCGCAGCGTATCGCCGATGAATACCGGCTTGGGCATCACAAGCTTGTCATAGCCAAGGTTGGCTACCAGCGTGCCAAGCGTGGTGTCACCTACCGAAAGGCCCACCATCAGCGCGAAGGTGAATGTGCCGTTGACCAGGATCTGGCCGAACTCGCTCGCCCTGGCTGCCTCGATATCGAGGTGAAGCGGCTGCGGGTTATGCGTCATGGTCGTGAACAGCAGATTATCGGTTTCTGTCACGGTGCGGCGGATCTCATGCTCGATCCGCTCACCCACCTGCCACTCGTCGAAATACTTGCCAGCCATCGAATTCAGTCCTCCCGTGCCCACCGCGCGACGACATCGGCGCCGTCCATCCCGCTGTCACGGATCGTGCCCGGCGTGCGGCTGAAGCGCGGTGCGGGCGCGGTATGCCACACGCCGTCACGCTCGACATAGGCTTCGCGCGCCTTCAGATGCGGATGCTCGCGCGCTTCGTCGAGCGGCAGAACTGCAGCGACGCAGGCATCGCTACCTTCAAGGATTTCGCACCATTCGGCCTGCGTCTTCGTCTTGAACAGGGCAGTGAGCCGATCGGCCATATCGCCCCAATTGGCCGGGTTGTCGCGCCCCTCGGCCAATTCGGTCGCACCGATCTTTTCCAGCAGTTCGGCATAGAATTGCGGTTCAAGCGCGCCCACTGAAATCTCGCGCCCGTCGGCGCATTCGTAGCAGCGATAGTAATGTGCTGCGCCGCCCAGCAAGCCATCGCCACGTTCGGTCTTGATGAAGCCGATCTGGCGGATCCCGAAGAAGAAGCTCATCAGGCTGGTCGTGCCGTCGACAATCGCGGCATCGACCACCTGCCCCTTGCCCGATCGCTCGCGTTCGTAAAGCGCGGCCATGATCCCGAAGGCGCAATACATTGACCCGCCGCCGAAATCGCCGACCAGATTCTGCGGCGGGATGGCCGGCTCGCCCTTCTTGCCCACCGCTGCCAGCGCGCCGGTGATCGCGATATAGTTGATGTCATGGCCTGCAGCATGGGCAAGCGGCCCCTCCTGTCCCCAGCCGGTCATGCGTGCGTAAACCAACCGCGGGTTGAGCGCGAGCAGTTCGTCCGGCCCAAGCCCCAGCCGTTCCATCACGCCTGGACGGAACCCTTCCAGCAACACGTCGGCATGGGCCGCCGCATCGCGGCAGAATTGCCGGCCTTCATCGCTTTTGACGTCCACCGCCACGCGGTGCCGCGCGCGCTCGACCACGGGATTGAGGATCCGCCCTCCCTGGCGTTCGATCCGCACGACTTCCGCACCAAGATCAGCGAGCAGCATGGCCACATGCGGGCCCGGGCCGATCCCGACAAATTCGACGACTTTCAAACCTGTCAACGGACCGTTCGATTGCGGCATGTTCCTTCTCCCTGATCTCGGCTGATTCTGCATGGCGCGCCCGCACCGCCGTTGCAAGCCTATACAGGCCGCGGCGGTAGGGCCGAAAAAGATAGGAAAAAGCGGGCGGGCGCTTGCGCTCTGCGCGGCCGCTTGATACGCATAAATACGTAGTGATATAACGAGAAAAGCAAAACGGGTCTGCTTTACATTGTTTCCCCTGAAAGGGCCGCGAAGGGGCTTGATTGCGGGCTGCCAGGCACTTGCGCTGGCGGTTACCGGTGAGAATTGCCGTATTCGGGCTTGGCTATGTGGGCAGTGTGGCCGTGGGCTGCCTTGCCAGCCAGGGGCACAGCGTCATCGGTTTCGACATAGACGAAACCAAGGTCGCGGCGATCAATGCGGGCAACTCGCCGATAATCGAGCCGGGTCTCGATAGGCTGATTGCCGAAGCCGCGCGATCGGGCAAATTGTCTGCCGCGACCGGAGCCGAAGGCAAGCTCGACAGCTGCGACATCGCCTTTGTATGCGTTGGCACGCCAAGCGCCGATGACGGGCAGGGTAATACGCAGGAAAGAATGATCCTGTGAACAGACCCCGCATCCTTGTCACCTTTGGAACAAGGCCCGAAGCGATCAAGATGTTTCCGGTGATCGAGGAATTGCGCAAGCTGGACTGCTTCGACTTGCGCGTGGCGGTGACCGCCCAGCACCGCGAATTGCTCGACCAGGTGCTCGCGCTGGCGGGCATCGTGCCGGACATCGACCTTGATCTGATGGAGGAGGCGCAAAGCCTTGACCGGCTGGCCGCCCGGATCATCAGCGAATTCTCTACTGTACTTGACCAGATCCGTCCTGATCGCGTGCTGGTCCATGGCGACACACTGACCACGGCGATGGCGACACTCGCCTGCTATTTCCGGCAGATTCCGGTCGGGCATGTCGAGGCGGGGCTACGCAGCGGGAACATCTACTCGCCCTGGCCCGAAGAGGCGAACCGCAAGATCACCGGGGTCATCGCCGATTTGCATTTCGCCCCCACAGTTCGTGCGGCCGAAGCGCTGCGCAGCGAGAGCGTGGATCCGGCACGGATCCATGTGACCGGAAATACCGCCATCGATGCCTTGCTGCGCTGCCGGGCGATCATGGCCCAGCAGCCAGAGGGGGCAAGCCCGATGGATGGACTGCGCAAGCGGTTCGCCGACAAGCGCATCATAGCCGTCACCGCGCACCGGCGCGAGAATTTCGGCCATGCCATGCACCAGATCGCGGCGGCTCTGCGTATTCTTGCCGCGCGCGGCGACGTAGCGATCATCTACCCCGTTCACCCCAATCCGCATGTCCAGCAGCTTATGCGGGAGGCGCTATCGGGCGTGTCCAACGTCGCGCTGCTGGACCCGCTTGACTACGCGAGTTTCGTGCGGATGATGGAGCTTAGCCATCTTGTCCTGACCGACAGCGGCGGAATACAGGAAGAAGCGCCAAGCCTAGGCAAGCCGGTGCTCATCATGCGCCGCGAGACCGAACGAACTGAAGCGGTGGAGGCTGGAACCGCGCGGCTTGTCGGCACGGATACCGACACCATCGTAAGGGAAGCAACCCGCCTACTAGATGACGAGTCGGCCTATGCCGCCATGGCAAGGGCCACCAATCCCTTCGGCGACGGACAGGCTGCCCAGCGCATTGCCCGCATCCTTGCTGAATACCACCGCGCTTGCTGTTCCCCGACGACACATTCCTAGCGACTATCGCGCCTGATACCTGCACCGGCATTCGCCGACACGCTCGGGCGCGCAGGCGCGGCAGGTGCCCAATTTGATTGCATGGGGCTGCGGCGCAGCTTGCCCGCAAGCGAGGGTCAGATCATGCCGCGCGCGTGCCAGTGATCCTCGCCTGCGGCCCTGGTTTCGTCGGCCCGCATCAGACTGGTGATGGCGCGGTCCTGCGACAGGAAGACTTCGCCGTGCAGATCATCGAGGAAGTGGGATTTGTGCAACCGGTCCATCACCGGGCCTTTGACCTCTGACAGGTGCAGGCTGATCCCGGCATCGCACAGCCGGTGATTGATCGCCTCAAGGCTTTCGAGCCCCGATGCGTCGATCGCATTCACCGCCGAACACATCAGCACCACGTGGCGCAGTTCGGGCTTTTCGGCAACGCGTTCGAGCACATATTCCTCCAGCCAGCGCGCGTTGAGATAGCTCAGGCTTTCATCGATCCGGATCGAAAGGATATGCGGCCAGGTGATGACCTTGTGCCGGTCGACATTGCGGAAATGTTCGGTGTCGGGCACGCGCCCGACAACCGCGGCATGCGGGCGCGAAGCCTTCCACAGATAGAGCAGCAGGCCAGTCGCGACACCCGCGATGACGCCTGTCTCCACGCCCATCGCAAGCGTCACCGATATGGTCGCGGCATGGGCGCTGAAATCGCTCTTGGAATAGCGCCACAATTGCATCGGGGTGCGCAAATCGACCAGGCTCAACACCGCAACGATGATCGTTGCCGCCAGCGTTGCCACAGGCAGCGAAAACAGCAGCGGGGTCAGGAAGACAGAGGCCAGCGCAATGCCAACGGCAGTATAGGCACCCGCCGCCGGGGTCTGCGCACCAGCGTCAAAATTGACCACCGAGCGGGCAAAGCCGCCGGTTACCGGATAGCCGCCGGAGAAGGCCGAGGCGATATTGGCTGCGCCCAGGCCGATCAATTCCTGATCGGGCGCAATGCGCTGGCGCCGCTTGGCCGCAAGGGTTTGTGCAACGGAAACGGACTCGACGAAACCGATGATCGAGATCAGCAGTGCGGGCACCCACAGCTGGCTCCACAGGTCCAGATCGACGCCGGGAACAGCCAGAGGCGGCAAACCGCTGGGGATCGCACCGACAATGGCGACGCCGCGCTGCTCAAGATTGCCCCAGATGACCGCCAGTATCGTCGCAAACACGGCGAATACCGGCCCTGCCTTGGCCAGCAGTTCCGCCATGCGCGGCCCCAGCCCAGCGCGCATCAGCAGCGGGCGGGCCCCCTTGCGCACCCAGAACAGGAAGGCGATGCTCAACCCGCCGATCACCAGCGTGGGCGCGTTCCAACCCATGATGTTCGAAGCCAGCGTGCGGGCAAGCTCGGGCAGATTGTCGCCGCCTCCCTTGATGCCCAGGATGTGGCGCAGCTGGCTGGTCGCGATCAATATGCCGCTGGCGGTGATGAAACCCGAAATGACCGGATGCGACAGCAAATTGGCGAGAAAGCCCAGCCGCAGGAAGCCCAGCAGCGCCAGCATCAGGCCCGAGAGCATCGCCAGCGCCATTGCCGCCTCAAGATATTCTGCGCTGCCTTGTGCGGCCACGCTGCCCGCTGCGGACGCTGTCATCAGCGAGATCACCGCCACCGGCCCCACGGCCAGCGTGCGGCTGGTGCCGAGTAGCGCATAGGCGACCAGCGGCAGGATCGAGGCATAAAGCCCCACCACCGGCGGCAGCCCCGCCAGCAAGGCATAGGCCAGACTTTGCGGGATCAGCATGATGGTGACGATCACCGCCGCCATCATGTCGCTGCCCAGCATGGCGCGATCATACTGCTTGCCCCATTCGAGGATGGGGAGATACCGCGCCAGCCCCTTCATCCCAGCCGCTCCTGGTTCACGCGGCCATAATTCGGCGCTGATTGAAGTCGGTGAACTGGCGCTGCATCCACATGCCCGCCAGCATGGCAGCGACCAGCACGAATGGCTGCCAGTCACCCAGCGCCATGCCCGCGATCGCAGGCCCGGGGCAATATCCCGCAAGTCCCCATCCGGCACCGAAAATGGCGCCGCCAATCAGCAATTGCCGGTCTATCGTTTGGTTTTCCGGGATGAAGAACTGGGTATCAAATACCGGGCGCTGCATCCTGCGGGTAAACCAGTATGCGATCGACGAAGGGATGATCGCGCCAATCATGACAAAGGCAAGTGCCGGGTCCCACGCACCGAAAATGTCGAGAAAGGCCAGCACGCGCGCCGGGTTGACCATGTCGGAAAGCGCCAGCCCGGCTCCGAACACCAAGCCGGTCAAAAGGGCAATGACAATCTGTCTCATAGTCCTAGCCTCCCACCATCACGCGCACGGTGCCGACCACCAGGAAGCCGACGAGCATGAAGCTGGCGGTTGCCGCAATCGAGCGCGGGGACAGCCGCGACACGCCGCACACGCCGTGCCCGCTGGTGCAGCCATTGCCCATGCGGGTGCCGAAACCAACCAGAAGGCCAGCCACGATCAGCAGCGGGATGGAGGTAGTGACGCCGATATCGGGCGTGCGCACCCAGGTGCTCACCAGCACTGCGCCGAGCGGCAATCCCGCCACAAATGCCAGCGCCTGCGCGCGAGGGATGCCGGTATCGGCTATGCCCACTGCGCGCGCGACCATGCCGCTGATCCCGGCGATGCGGCCCGAGAATACCAGCAGCAGTGCGGCAGCAAGCCCGATGAGCAGGCCTCCTGCCAGCGCCACCAGCGGATCGAGCGGTGCAATATCTGTCATGGCTGCAATCCTTTCCTTACAAGGTGTTTAGCGGAAGCTTGAGGTAACGGGTACCGTTGCTTTCGGGCTCGGGCAGGTGCCCAGCGCGCATGTTGATCTGGATCGAAGGCAGGATCAGCTGCGGCATCCCCAGCGTGGCATCGCGCGCCTCGCGCATGGCGACGAAGGCCTCCTCGTCAACACCCTCGTGCACATGCACATTGCCGCTACGCTGCGCACCGATGGTCGTCTCCCAGGCGAAGGTATGGCGGTTCGGTGCCTTGTAGTCGTGACACAGGAATACGCGGGCCTCATCCGGCAAAGCCAGCAGGCGGTGGATTGAACGATAGAGCGTGCGCGCATCGCCCCCGGGAAAGTCTGCCCGGGCGGTGCCATAATCGGGCATGAACATGGTATCGCCGACGAACACCGCATCACCGATGACATAGGCGAGGTCCGCCGGGGTGTGGCCCGGCACGTGCAGCGCGATAATCGCGATCTCGCCCAGTTCGAGGCGATCGCCATCTTTCAGCAGGATATCGAACTGCGAGCCGTCGCGGGCGAAATCCGATCCCTCGTTGAAGACCTTGCCGAAGACTTGCTGCACGGTCAGGATTTCGTGTCCGATCACGATCTTCCCGCCGAGCTTTTCCTGCAGATAGGGCGCGGCCGAAAGGTGATCGGCATGGGCATGCGTTTCGAGCAGATAAGCCACGGTGAGGCCGTTTTCGCGCACATATTCGATGATGGCATCGGCCGAAGGCGTGCTGGTGCGGCCCGAAGGCTGGTCGAAATCGAGCACCGAATCGACAATCGCCGCCTGCCGGGTCGCCGGGTCATGCACCACATAGCTGGCGGTAAAGGTGGGCTCATGAAAGAAGCTCTGCACTATTGGCGCACGGGCTGGCGCTGCGATCACTGCTTCGACCTCGCCGATGGCAATTTGAAGATGGGTATCGGTTGGCATGTCTGTCGCTCCTAATTCTTTGGTGTCATTCCGCAGCATTCAGCATCGGCTGGCGCGTATCAGGCTCGCAAAAGATTGAGTGTAGCGTGCCAAGAAGGCGCTCCGCACGCGGATCTTCGATGCGATAGAACACCATCTGTGCCTGTTTGCGAAACGCCACCAGGCCCTGCGCCCGAAGCTTTGCCAGATGCTGCGATAGTGCCGACTGGCTGATGCCGACCCGCTCGACCAGCTCGCCAACGGGCAGTTCGCCCGCCTCGAGAAGGTGACACAAAATCAGCAATCTCGGCTCGCTCGACAGCATCGCCAGGAAGTCGGCTGCCCTGCCGGCATTGGCGCGCATGGCGCTCAGTTCAATGGGCTGCGGAACAGTCATGCGCTCAATATATTAGATGTTTCTACTTTATCAAGTGCTAATATATTTCGGCACCCTTTTCCGGGTGGGAGGCGGACAATTGGGCGGCCCGCTTGTGCAAGCCCCGTGGCGAAGCTATTGGCGCAGCACTCAAGCAAGTCGCATCTCAACCAAAGCCCAAGGCAAAACGTGAACACCAATCCGCTGGACATCTATGGCGCCTGGATTGCCGAAACTCCGGACAACTGGCCACAGGACGCGAGGGACTGGGCGCATCGCGAATTCGTCGACACTGTAGCCGTGATGGTGCCCGGCGCGATCGAGCCGGTGGCCGAGAAACTGTTCGGCGTGGTTGCACCATGGGGTGAGGGGCCGTGCACAGTGTTCGGCAGGCCCCAAAAACTGGCCGCACCCTGGGCAGCAATGGTCAACGGCACCATCGCCCATGCGCTTGACTTCGATGACAATTTCGATCCGCCCAAGGCGCACCCCACCACAGTGCTTCTGCCCGCGATCATGGCGATTGCCGAGCAGCAAAGGCTTTCGGGCGCGGCCTGCATCGATGCCTATATCGTCGGCCTGCAGATCCTTGGGCGCATCGGGCAGGGCCTCAATCCCACGCATCGCAATCGCGGCTGGCACGCGACTGCGACGGTCGGGGTTATGGGCGCTACGGCGGCAGTTTCGCGGCTGCTGAAACTCGACGCCGGGGCATGCGCGCGGGCACTGTCGATCGCCACCAGCATGTCGTCGGGCTTCATGAGCCAGTTCGGCTCGGAGATGAAGCCGGTGCACGCCGGGCTCGCCGCCAAGGGCGGAATAATGGCGGCCACCATGGCGCAGGCGGGGATCACCGCCGGCCGCGATACGCTGGACGGGCGCACTGGCATGAACCGGCTGATGGTGGGGCCCGATTATGAACATCTGCGCGATACCATCACCCATGTCGAACACGGACAGAACCTGCGGTTCGAACTGGAAAATGTCGGTGAGCCGCTGCTGATCACCGAGCACAAGTTCCGCGTGAAGCGTTTCCCCACCTGCGGCGCGATCCACCGTGCGATGGATGGCGTTCTCGAACTGATGGCCGTGCATGGCTTTGATGCGGGCGATGTGACCGCCGTTGATCTTCACATGCCGCGCGTCCATTTCAACAACGTGTTCTACACCGATCCGCAGGAACCGCTCGAAGCCAAGTTCTCAGCCGAATATGCAGTCGGCTGCGTGCTGGCGCGGGGTGATTGCACCTTGGCAGACTTCACCCCCGAGCGGGTCATGGGGGATGACGTGCGCAGCCTGTTCCCGCTCATCCACCGTCATCCGGTCGACAAGCTGGAAGGTGAATTCCCGACCGAGGTACACATCACCCTGAAAGACGGGCGGCAACTGAAATCGGTGCACGAATGGCCCAAAGGGAGCAAGGCCGCACCATTCAGCTGGGCGGAATACTGGGCCAAGTTCGATGCCTGCTGTGATGGCGTGATCGATGCAGAGACCCGCGCGGGCCTGCGCGAAACGCTCGAGAGCTTCCCGTCCCTCGACGATGCCGGTGCGCTGATGCGCCATGCCGGCCTGGCTTTCGCGCAGCAGCCGTGATCCACCTGGAATATAGAAAGCGATAGAGATGCAGGCAGGCGAACAGGCAACCCACGAAGGCAGCAAGCCAGCAGTGCTGGTGATGGCCGCCAGCCGCCGCGGCGTGGAAGATCCGGTGGCGAAACTGCAGGGCAAGGCGCACAAATGCCTGGTCGAGCTTGACGGCCAGGTGATGCTCGAGCGCGTGCTCGAAGCGCTGGTCGACAGCGGCTGTTTCGACAAGATCCATGTCTCGCTCGACAGCCCCGATGTGCTCGAAGCGACTCCGCGGATGAAGGCCTGGGTCGAAAGCGGCACGACGGTATTTGTCCAGGCCAGCGGCAATCTGGCGGATAGCGTGCTGGCTGCGGTGGAAGAGATCGACAATCCGCTGCCGCTGGTGATCACCACGGGCGACAATGCGCTGCATACGCCCGAACTGGTACGCGATTTTGTCGAGGGATTTCTGGCTTGCGATGAAGATGTGGCGCTGGGCTTGTCGAGCGAGGAAGTGGTGCTCCGCGAATTCGCCAATTCGGGGCTTGCCTTCCACCAGCTGAAGGATGGCGGATCATCTTCGTGCAATCTCTATGGACTGCGCAACCGGCGCGCGCTCACTGCGGTCAAGGTGTTCGAAGGCGGCGGCCAGTTCGGCAAGCGTCACTGGCGCATCCTCAAGGCTTTCGGGCTGTGGCCCTTCGTGCTGTACAAGCTCAAGCTCACCACCATGCGCGGGCTGGTGGATGCAATCGGGCGCCGATTGGGCGTCAGCATTGCACCGGTGATGCTCGACTATCCCTACGGGCCGATCGATGTCGATCACAAGCACAGCTTCGACATTACCGAGGCAGCGCTGATCCGCCGCCGTGAGGCAGCGCAGGGCTAGATTCTATAACCGCTGATCCGATGCATCGAGCGGCAGCGCGGACTTGACATCGTAAAGTACCGCGCCCGGCTTGCCCAGCGCGCGGATGCTTTCAGCCCCCATGGCGACGATGTCATCATGCGCCACGGCCAGAATGATTCCGTCGTATTTGCCGGCTTCTAGTGTGCTCACCGGACGGATGCCATATTCGTGCGCGCATTCGTCCGCATCCACCCAGCTGTCATAGATATCCACCGCAATGTCGAATTCATTCAGATGGGTAACGATGCTGGCGACCTTGGTGTTGCGGTGATCGGGGCAGTTTTCCTTGAACGCAAAGCCCAGCACCAGCACGCGCAATTCATCCTTCAACAGGCCCTTGCGGCCCATCAGGCGGACGAACTGGTTCACCACATATTTGCCCACACGGTCATTGATCCGGCGCCCGGCCAGGATCACTTCGGGATGGTGGCCGATCTCCTCGGCCTTGTGGGTAAGGTAATAGGGGTCAACGCCGATACAGTGCCCGCCAACCAGGCCGGGGCGCACGGGCATGAAGTTCCACTTCGTCCCCGCCGCCTCAAGCACTTCGGTGGTATCGATCCCCAGCGAATTGCAGATCATCGCCAGTTCATTGGCCAATGCGATGTTGAGATCGCGCTGGGTATTCTCCATCACCTTTGCCGCCTCTGCCACACGGATCGAGCTGGCGCGATGCGTGCCTGCAGTCACTACTGTGCGATATAGCGCATCGACGAAATCAGCTGCTTCCGGCGTAGAGCCACTGGTGATCTTCTGGATATCGGGGAGCTTGCGCAGCTTGTCGCCGGGATTGATTCGTTCGGGGCTGTAGCCGCAATAGAAGTCCCGATTGTAAGATAACCCTGACACCTCCTCCAGGATCGGCACGCAGAATTCATCCGTGCACCCGGGATAGACGGTGCTTTCGTAGATCACCACGTCGCCGCGCGTCAGCACCTTGCCGATCGCGCGGGTGGCACTTTCGAGCGGCCCCAGATCGGGATGATTGTGGCTGTCGAGCGGAGTGGGAACGGTGACGATGAATATATTGCAGCCCGCCGCGTCGGCCCAGTCCAGGGTGAATTCCAGCTGCGCGGCCGCAGCCAGTTCCTCTGCCGTAGCTTCCATGGTTTCGTCATACCCCGCCTTGAGGTTGGCGACTCGCTGCGGCCGGACATCAATGCCCACGGTGGGGAAGCGCTGGCCGAAATTGACCGCCACCGGCAAGCCGACATAACCGAGGCCGACCACGCAGATGCGGGCATCCTCAAGCTTGAGCGGGAATTTTTGCGACTCGATCTGGCTCATGGGGGGCTTAACGCTCGGTCGTCTGAAGCGGCCAGTAGCCCGACAGGATCCGCTCGCCGCCCTCTCCGCGCTCGACTTCGGCGATCACGCGCTTGCCGATCCCTGAAAGATTGCCTTCATGCATGCGGTAGCTGAACAGCGGCTCGGCAATGTGGCGCCCGCGCCAGCCATTGGCGACGATGCGCTTCCACTTGTGATGCTTGGTGCCCTTGCGGATCGTCTCGTCATAGGGCCCGGCTTCCAGCACCGGTGCGGCCAGGCACATGGCCGGTTCGGGAATGAAGGAATAGCGTTCGAGCAGCGCCGGATCGAACGCTGCCGACTTGCCCCGGTCAAGCGCCTCCCCGGTGGCGGAAATCAGCATGCAATCGGTATAGATGATCGCGATGCTGGGATCTTCGGCGCGCGCCGCTTCGAGTTCGGCGATCGTGCGTTCTACATATCCGGGCGACAGCAGATCGTCCGAATCGTGGATCACGAAATAGCGGCCGCGCACATATTCGAGCGCACGGTTGAGCGCGCCCAGCTTGCCGACATTTTCTTCCAGCGCGATGAGCCGCGTGCTGATAAGATTGTCAGCCTTGTCCAGCGCCTCGCGGATCGCCTCAAGCGAATTGTCCGTGCTCGCATCATCGACCACGATCAGCTCGATCGGGGCATAGGTTTGCGCCGCGATGCTGGCGATCGCCTCGCCAACGAATGCGCCATAGTTATAGTTGGGGATGACCACGCTGAGCAGGCCTTCGGGGGTGACGTCGGTCAATGGTTGTTCCAATTGTACGGTTCGTGTGTCTGGTGGGGGTGCTTTTGCGCGGCAGGCTTTAGCCCGATTGGCCGGATAATGCCAAGGATTGCGTACGGGGAAAGAGATTGGCTGGCGAAGAGTCCAGCTTTTCCATCAGCCCGTCGCAGATCCGCGCCACCAGCGCGCGGTCACGCTCGGGGATGGAGGCGCGCTTTTCCGCGCTGTCGGACTTGAACTGCTGCTGGTTGTTATCGTCCTTGGAATGGAACTGGAACTGTTCGAGCATCAGCGCCAATTCCTCCTCCGCAGGCTTGAAATCGAGCCCGCGCGCCAGGATATGGGCGAAGTTTTCCGGCTTGATGTCGCGATAGTTGAGCAGCCCCACCCGCTCACCCATCTGCGCGGCGAAACCGAGATAGCGGGCAAAGCAATGGGCAAGATACTCGACCTCATCCATCTCCCCTGTTGCGCGCCAATCGAGCCCTGACAGGAAACCGGCTTGCGGCCGCCCTTTGGCCCACACCACCGCCGAGGTTTCCTTGAGCACCGAAGCGATCACCTCCACCGGTTCGCGATAGAGGAACAGCGCCGGCATCTGCGGAAACGCGGCCAGCGCGAAATCCATGTACAGCGTATTCCATGAGATAAATTTGATGAAGGCGCGTTCTTCCTGCGGGAACCGGCGGCGGGTCATCGCCAGCACCAGGTTGCGGAACGCCTTGAGGTTTTCAGGGCTGGCCTGTGCTTCCTGCGACCAGTCGCGGGTGATGGTAGCCCAGAAGCCCCGCTGTAGCGGCGCGCCCTGGTTGATCACCAGATGCCGCGGGCTGCGCGCCAGCGCCTTGCCCGTAAGCGTCGAGCCGCAGCGCGAGATATGGAACATGAATCCGCTGGGCATGATCGGATCGGCGAGGATGCGGTCATCCTGCAGGATCGCGAAATCGGTGACGAAGGATTCGCCGATTTTGCCCTGTTCCGCCAGCGTGCTGATGGTGAAGATATGCTGCCATTCGCGATAGGGATAATCGCCAATATCGGCCCACAGCACCTTGCCGGAGCCGCCGATGTCTGTCTCGGGGTCGATCGCGACCGGGATCATCCCGGGCGTGGAATGGATCCTGGCAATCGCCTCCTCCGCGCCGAGGTGGCGGCTCCCGATATCGGGGATCAGGCCTGAAACCACTTCATGGTCTGGCAGGGCATAGAGCGCCGTCAAAGTGACTCCATAGCATGCATGGCTGGGCCCGTATCCGCACGGACGCGCGGCTCCTAAGGCTGCTGGCCACGCGCTGTCAACCGCCCCCTTCAGTCAGGTTGAAACGGAATATTCGCGGCTGCGGCTTGGCAAGCCATGGCAAAATGGGCACAGCGGCACTTCAATTGCACGGTGAAATTCGCACACTGGCGAGACAGGCCCAAGGGAACATCCAAGGCGACATGAACATCATTTCCTCCATCCTCAGTCCCGACGCGCTTGACGATTCCGGCGGCATGGCAGTGGCCAACCCGGCAACGGGCGAAGAATTGGCCAGGGTGCGGACCTATACCGCGCAGGAAGTGGACGGGATGATCCACGCGGCCGAAGCTGCACGGCGCGATTGGGCCGCCGAAACCGCGAAATTCCGTGCCGACAAGCTGCGCGACTGGTTCAACCTCATCATTGCCCACCGCGAGCAGCTGGCCGAAATCTGCACGCTCGAATGCGGCAAACCATTGGCCGAAGCGCGGGCAGAACTCGATTACGCGGCAAGCTTTGTCGAATGGTTCGCGGAAGAGGCGCGCCGCGCCTATGGCGAGACGATTCCCAGCTTCGCAGCAGGCAAGGAAATCCTCGTGCGCAAGGAACCCGTGGGCACCTGCGCCGCGATCACCCCGTGGAATTTCCCGCTGGCGATGATCACGCGCAAATCAGCCCCGGCGCTGGCAGCGGGCTGTGCGATGGTGATGAAGCCTTCCGAGGCAACTCCGCTTTCGGCCCTCGCGCTGGAGGCGCTGGCGGTGAAAGCGGGCATTCCTGCGGCGATTCTGCGGATCGTGCCTAGCGCAGACCCGGCAGAGACTGGCAGGCTGTTCTGCACCCATCCGGTGATCCGCAAGATCAGCTTCACCGGCTCTACCGCAGTGGGCAAGCTGCTGCTCGAACAGGCGGGCAGCACGGTCAAGAAAGCATGCATGGAGCTGGGCGGCAACGCCCCTTTCATCGTGTTCGAGGATGCCGATATCGATGCGGCGGTCGAAGGCGCGATGATCGCGAAGTTTCGCAATGCCGGGCAGGCCTGCATCGGCGCCAACCGGCTGCTGGTGCAGCAGGGTGTGCATGATCGCTTCGTCGGCGCGCTGGCTGAACGTGCGGCTGCGCTGAAGGTGGGCAACGGGATGGACCCCGAAAGCCAGATCGGCCCGCTGATCAATGACCGCGCGCTGGAAAAGGTCGAGCGGCTGACCGATGCCGCGTTGGGCGATGGCGCAACGCGGGTGTGCGGCGGCGGGCGGCACAATGCCGGGGCGCAGTTCTATACCCCCACCGTGCTGACCGGCGTCAGGCAAGACATGGCAATCGCGCAGCAGGAGATTTTCGGCCCGGTCGCATCAATCATCCCCTTTGCCGACGAGGCCGAGGCGATCCGCATCGCCAATGACACTCGCTCAGGCCTGGCGAGCTATTGCTATACCGGCGATCTTGGCCGCGCCTGGCGAGTCATGGGTGCGCTCGAATATGGCATGGTCGCGATCAATGAAGGGCTGCTGGGCACCGAAGTCGCGCCGTTTGGCGGGATCAAGGAATCGGGCATCGGCCGCGAGGGCTCGCGCCACGGCATGGACGAGTATCTCGAGCTCAAATACGTGCTGATGGGCGGTTTGCGCGGTTAACTGCAGAATTGCACGGCGGTAGATCGCATTTGGCTTTTTGCCCT
The DNA here is from genome assembly GCA_001515985.1 of Sphingomonadales bacterium BRH_c3. GTDB lineage: Bacteria > Pseudomonadota > Alphaproteobacteria > Sphingomonadales > Sphingomonadaceae > Erythrobacter. The sequence continues at coordinate 4,789 of LOET01000019.1, read as the reverse complement.
GCCCGGGGTAAACCGTTTCCATGAAGACAACCCCTTGGCATGCCCGCCTCGCGCTGACCCTCGCCCTGCTCCTGCCGGTATATTTTGCCGTGGCTGCGCTGGGCACCAAATTCGGCCTGTGGGATTGGAAAACGGGCCTGCTGACGCTGACCATGAGTGCGGGACCGATCGTGCTTGGTGCAGTTGCACTGTTCGCGCTGATCTCGCTGGTCGTCACGCTGTGGCGCAAGCCGCGAACCGGCTGGAAACTGGCGTTGCTCGCCCTGCTGGTACCGGTCGCAATTGTTGGAATGCTGGGCTATATCCGCAGCGAGGCGGCGCAAATCCCGCCGATCCACGATATTGCGACAGACCTGTCTGATCCGCCGCGCTTCTCGGACGAAGTGCTGGCCGCGCGGCAGGCAGCAAGCGCCAATCCGCTCAATGATTACCAGGTTCCGCTTGGCGAGCTGGAACCCTGGCGCGGGCGTGCAGCCGAACTGGCGAAGCTTTCCCATGCCGAAATCATCGCGCAGTCCTATCCTGATCTGGCACCGCTTCCGCTTGGTGCCGCCAGCCCGGCTGAAGGCGTGGAAGCGGTCGCCGCAGCAATGCGCGAGATCGGGCTGTCAGATGTCTCCACCGATCCGGCGACTGGCCATGTCGAAGGCGTGGCAGAAACCTTCTGGTTCGGCTTCAAGGATGATGTCGTGGTGCGGGTGGGCGATGACCGGATCGACTTCCGCTCTGTATCCCGGGTTGGCCTGAGCGATCTGGGGGCCAATGCCGCGCGCATAGCCGAACTGCGCAGCAAGGTGCAGCAGCGGCTCGATCGCTGATCGCAGCCGGAACGGATATCGCAACCACTCGCTCCGCAATCCGGGTTCAGACCGGACTGCAGGCCACATCTCGAAATAGTGGGTTCTGACCCTTGTATTGACCGATCGTTCCAAACTAACTATACGGCGCCAATGCCCTGGGAAAAGCGCTTCGATGTGGATGAGACACTCACCCGGGTGATGCATGCCTTCTGGACGCATGGCTACGAAGCAACATCGATGCAGAGCCTGGTGGATGCAACGGGCGTCAACCGCGCGAGCCTCTATGCAACCTATGGCGACAAGCACGATCTGTTTCTGGCCGCTCTGCGGAAATACGACAGGGAAGTCAGGGGCCGGCTGCTGGAAGAACTCGGCGCGAGTGAACCGCCGGCACGGGCCATTTCAGCGGTTTTCGACAAATTCATCGGCCAGGTGCGATTGCCACAGGGCAATTGGGGGTGCTTCCTGATCAATTCCGCACTGGAGCTGGCTCCGCACGAGCCTGAGATCGCCGCCATCGTCAACGATGCGCAAGATGATATCGAGGCATTTTTCCTCGCCATGATCCGCAAGGGCCAACAGACGGGTGCCTTCAGCGCCAGCCTCGATGCCGCCGACCTCGCGCGGGAAGCCCTTGTCACTCTTTTGGGCCTGGTGGTCATGATCCGCAGCAGGCCAGAGGAAGGCTATCTTCTTGCGGTTCGTGACAGCTTCTTGAAACGCCTCGCCTGACGCCGCCATTTTTTTACCCAATATGGAACGATCATTCCAACACCCCCTCCCCCACCGAAAGGAAATGATGATGAGTAAAGTATTCAGGACCAGCCTGCCGCTGCGCACCGCGGAAGATACAGATCCGGCTGTCAGCGCCCCGCTGAAGGAGACGCAGGCCAAGATGGGCATGGTGCCCAATATGTACGGGGCAATGGTCAATCTGCCCGCGCTGCTCGACACCTACAGCCATGCCTATGGCAAGTTTCGCGCCGAATCCGGGTTCTCACCGGTCGAGCAGGAAGTCGTCTTCCTCGCCATCAGCCGGGCCAATGGGTGCCATTACTGCATGGCGGCCCACAGCTTCGTGGGCGACATGATGACCAAGGTTCCGGCCGAAGTGACCGATGCCATCCGCGACGGCCAGCCGGTTGCCGATGCAAAACTGGAAGCGCTGCGTGCCTTTGCCCATGTGATGACCGAGAGCCGCGGCAATCCCACGCCAGAGCAGGCCCAGGCCTTTCTTGATGCTGGTTTCGAAGAAACACATATCCTCGGCATCATCCTTGCCTTGAGCGCCAAGGTCATCTCGAACTATTCGAACCACATCTTCCACACCGAACTCGATCCGGCCTTCGCCAGCCGGGCATGGACGCCGTCCGAATAAAGGTGACCCTGGCTTTAGCCGTGATCGTCCGACCGGTGTTGGAAGACCCGCCGGGCGATCACGGTGCGCTGGATCACTGTCAGAATACAAGCCGCTGAATATATCCACGCAATGAGGGCAAACGCCGCCGGCCACAGGCACATGGCCACGAATGCCGCGATCGTTTCGGTCCCTTCGGCAAGGCCTGTATTGTAGAAAAAGCTCTTCTTGCCGTGGGCGTCGGTCTCAAAGCCCTGCTTGGCTGCGAGCGTGGCGAAGGCAAGGAAGCTGACGCCGGTTAGGGTAAAGCTGGCAATCAGCACCGCAGCCGGCAAAGCATTTGCTGGCGCGGCCAGGGCAAACCCCAGTGGCACCGCTACATAAAACACGAAATCGCCGACAATATCGAGATACCCACCGAAGTCGGTCAGGCGGGTGGCGCGCGCGACCGCTCCGTCAAGCCCGTCAAGCAACCGGTTCGCAAGCACAAGCGCAAGCCCGACAAAGAAGTATCCGTGAGCAATCGCGCCGCCCGCCGCCAGGCCCAGCGCAATGCCGAACAGTGTCAGCATATTGGCGCTGAGCCCTGCACGAGCAAGCCGCCGCCCCAAGGCATTGAGCGGCGGATCGATCAGCGGGCGCAAGCGGGCATCCAGCACCGGAAAGCTCCCTATACCCAGGTGACCAGGCCGATCACGGCCCCGGTCATCATCGAAGCCATATTGCCCGCAATCCAGCTCTTCATGCCCAGGCCGGCAACTTCCGCCCGCCGCTCTGGCGCAAGGGTGGAAATGGCCGATACGATCAAACCGACACTGGCCAGATTGGCCACCCCGCATAGGGCATAGGTTACGATCAGCAGGCTGCGCGCATCAAGCGTGCCCGGATCAAGTGCGGCCAGATCAAGGAAGGCGACATATTCATTGAGGATCGCTTTCGTACCCATCAGCGCCCCGGCAGCGCCTGCCTGTTCCCATGGTATTCCGATCGCCCACATGAACGGGGAAAACAGCCAGCCGAACACAGCGCGCAAGGTCAGTGGTTCATTCAATCCGGTGGGCACCAGCGCCAGGATCTGGTCGACCAGATTGACCAGCGCGAACACCACGATGATCACCCCGATCACCGCCAGCATCAGTTGCACGCCTTCCATCGTCCCGCGCACCGCGGCGTCCATGCTGCTTTCATATTTCAGATCGGGTTCGATGGATTCGCTTTCCTCTTCGTCTTGTTCAGCCGGTGGCACCATCAGCCGAGCCAGCAGCACCGCCGCCGGAAGCGAAATCAGCGAAGCAACGATCATGTGCCCCACGGCATTGGGCACCGTCTTGGACAGCGTGGTGGCATAGAGCACCAGGATCGCACCCGAAATCGTCGCCATGATCAGCACCATGATCATGAACAGGTCAGACCGGCTCATCCGGCCAAACCAGGCCCGTAGCACCAGCGGGCTTTCAACCACGCCCAGAAAGATCGTCGCCCCGCCGCCCAGCCCGACCACCCCGCTGACACCAAGCGTTCGCTGGAGCGCCCATGACAGCCCGCGCACCGCCGCGCGCAGGATACCCCAATGCCACAGCAACGCCGAAAGCGCGGAAAACACGATCACGAGCGGCAGGATCTGGAAAGCGATGACAAGCGGCGGGGTCGCGCCTTCCTTCAATTCAAAGGGCAGCGGCGCCCCGCCGATATAACCGAACATATAACTCGATCCGACCAGGGTCGCCGCCTCGATTGCGGACACTGCCCGGTTGGCCAGGCCCACCACTTCCCAGACAAAGGGAACACGCGTGACGACCAGCGCGACCGCGATTTGCAGCACCAGCGCACCCGCAGTCCAGCGCCAGCCGGGCCGGGCGGCGCGGTTCTCTGAAATAAGCCAGGCCAGCAGAACCAGAGCGGCGAGCCCGATCAGCCCCTGCAGATTATGCATCGCCGCCATTGGTGCGTCCCTTGCTAGAACTTCAGCGCCGCGCCGAACTGGAACTGGCGCGGTGGCCCGGCATTGCGCTGCACAAAGGGTGCTCCGCCGCCGAACTGCACCTGATTGGACGTTGTCGCCGCATTGGCAAAGCCTGATTCATTATTGGTGTTGAAAAGGTTGAACACATCCGCACTCAATTCCAGCCCGGCAAGCCCCGGAACGGCATAGCGCAGCCCGATATCGACCGTGGCCGACCATGGCAGCCGCTCTGAATTCCGGCTTTCCCCCGGATGACGATCCGAATTGCCGACGAAGTTCTCGCCGAAGCTCGCGCCATCGCCGTTGAGGTCCTGGGTTCCGAAAATGCGCGCATCAGGCACCAGATTGACCGGCTGGCCTGACTGGAACAGCCCGGCGACGCTCATCGTCAGGCCGTCGAGCGGATAAAGGAATCCGACCGCCGAGATGACATGCCGCCGGTCGTTGGCCGACGGACCCCATTCGGTGCTGAAATCATTGCCGTTGGCAGCGCGGAAATTGATGTCATCGGTGTCGTTCTTGAGGCTCGAGAGCGTGTAGGCGAGCCGGAAGGCATAGAAATCCCCTCCACGCGCCTTGTTCGCCTGAAGGATCAGCGCCTTGTATTCGGCCGCGCCCTCGGTTTCCGACACGGTGATCTGCCGCGCCCCGCCCGCCACCGGCGCGACC
>LOET01000018.1 GCA_001515985.1 Sphingomonadales bacterium BRH_c3 | reverse complement strand
AGCGCCGGTGCAGCCTCAAGCAGCCGTTCGAGCGCTGCCACCTGGCGCGCAGCACCCGGCCCGGAAACCAGCAGCCTGTCACCAATCGCGGCGCGGCTGATCGGTTCGAGTTCGGTTCCTTCAACATCGACCAGCATGAAACGATCCGGCTTTTGCAGCACTGCATGCGGCACGCGCTCGACAATATCGATTGCCAGCGTGCCCGGCAGCTGGCGCGAGACGCGCGCATCCTTGACCCATGGGAGCTGGAGCAGATCCTCGCGGATCGCCTCGAGATCAACCTGCGGCATGGGCCGGTCCCGCTCACCCAGCACGCGCTCATAGACGCGATCATCGTTCATCCGTTCGATCCCGCTCACGCGGACATGGCGCACTTCGAAGCCCGCCCTGGACGCCATTTGAGAGATTTGCGCCTGCACCAGCGCGGGAACGCCCGCGATACTCGCGACCAGCCAGGCCAGCGCCAGGGCAGCCGCGATGATAAGGTAGAGGAAAATGCGCTGTAGCTGGTCTTCGGTGAAGGGGAGCAGCCCCATCAGCCAATCGACTATCCGGCCGGAGATACTGCGTGCTCTGCGCGCCTTGCTTGCCCGGTCATTAGCCCTGGCGACCCGGCGCACACCCTTTGCCGAGCGCTTAATCGTCGCCATCGCCGCCTCCGGCCAACTTTTCGGGCGCGTGCTTGCGCAAGGCTGCGGCAATGATCGCTTCGACCAGGTCAGCATAGTCCATGCCCGCATGGCGCGCCTGTTCGGGCACCAGACTGAGCGGGGTCATACCGGGCTGGGTATTGGTCTCGAGCACGAACAGCCCCTGCTCACCCTGCTCGTCATCCCAGCGGAAATCGGTGCGGCTGGTGCCCGCACAGCCCAGCACGCGGTGCGCGCGCAGCGCATAGTCTTCGCACAGCGCCGCGATTTCGGGCGGGATTTGCGCCGGGCAGACGTGCTGGGTGCGCCCTTCGGTATATTTGTGCTCGTAATCGTAGAAGCCGCTGTCAATCACCAGCTCGGTCACGCCCAGCGCGCGCGGGCCATCGGGCGTATCGATCACAGCGGATGTAAGCTCGCGCCCACGGATGAAGGGTTCTGCCAGCAGTTCGGCAAAATCCTGCCACGGGCCGGGCGTGTTGCACCCGATCGGATCGCCGTAATTGCCTTCAGCCGTCACGATCGCGACACCGACCGACGATCCTTCGTTGACCGGCTTGAGCACATAGGGCCGCGGCAGCGGGTCTTTCTCGAACAGCTCCTTGCTCTTGACGATCCGCCCGCCCGGCATGGGAATGCCGTGCGGCACCAGCGCCTGCTTGGTCAGTTGCTTGTCGATTGCGATCACCGATGTGGCGAGGCCCGAATGGGTATAGGGCACGCCCATCAGATCGAGCATGCCCTGCACGCTGCCATCTTCGCCCGGCACGCCGTGGAGCGCGTTGAACACCACATCGGGCGCAGCTTCGGCGATGCGCGCGGCAACTTGCCGGTCCATGTCGATGCGGGTGACGCGGTGGCCGCGACTTTCGAGCGCCTCTGCCACGCCCTTGCCGCTCATCAGCGAAACTTCGCGCTCATTTGCCCAGCCGCCCATCAGGACAGCGATGTGTAGTTTGGGTAGACGGGTCATGGCCGCCCCACCCGCTGGATTTCCCATTCCAGCTCGATCCCGCAATTCTCGCGCACGCGGCGGCGCACTTCCTCGCCCAGCGCCTCGATATCGCTGCTGGTCGCGTCACCGGTGTTGATGAGGAAATTGGTGTGCTTTTCCGATACCTGCGCCCCGCCCAGCGTCAGGCCTCGGCAACCCGCTGCGTCAACCAGCTGCCAGGCCTTGTGCCCTTCGGGGTTCTTGAAGGTGGAGCCGCCCGTCTTGGTCCGCAGCGGCTGCGATTCCTCGCGTGCGGCGGCGATGCGGTCCATCTCCGCTCCGATGACTGCCGGATCGCCCGACAATCCCTGGAACCGCGCCGAAACCACCACCGCCCCATCGGGCAGGCTGGAATGGCGATAAGTATAGGCCAGATCAGACGCCGAGAGCGTGGCCAGCCTGCCATCGGGCATCACCACCTCGCAATCGATCAATATGTCGGCCACTTCGCGGCCATAGGCGCCGCCGTTCATCTTGACGAAGCCGCCGACGGTGCCCGGTATCCCGCGCAGGAATTCGAGACCTGCGATTCCTGCGTCGCGCGCAGTGGAACTGACCAGTATGCCGCTCGCCCCGCCGCCGCATTCGAGCCGGTGGCCGCCTAGCACCTTTACGCCGGCAAATGCCTTGCCCAGCCGCACCACCACGCCCGGCACGCCTCCGTCGCGCACGATCATGTTCGAACCCAGACCCAGGGCCATCACCGGCATGCTGCCATCCAGCCCAGCCAGGAACTGCCGCAGATCGTCAAGATCGGCAGGTTCGAACAACCAGTCGGCATTGCCTCCTGTCTTGAACCAGACCAGCCTGGCAAGCGGCGCCTGAGGCGTCAGCCTGCCGCGAACGCTTGGCAAGGTGGCGGTAGTCATGCGGACTTCCCCGCCGCTGCATCGATCGCTGGCGCCAGCCCCGCTGCCCATCTGGTGATGTCGCCTGCCCCCAGGCACACTACAATATCGCCCGCCTCAAGCTCTTGCGCGAGCACCTGCGCCAATTCGCTCTGGTCGGCGACCGTGGTAGCGGCGCGGTGCCCGCGTGACTTCAGCCCCGCCACCAGCGCTTCCGCATCAATGCCCTCGATCGGGTCTTCGCCCGCCGTATAGACGGGGGTCACGAACACCTGATCGGCATCGTTGAAGCAGCTCTGAAACTCGTCCATCAGGTCACGCAGCCGCGTAAAGCGATGCGGCTGGGCCACCGCGATTACCCGCCCGCCATTGATGCCGCCCACGGCTTCACGCGCCGCGGCCAGCACCGCCTGGATTTCGACCGGGTGGTGCGCGTAATCGTCAATGATCGACACCGTGCCGCCCTTGCGCGCAACTTCGCCCACGCGAGTAAAGCGCCGCCGTACACCGCTGAATGCTTCAAAGCCTTCACGGATCACACTTTCATCGCAGCCCATCTCGATCGCCACGGCAATCGCAGCGAGCGCGTTCTGCACGTTATGCCTCCCCGGCATCGGCAGGCGCACACCCTCGATCCGGCGGTCTTCCTCACCGCGTTGGCGCACGATTACGTCAAACAGGTTCCCGCCTGCATCCGGCCGGATGTTCACGCCGCAAATATCGGCCTGGAGCGAGAAGCCGTAGGTCACAACCTTGCGGTCGCGCACCTGGCCGATCACTGCCTGCACCTCGGGATGATCGATGCACAGCACCGCTGCGCCATAGAAGGGCACATTGTGAATGAACTCGACGAAGGCGCGCTTGACGCCCTCGAAGTCGCCGTAGTGATCGAGATGTTCGGGATCGATATTGGTGACCACTGCGATCGTACCGTCGAGCCGCAGGAAGCTGCCATCGCTCTCGTCCGCTTCAACCACCATCCAGTCTGACGCGCCCAGCCGGGCGTTCGAGCCATATTGCTCGATGATCCCGCCATTGATGACGGTGGGATCGATGCCTCCACGATCGAGCAGTGCGGCGATCATGCTGGTGGTGGTGGTCTTGCCATGCGTGCCTGCCACTGCGACGGTGGACTTGAGCCGCATCAGTTCGGCCAGCATCTCCGCGCGGCGCACGACGGGGATTCGCGTCTCAAGCGCGGCGGCGACTTCGGGATTGTTGCGCTTGACCGCAGTCGAAGTGACGACCACCGCCACCCCGTCCACATTCTCGCGCGCATGACCTATGCTGATCGCGATCCCGCGGCCGCGGAGCCGCTCGACACTGGGGCTGTCCGACAGGTCCGATCCCTGCACCTGATAGCCAAGATTGTGCATCACTTCAGCGATGCCCGACATGCCGATCCCGCCGATGCCGACAAAGTGGATCACCCCGATATCAGTGCCAACACCCTTCATTCTGCGCGGTCCCGGTTGGCCGCACCCGCCGTGCGCGCACCTTCGCCCGCCCGATTGTGCCCATTGGAACCAACACGGATCACATCCATCAGATCGATCCGTCCGAAACTCTCGACCAGATCTGCAAGATCGCGCGCGGCGTGCGGCCGCCCGCAATTCCAGGCCGCATGGGCGGCATTGGCCAGCGTCTGCGGCGCCATCGCCATCGCCTGGATCTGTAGCGAGATATCCTTCGAAAGCTTCTGCAAGGCGTCGGATTGCGCCACGCGCTCACGGTTGTCCTTGTGATCCCAGCCGGTGACTTCCTTTACCGTTACGGCTGGCTGGCGGATCATGCGCGCGCCGCCCGCCTTCACCATTTCGCGGGTATTGGCCGCCTGGTGATCGTCAGTCGCGATCGGTAGCGGGATGAGGATCGCCGGGCGTCCCACTGCGGTCAGCTCGGCAATGGTCGATGCGCCCGCGCGCCCGATGAACAGGTGGCATTCTGCAAGGCGCACCTCCATATCCTCGAAATAGGTGCCCAGCTCTGCCGGGATATCATGCGTGCGATAGCGCTCGCGCACCCGCTCCAGATCTTCCGCACGGCATTGCTGCGTCACCTGCAGGCGCTGACGCAGGGCGGGCGGCAACATTGCCAGGCCATCGGGCACCACTTCGGACAGCACCCGCGCACCCTGGCTTCCGCCTGTAACCAGCACCTTGAGCAGCCCGTCTTCGGTGAAAGGCGGATAGTCCTCGTCACGCAATGCCAGCACTTCGGGCCGCACCGGATTGCCCACCACATGCACCTTGTCCGTGTGCTTGTGCTTGAGCCGTTCGACCTCGAGATAGGCGGTGGCGATCGCATCGACCCGCCCCGCCAGCAGCCGGTTGACGCGGCCCAGCACCGCGTTCTGTTCATGGATCACCGTCGGAATGCCCGATCCCCCAGCGGCCAGCATGGCGGGCAAAGCAGGATAGCCGCCAAAGCCCACTACCGCGCTGGGTGCAAAACTGTCGAACAGGCGGTGCGCCATGGCGCGGCCTTCAAGCACTGCCTTGATCCCGCCAAGCCAGCGCAGCGGGTTCTTGCCGAAACGCCCAGCGGGGATAACATGTGCGGTGAGGAAATCGGGCTTGCCAGGGATTGCCGCCCCGCGCTCGTCGGTGATCAGCGCGACATGGTGCCCGCGCCGATCAAGCTCCTGCGCCAGTGCAAAGGCAGGGATCAAATGGCCGCCGGTGCCGCCTGCTGCGAGCACATAATGGCGGCTGGCGCCGGTGCGGATGTCGCCGCTCATGCCGGCTCCTCCTTGCGTTCGAACAATGCCTTCAGGCCCGGTGATTGCCGCCTCAGGAAGGGGTTGCGGCGGGTGATCGCCAGCAGCAGCCCGATGGTCAGGCACATAGCGATAGTCGACGAACCGCCATAGCTTACCAGCGGCAAGGTCATGCCCTTGGAAGGGAACATCTGCAAGTTGACCAATATATTGATGAACGCCTGGCCGCCGATCGCCGCGACCAGTCCCGCAGCGCCGAGCACGGTGAAAAGATTGTCATCATCCACCAGCCGTATCAACACCCTCCACAGCAGCGCTATGTAAAGCACTACCACAAAGGCGCAGATGAGCAGGCCGAATTCCTCGCCGATGACGGAGAAGATATAGTCGGTATGGGCTTCAGGCAGGTTCATCTTGCGTACCCCCAACCATAGCCCCGTCCCGGTCCAGCCGCCAGCCAGAAGCGTGCGCTGCGCCAGGTCGACCTGATCGAAGGCAGTGCCGCCGCCGATGAAGGAATCGATCCGGTGGCGCGCATTGTCATACAGGAAATAGGCTGCGGTGACGCCCGCGATGCCTGCCCCTACCAGCACGCTCAGCCGCTGCACGCTGACGCCTGAAAGCAATACCAGCACGAACCATATCCCGGCGAACAGCATGGTGTCGCCCAGATTGGGTTGGAGCATCAGCAAAATGGCTATCAGCGCCATGATCGCTGAGGCAAAGGCAAGCACCGGCAGGCCGGGATCGCGCAATCTGAGGCTGAGGATCCACGCCAGCAGAACGGCAAATCCGGGCTTGAGAAACTCTGAGGGTTGCAGTGAAAAGCCGAAATTGATCCAGCGCCGCGCGCCATTGACCTCGAAACCGATTAGCGGGACCAGGGCCAGCAACACCAGCATCGCGGATGCCAGAAGGATGCCGGCCTGCCGCGCGCGCTCACGCGAAAGCAGCGAAGTGCCCAGCATCACGCTCAGCCCCAGCGCCTGCCACACCAGGTGCTGCTTGAAGAAATAGAACTCGCTCAGCCGCACATCGGCTGTTGAAAGCCGATCTGAGCTGGCGGGCGAGGCGGCCGCGACTGCACCAGTGCCAATCAGCATCAGCAGCAGCACCAGGCCAAGCACCACCTTGTCGATCTCGCGCCACCAGATGCGCAGTTCGGCACGCCAGTCAATGCGCAGGTTCGCCGCGCCAGGCGCGCCTTTGCCGCGATGGTGCGGGATATAGGGTTTGGCGCTGCTCATGCCGATTCCCCTGATTCAAGCGCAGACTGGATCTTGTCGCTCGCGCCGGTCAGGGCAGCCACCACCTGGCGAAAATGCGCCCCGCGCGCTTCATAATCGCGGAATTGGTCGAAACTGGCACAGGCGGGAGATAGCAGGATCACTTCGCCTGACCGTGCCCGCGCCATCGCCCGCCCGACCGCATCATTGAGCATTTCGGCCCGCTCGACGTGGACATGCGGCTCAAGCAGTTCGGCAAAGCGCGGGCCTGCCTCGCCAATGGTATAGGCCGCCGCGATGTTGCCAAGATGATCCGCGCAAGGCCCCAGCCCGTCTTCCTTTGGCAGCCCGCCGACGATCCAGTGGATGCGCGGCGCACCGCCATTGATCTTGGGGTCAGGCGGCCAGGCCGCCAGCGCAGGGGCTGCACTGTCTGGATTGGTTGCCTTGCTATCATTGATGAACAGCACGCCTTCGTGCTTGGTCACAAGCTCCATGCGGTGCGGCAGACCGTGAAAGCTCGCCATTCCGCGCTGCCACTGCTCGCGCGTGAGGCCCAGTTCCTCGACCAGCGCCACCGCAACCGCTGCGTTCTCGAGATTGTGCGGCCCGGCAAGCGCCGGCCAGCCGATCTGCTCAGCGGCCAAGGCATTTAGATCGGCACATACTGCCCGCGCTTGGCCTCGCCGCGCGGCCTCGCGCTCACGGATCGCACAGGTCGGCCCGTCACCGCAGCCGAACACCGCGAACTGCTCCGGCTGCTGCATTTCAAACAGGCGCGCTTTCGCCGCGACATAGGCGGAGAATCCGTCGTAACGATCAAGATGATCGGGTGTGATGTTGCTGAGCGATGCCGCATCGCAATCGAGCGAGAAGGTCAGGTCGATCTGGTAACTGGACAACTCCAGCACATACACGCCGCCTTCCGGCAGCGGATCCTGCGCCAGGATCGGTAGGCCGATATTGCCGCCCATCGCGGCCGGTACGCCAGCGGTCTTCAGGATATGGTGCACCAGCGCGGTGGTGGTCGATTTGCCATTAGTGCCGGTAATCCCCACAACCTTGTGCGGCGGCAGCTCGGCGCGGGCCTGAGCAAACAGTTCTATATCGCCGATCACCGGCACGGCGAACCTGGCAGCATGCGGCACAATCGGATGGGTGTTGAGCGGCACGCCGGGCGAAACCACTACACCATCGAACCCGGTCAGATCCTTTTCCAGCGGATCGGCCAGCTCGCAGCGCCCCTCAAACGGCGTGCGCGCATTGTCCTGCCGGTCCCATGCCAGCACCCGTGCTCCGCTGGCCAGCAAGGCCTCGACGGTCGCCGCGCCGGAACGCGCGAGGCCGAGCACCGCGTAACTTTTTCCGGAAAAGGCCTGCGCTGTTATCACGGCCCGGTCACCTCACCTTCAGTGTGGCAAGGCCCGCCATCGCCAGCACGATCGCAATGATCCAGAAACGGATCACCACCTTGCTTTCGCTCCAGCCCAACTGTTCGAAATGGTGGTGTATCGGCGCCATGCGGAACACCCGCTTGCCCGTGCGCTTGAACCAGAACACCTGGATGATCACGCTGGCGGTTTCAGCCACGAACAATCCGCCCACGATCAGCAGCACGATCTCGTGGTGGCTCGCCACCGCGATCGTACCCAGCGCGCCCCCCAGTGCCAGCGATCCCGTGTCGCCCATGAACACCGCAGCCGGCGGCGCGTTGAACCACAGAAAAGCGAGCCCAGCACCCATGATGGCGGCGCAGAAGATCGCCAGTTCGCCTGCGCCCTCGACATAGGGGATACCGAGATAGGCGGAATAGTCGACGCGCCCGACCAGATAGGCGATCAGCGCGAAGGTGCCCGCCGCAATTATCACCGGCATGATCGCCAGACCGTCAAGCCCGTCGGTCAGATTTACCGCATTGCCGAAGCCCACGATCAGAGTGGCGGCGAAGAGGAAATAGAATGGCCCGAGCGGGATCGAAACGCCGCTGAGAAAGGGGACATAGAGATTGGTACTGACCTGGCTGACGATGATGTAGGAGGCGACGCCCGCCACGATGAATTCCAGCAACAGCCGCACGCGGCCCGACACACCCCGATGGCTGGCCTTGGAAACCTTGTCATAATCGTCGAGGAAACCGATCAGGCCGAAACCGATCGTCACAGCGAAACAGGCCCAAACCAGCGGATTGCTCAGGTCCATCCACAGCAGCAGCGCAAAAGTGAGCGAAACCATGATCATCAGGCCGCCCATGGTGGGCGTGCCGCGCTTGGCAAGGTGCGATTGCGGGCCGTCCTCACGGATCGGCTGCCCCTTGCCCTGCCGCACGCGCAGCAGGTTGATGAAACGCGGGCCGATCAGCAGGCCAAAGAACAGCGCGGTAATCAGCGTCGCACCGGCACGAAAGGTCTGGTAGCGTACAAGGTTGAGAACGCCTTCGAAACCCAGCCATTCGGCGATCAGGTATAGCATGCGATTATCCTAGGTTCCGCCCAGGCCCTTCGACCCGGATAGACCTGTAAAATGTGACACCAGCGCACCGAGGCCGACCGAATTGGAACCTTTGACAAGGATCGCGTCACCATGGGTGAGCCCGAACTCCTTGAGCGCCGCAATCGCCTCGGCTGGTGTATCGCAATGCGCGAAGCCACCGGGAATGCCAAGCGATTGCACGCCCGCTTTCCCCAATTCACGCGCCAACACGCGCATCTCCTCACCCACCAGCACCGCATAGTCGATCTTTGCCTCGGTCAGCGGCTCGATCAGCTGGGCGTGGAACTTCGGTCCGAAGTCCCCCAGCTCCTTCATGCTGCCCAGCACTGCAATGCGGCGGGTGGCAGGCGTTTGGCCCAATTGCCGCAGCGTTGCCCGCATCGAAGCAGGATTGGCATTGTAGCTTTCATCGATCAGCAGCGCCTTGCCGCCCGGCACGGCCAGCTGGTGGCGCGCGCCGCGCCCTTTCAGCCCACCCATTTCCGCCAGCGCCAGCCCCGCTGCACCCAGATCGCCCGCTGCGGCCTTGACCGCAGCCATCACGCCCAATGAGTTGGCGATCCAGTGCTCGCCCGGCTCCGCCACCGAATAGCACAGCCGCGTATCGCCCAGGTCCGCCGTCACCAGCGAGCCGCCATTGGCGCTGGGGATCGCATCAAGCAGCCGCACGTCTGCATCTGCCGCGGCACCGAAAGTCACCACTTTCGCGCCATATTGCCGCGCGATCGCGACCATTTGCGCGCAGTGTGGGCTGTCCGCCGGGATCACTGCCGTACCGCCGGGCACAAGCCCTGAGAAAATCGAGGCTTTCTCGTCGGCTATCGCCTCCATGCTGCCGAGATTTTCAATATGCGCAGGGGCAATTGTGGTGATCAGCGCGACATGTGGGCGCACATGAGCGGCAAGCGGGGCAATCTCGCCCGCATGGTTCATCCCCATTTCGAACACGCCATAACGGCTGCGCGCGGACATGCGCGCCAGGCTCAAGGGCACGCCGACGTGGTTGTTGTAACTGCGCACACTGCGATGCGCCGCCCCGCGGCTGGCGCGGTCGAGCGCGAGGAAGAGGCTTTCCTTGACCCCGGTCTTGCCCACCGAACCCGTTACCGCGATCCGCACCGCTTGTGCGCGCTCGCGTGCGGCATGGGCCAGCGCATGCAGTGCCGCCGTGGTATCTTCGACCAGCACATGCGGAAACTCCACCGGGTGATCGACGATCGCCGCCACCGCGCCATTGGCAAAGGCTTGCGGCAGAAAATTGTGCCCGTCCATCGCCTCACCCTTGAGCGCAATGAACAGATCGCCGCGGCGCACATCGCGCGAATCCATCTCGACGCCGGAAACCTGGAAATCATGGCTTGCAGCGCCGCCGGTTGCGGCCGCGACTTCGGCTGAATTCCACAGCGCAAGTGGCAGTGCGTCGCGCCGGTCCACAGGCCATCTGCGCAGGGCCCCCAGTGCATTCATTGCGACACCTCGCGCGCTACCTGCACGTCATCGAACGGCAATACCCGCATATTCTCTCCCGACCCGATTATTTGTCCCTGTTCGTGTCCCTTGCCTGCAACAAGCACGATATCCTTTGCGCCGGCCCTGCGAATGGCCTCGGCGATGGCTTCGCGCCGGTCGCCGATCTCGATCGCATCCGGCGCGCCCGCCAGCACCGCTGCACGGATGGCTGCGGGGTCTTCACCGCGCGGATTGTCATCGGTCACGATCACCACTTCGCTGCCCTTGCTCGCCGCCTCGCCCATTTTCACACGCTTACCCTGATCCCGGTCGCCGCCCGCGCCAAACACAGTGATCAGCCTGCCCTCGACATGCGGGCGCAAGGCATCGATCGCCGCGACCAGCGCATCCGGCGTGTGCGCATAGTCGACATAGACCGGCGCACCTTGCGCAGAGATGGCTGCGCGCTCCAACCGCCCGCGCACGGGCTGGAGGCGATTTGCCGCGTCAAGCACCTGGCCTGGCGCGCTGCCAGTCGCAATCGCCAGCCCGCAGGCGGTCAGCGCATTGGCAGCCTGATAGGCCCCGATCAGCGGCAGATTGATCGAGCGCGACTGGCCATCGTGTTCAATCTCCAGCGTCTGTCCCAACTGGGTTGACTTGCGGGCAAGCAGGCGGATGAAATCGCCCCGTTCGCCCACCGTCAGCACGCGCAGCTTATGCGATTTCGCGTGCCCAATGGCCTGGCGGGTCCACTCGCTATCATCCTCGCCATGCCAGATCACCGCCGCTGCGCCGGGCTGCAACACGTCGTCAAACAGCCGCATCTTGGCGGCAAAATAGGCTTCCATCGAGCCGTGATAGTCCAGATGATCGCGGCTGAAATTGGTGAAAGCACCAGCGGCGACCGGCACGCCTTCGTTGCGGAACTGGTCAAGCCCGTGGCTTGACGCCTCATAGGCGACATGCGTCACGCCTTCGCGTGCGAGGCCGCTCATATTGCTCAGGAAAGTGACGATATCGGGCGTTGTCAGGCCGGTTGAAACGCTGCCATCCGGGGTCGTCACCCCCAATGTGCCAATGCTTGCCGCCCGCTCGCCGCCCATCAGCCACAGCTGGCGGGCCATCTCTACTGTCGAGGTTTTGCCATTGGTGCCGGTGACCGCGACGATGGTATGCGGAACCGGGGTGAAGAAGGCCGCCGCCAACCGGGCAAAGGCACGGCGCGGTTCGGCGTCGGCGATATGGGCCGCGCCTTCCACTTTAGCTTCGGCGCGCGCGACCACGGCAATTGCCCCAGCCTTTATCGCCGCCGGGATGAAATCCTCGCCGTTGAAGCGCGCACCCTTGAAGGCGCCAAACACCGTGCCCGGCGCAACCTTGCGGTGGTCGATCGCAAAGCCCGTCACCTCGGCGTCACCGGTACCTGCGATCGCAATCCCCGCCTTTTCTGCCAGCGCCCCCAGCCGCATTACTCTTTCTCCGGTACGAGCGATTGAAGATCGGTCAGGTCGACGTCGCGGGTATTGTCAGGCCGCACGCCCAGAAGCGGGCCGATCCGCGGCACCAGCTTTCCCACGATCGGGGCCGCATTCCAGGCGGCGGTGCGCTGATAGGAGCTGGCAACAGTGCCGTGTGGCTCATCAAGCATCGCAATCACGACATAGCGCGGATGATCCATCGGAAAGACTGCGGCAAAGGTCGAAACAAGTGAGGAGCGCCTGTATCCGCCAGCGCCAGGCTTCTCAGCGGAACCGGTCTTGCCGCCAACGCGAAACCCCGGCGCATCGGCATTCCTGCCAGTCCCATAGAGCGAGATCATGCGCAGCAGCTGCCGCATGCGCGAGGAGGTGGAAGCCTTGAACACCCGCCGGCCGCGCGGAATTTCATGCGCCTCAAGCTTGTGCAGGGTCGCCGGACGCCAGATCCCGCCATTGACCATAGCTGCATATGCGCTGGCCAGGTGCAGCGGGGTCACCGCGATACCATGGCCGTAACTTACCGTCATATTGGTAAGCCGCGCCCA
Source organism: Sphingomonadales bacterium BRH_c3 (assembly GCA_001515985.1). Taxonomy (GTDB): domain Bacteria; phylum Pseudomonadota; class Alphaproteobacteria; order Sphingomonadales; family Sphingomonadaceae; genus Erythrobacter. The sequence goes on along the minus strand of LOET01000018.1, from coordinate 11,759 downwards.
ATCCTTGCCCGGCCACAGCGGGAAACCGCGCGCCGGCAGCTCGATATAGGGCCGCTCGTTCATGCCCAGGTCGATCATGGTGCGGCGCAGGCGTTCGGGGCCAAGTTCATCGGCCACCCGTGCGGTAACGGTATTGGAGGAATGGATCAGCGCCTGGGGCACGTTCAGCGTCGCGCCCTTGGGCTTGAGATCCTTGATGGTAAATCGCCCGACCTTGAATGGTTCGGCGTTCCACGGCTTGGCGAGGTCGCGCACCACCCCGGCATCGATCGCAGCTGCGATCGTCAATGGTTTGAAAGTCGAGCCGAGTTCATAGACCTGATTGGTCACCCGATTGAAAGCGCGCGGGGTTTCACCGCGTGCGGTGGCTTCTTTGGGCAGCACCAGGTCATTGCTCTGGATGGCATTTGGATCGAATTCGGGCAGCGAGGCCAGCGCCAGCACTTCACCGCTATCGACATCAAGCACGATTCCGGCAGCACCCATTGCGTTGACCGCCAGCATCCCGCGCCGCAGTTCATCCTCAAGCGCGCCCTGCACGCGAATGTCGATCGAAAGCGGCTCTGAATTGCCGCGCAACGCCGGATCGCGCAATTGCTGATCGAGCACCTGCTCCATGCCGATCTTGCCCTGGCCGTCCGAATTCACATAACCCAGCACATGCGCGGCCAACATGCCTTGCGGATAGTGCCGGTCATTTTCGCGCGGCATTTCCAGCGCCAGTTCGCCGATCGCTTGCACGCGATTGGCATCTTCGGGCAGCACGCGGCGGCGCAAATAGCCTGCCTTGCCCGAAGCCAGCCGCTCGGCAATGTCGATTTCATCAATCTCGGGGAAGATCGCCTTCAGCTGCCGTGCTACTTCCTGCGGCGACTTGACCAGCGGCGATCCACCCTCACCCATGGCGCTCGGATTATACCACAGCGCATAAGCGGGGAACGCACGCGCCAGGGGCACACCATTGCGATCGGTGATTTCACCGCGCGGCGGCAGCAGCGCTTCTTCCAGCGAGGTGCGCACCGGGCCGTGATCGGCCAGCCCCAGGTAAGCGATGCGGACCAACGCTGCAAAGGCTACCAGCGCAAAAACCAGCGCGATCCACAGCACGCGCCAGCGCGCCTGCGCCAGTGACTGGCGCCGGAACGTAACGAGCTGGACCCTGCCGCTGGATATGGCCGCGCTGGCCGAAAGTGTATTCATTCAATAGCCTCGGCACGCAGCAAGGTGCGCGCATTGGCGCTGCGCACTGGTGAGGCATCGGCCAACAATTCGCCCACTGCCTCCGCAAGGCTGTCTGTGGCATCAGGCATGTCTGCGGCTGCCAAGGTTACCGGGCGCCCTGAAACCGGGGACACCATCGGGCGCGGTTCGCGTGCTGTTGCGCCATCGGCCGCAGCTTCGGCACTCGCAAAGCGGATCGGGTTCGGAGCATCTGGCCCACGCGCAGCACCAAGCGATGCTAGTTGCAGTTCGCTTTCGAGGAATTGATCGGCGCGCGGGGCGAGATAGCCGAAATCGACCGCGTTCCATTCGGCCAGCTGCCGCTGATTGGCGCGGGCTTCGAACTCGGTTTCGAGCATCATGGTTTCCCGCTCAAGCGCGATCAGTTCGCGCTCGGCGAGCGAGACTTCACTTTTGACCGCGTGGACCTGGAAACTGAGCGCGAGGAACGCGCCACAGCACGCGGCGAGCACGATAAGCCAGCCAATCTGGCGCAAGCGGGATCCGGTCATGTTCATGCGGCTTCCTTTCGCGCTGGAATCGCGCTGCGAACGGCGTGGCGCAGCGTGGAGGAGCGGGCGCGCGGATTGCGCGCGATCTCGGCGTCCGAGGGACGGATCGCCTTGGAGATATGGGTGAAGATTGCCGGTTCCGCATTCGCTTCGGGCAGGTAGCGTGATCCGCCCCTGCGGCCGGCGGCATCGCGCAGGAAGTGCTTGACGATGCGATCTTCCAGGCTGTGGAAGCTTACTACCGCCAGCCTGCCGCCTGCGCGCAGTATGCATTCGGCAGCGTGGAGCCCTTCGCGCAATTCGCCCAGCTCACCGTTCACATGGATGCGGACCGCCTGGAAAGTGCGGGTGGCGGGATCCTTCTTGTCGCTCGGTTTGTAGCCCAGCGCCTTGCGCACCACGCGGGCGAGATCGCCGGTCGTTTCAAGCGGGCGCGCCGCCACAATTGCACGGGCGACCCTGCGCGACTGGCGCTCTTCGCCGTATTCATAGAGCACGTCGGCGATGGTGTCGGCTTCAGCGGTGTTGAGGAAATCGGCCGCGCTATCTCCTTCCTGGCTCATCCGCATGTCGAGCGGGCCATCAGACGAAAAGGCAAAGCCGCGCTCTGCCTGGTCGAGCTGCATCGAGGAGACGCCGATATCCATCGCCACCCCGTCAACTTGCGCGATTCCCGCCTCCGCCAGGGCGACTGCCATTTCGGAAAAACGCCGCGGATGGAGCACGAGGCGCGGAGGGGTAATTCGCGCCTCGGCCCATCCGCGGCCCTGCGCGATCGCATCCGGATCGCGGTCAAAGGCATGGACGGTTGCGCCGCGATCAAGCAGCGCGCGGGTGTAGCCACCCGCACCGAAAGTAGCATCGACGATCACGTCACCGGGCTGCGGATCGAGCGCGGCGATGACTTCATCAAGGAGAACGGGGATATGCGGGGCGTCGTTGTCTGGGGCGGCGGAGCTCATTTCCGCGCCCCCTTGCCCTTGGCCTCAGCCTCGGCAACCAGATTGGCGCAGGCGGCTTGCGCGGCTTCCCATTGCCCGTCCATCTGGGCCAGTTCGGCAGGGTTCCAGATGGTGAAGAAGCGGCCAGCACCCTGGAAATAAAGCCCGTCATCAACCCGGCCGAGATTGCGCAAGTGCTCGGGCATGATGAAGCGGCCACTGTCATCGAAGGGAACCTGGGCGAAGCCGAACAGCTGGTTGGCACGCAGATCGCGGTCAAAATCCCGGCCGAGGCGCAGCGCGCGTTCTTCCTCGCGATCAAGCTGGGTTTCCAGTTCGTCATTGCGCGAAAGGCCGAAGCCGACGAGACAGTTCCAGCGGTCATGCTTGTCAAGGCAGAGCACGCGCCCACCCGAGCTTTCCTTTACCGCCTTGCGGAAGGATGGAGGAAGGACAAAACGGCCCTTGTCGCCAGCGGGCGAATAGGCCTGTCCACTGTAACCTCCGAAAGACACTGATCCTCTCCGCCCTGTTCCCCAAACCCCTGCGCCCCACAGACACAGCTTCCCCGCCGCCGCCAGCGCGTAACCGTGGGCGGCACGCTCACCTCAGTGGGAGCGCACAACGAAACATCATGTCTGATGGTCCTTGGACATATCGCGGGTGATGCGGGGATGGAAGGGATTTTTGCGGGATTTCACGGGAAAAGATGGTAAATAATTGATTTACAAGATAAAGATTCTGCATCGTCTTACCAGGACTTTTCGCCTTTTGCCCCAGGTCCGGCACGCAATTCCCTGTTTTCCAGCCAGATTCGGCCGCTTCGAGTCGTTTGCAGCCATGCTTTCCCGCAATTTCCCCATCGGGACAGAACAGGTACCTAAAGCGGCAGAGGAACAAACAGTTCCCCTGTCTGCCGACAGCAAGCCTACTCCAGCCCGAAAGCGACCAGATCGTTCATTTGCTGCTCCGCATCGCCAATTGGCCTGACCAACTCAAACAGCGCGGCATCGGCCACGATCGTCACCCGGCCCGCACCCAACCGGCATTGGGCGGCAATACCATTGCCCAGAACGCGGCAGTCACCGCGCGCTGCCAGGTCATCTGGTGTTGCACCGTACGGCGGGTCCCGCGCAATAAGTTCTCCCGCCAGCGCTACCGGCAGAGTGCCCGAACCATAGTCCACCATCTGCACCGTCAGCGGCTGCAGTTCGTGATATTGCATCGCCAGCCCCCAGCGACCGATCACGGGCGGGATCAGCCCCACTGTCACCGGATGGCGCGGATCACCCAGCGGAACCGCATATTGGCCGGTCAGCATCGGATCGAGCGCGAACAGCAAATGCCCGCCGCCGCGCACCCATGCATCAAGCGCGGCATTGTCTTGCGGGCTGAGCCCGCGTGGCTGGACGATCAGCAGCCGCCGAAGCCCCGCCAGCGGCGGCTCCCCGCCATGTCCACCATCAGCTGCCAGCGCATCGAGCGGCATAATCTTGTAGTTTTGCTCCAGCGTGCGCCGCACCCACGGCAATTCGCCGCTGCCGTCGATCATGGTGACCATGTCCGCGCCCTCGGGCCAGTAAATCGGCAGACTGGTCATCAGCCCCACGGTCGGCCTGTCGGTGGGCCGCGTCGATTGCTGCCACGCCCACATCGCACCAGCCGCTGCCAGCACTAGCAGAAGACCTGCCAGTGCGAAGCTAAGACGATTTGCCGGCCGGGCCATTGCCTTGCTCGGGCACGATTGCGGGCTTCTGGGTAGGGGTTGGTTCCGCCGGAAGATCAGGCACCACCCCCGCATCGGCAAGCGGATCGCTGAGCGGCGTCGGCCCGGACGGCTGCACCGTGGGCGCCGCTTCAGGCACCGAGCGCTCTTCAGTCACGCGCGCACGATCCTGGATGATATTGGCCAGCCCCACCAACAGGACCATGGCAGCCAGGCCCGACAGCCCCACCTGCAGGCGCTGGACCGTCTGTTTCCGGTTCGCCGCCGTCAAGGCGTCAGCCGCATCGCCATCGCTCGCGTCCGTTTCCGGTTCGTCGCCGCGCAGTTTGGGCAATTTGATAAGGTCACGCGTAGCCATGAATATCACGCTAGGGGAATGCGGCGTCCAGTCAATCGCCGGTTCAATCGCCGCATGGCCGGGACCGCCCGATTACAGCCATTCGAACACCGGCAAATTCTTCGAGCGCAGCCATTCAGCATTGTAGAGCGTTGAAAGATAGCGGAAGCCCGTGTCGCACAGGATGGTGGCGACCCGGGCATCCTTGCGCCCCTCTGCCGCCAGCTTCCTGCCCAGCTCGACCGCACCCGCGACATTGATGCCCGAGGAGAGGCCGAGGCACAGCCCTTCCTCGCACAGCAACCTGCCAACCCAGTGCAACCCCTCCTCGTCAGAGATGCGGTACTGGTCATCGATCGGCGCGCCTTCAAGATTGGCGGTGATCCGGCCCTGCCCTATCCCTTCGGCAACCGAAGAACCTTCCGCCTTGAGCTCGCCGGTGGCGTAGTAATTGTACAGCGCGGCACCATGTGGATCGGTCAGCGCGATTCGGACATTCTCGTCAAAGGCCTTCAGCCCCATGCCGACGCCCGCGATCGTGCCGCCTGTGCCAGCCGCGCAGGTGAAGCCATCAATCCGGCCTTCGAGCTGCTCCCACAGCTCGGGCGCGGTGCCTTCGATATGCGCCTTGCGATTGGCGATATTGTCAAACTGGTTGGCCCACACCGCGCCGGGCGTTTCCTCGGCCAGGCGGCGCGAAGTGTGCACGAAATGGCTGGGATCGGCGAACTTGGTCGGCGGAACCAGCACAAGCTCCGCGCCAAGCGCACGCAGCGTGTCCATCTTTTCCTTCGACTGGTTGTCCGGCATCACGATCACGGTCTTGTAACCGCGCGCATTTGCGACCAGCGCAATGCCGATGCCGGTATTGCCCGCCGTGCCTTCAACCACCGTGCCGCCCGGCTCGATCTCGCCGCGCGCCTCGGCGTCGCGGATGATATAGAGCGCCGCACGGTCTTTGACTGAAGAGCCCGGATTGGCGAATTCGCACTTGCCCCAGATTTCGCAGCCGGCCGCCTGGCTTGGCCCCTTGAGCAGCACGAGCGGGGTGTGCCCGATCAGGTCGAGCGTCGAAGCATAAGGCTTGGTAATGTTCATGAAATGCGATCTAGGGCGTCCCACCCCTTCCCGCAATCAAGATCAATCTTCAGGCGCGATAGTAACCTTCAGCCCGTCAAGCGCATCGGTGAATGCGATCTGGCACGACAGACGCGAGTTTTCGGCGCGATGATCCGAACTTTCGAGCAGGTCATCTTCATCTTCGCTCATCTCTGGAAGCTTGGCTACGAAAGCAGGATCGACCAGCACGTGGCAGGTCGCACAGGAACAGCACCCGCCGCACAGTGCCAGCAGTTCGTCAAAGCCATTGTCGCGGATCGCCTCCATCACGGTCAGGCCATCTTCAACATCGATGGTTGATTCTTCACCTTCACGGTTGACGACTGTGAGCTTGGGCATGTTCAACTTTCTCTCTAGCCAGTTTGGCGCCGCAGCGCCCTATCAGTCTTTCGGGCGGGCTGCTAAGCGGTAGCGCACCAATTTGCAAGCAGGAGAAAAGGTAGTGGGACTGGGCGCCAGCGCCATCCGGAACGGACTCGACGAACTGGCCGGGCGCGACACACGTATCGCGCGCGCGCTTGAGCGGGTCGGCTATCCCGAGCCGCGCATCCGCGAAACCGGCTACAAGACCCTGCTGCGCACCATCGTGGGCCAGCAGGTCTCGGTCGCTGCGGCCAGCAGTATGTGGAACAAGCTGGAAGCCGAGCTGGGCCCGGATTTTACCGCGGCCTGCCTGCTGAGCCGCGATTTCGACAGCTTGCGCGCCTGCGGCCTGTCGCGCCAGAAACAGGGTTATGCCCGGTCCTTGTGCGAGCTGGTGGCGGCAGGCGAACTGGATTTCGATGCCCTGCCCGCTGACGATGAAGCGGCGATCGCCGAACTCACGCGGATCAAGGGCATCGGGCGCTGGTCAGCCGAGATTTACCTGTTGTTCGCCGAAGGCCGCACCGACATCTGGCCCGCTGGCGATCTGGCGGTGCAGGAAGGGGTCAGGCGGCTGCTCGATCTGCCCGAGCGCCCGGCCGAAAAGCCGACCCGCGAGCTGGCCGAAGCGTGGCGCCCGCATCGCGGCGCGATGGCGATATTCACCTGGCACTACTACTCGGAAAGTCGTGAACCGGTTTGAGGGCTATGTCCGGTATTCACATTTGCAGCGAAAAAGCTGCCGTTCGGGTAACGACCCAACTTCCGACCTCCGCAAAAGTGTGCCATTTGGTGGCTGATATACAGGGGATCGGGCGTATGCGCTTATCTACACGCTATGGCTTGACCGGTATTGGTGCGCTCAGCCTGCTCACGGCGGCCCATCAGGTTCGGGACATGGATCGGCCGCCGCAACCGACCATTGACTATTTATTGGGTGTTCTCCCTAATTTTGCGGCGGCGATAGCTATAGCCTTCGTGCTACTCAGCATTTGGAGTGACAGGAACCAGGAAGCGGATTTCAAATCTGCCAAGCGGGCGTTTTTCGTTTGCGTATGCATAAGCGGCTTAGGCCTGATTGCATGGGAACTCTTCCAGAAAACCAGCAGCCGCCTCGTGTTCGATCCACACGATGTGGGTGCGACAGCAGTCGGCATCAGCGTCGCAAGCGCATTGTTCTTCCTACTCAGCCAGCAACCATCGGCGAAAGCCTGACAAAGGGAGATAGTCCGCTTCCCACCCACTTTCGGTCATTCAGCCGCCGTTTGGACCGGCCCAAAACCCGCCATCCATAGCTGCGCCGGATTATTGCAGTAGTGAACAGGGGGCTGCGCGACGCTAACCATTTGAAATCGCTATTATCATCACAATTCAGCGCAGCAATCTCTTTCTGGCACTTTTACGCCAATCCGGCGTTGTAGAGCACTATTGCCAAGTGAAATCCAATGTGTATTGTTCACGCAATACACCCTTTTAGCCGGAGGCCTCTTCCCATGATTAAGCGAAACCTGACACGCTGCCTTGTGACCACCGCTTTGGCAGGGGCAGCGTTTGCCATGCCCACCGCGGCCAGCGCAGATCATCACGCAACCAACGGAGCCACGATGCACCACCACCACGAAGCCGCCCCATTGATCCCGCGCGATGCCCTGTTCGGCAACCCCACCCGCGCTTCGGGCCAGATCAGCCCCGACGGCAAATGGCTGAGCTGGCTGGCCCCCAAGGACGGCGTGCTCAACGTGTGGATGGCCCCGGTCGGCAATCCCGATGATGCCAAGGTCATGACCGATGCCAAGGATCGCCCGATCCGGCAGTATTTCTGGTCACCCGATTCGCAAAGCCTGCTCTATATCCAGGACAAGGGCGGCGACGAGAATTTCCTGCTCTACGGCGTCAATATTGCCAGTGGCACGGAAACCACCCTCACCCCGTTCGAGAACACCCGTGTGCAGGTGATTGGTGGTTCGGAGAGTATCCGCGACAAGATCCTGGTCGGGCTGAACAATCGCAACCCGCAATTCCATGACGTGCATTTGCTTGATCTCAACACCGGCACGCTCACCATGGTGCTGCAGAATGACAGCTATGCCGGTTTCATGGCCGATGACACGCTGACCGTGCGCATGGCCATGCGCCAGAACGCCGAAGGCGGGACCGATTATTTCCGCGTGGTCGACAATGCCGTGGCAGCAGAGCCCTTTTCCTCCACCGGGATGGAGGATTCGCTCACCACCAACCCGGCCGGCTATACCAATGACGGATCGATCCTCTACTGGCTCGACAGCCGCGGCCGCAACACGGCGGCGCTCTATGCCGAGGATGTCGCCAGCGGCGAACGCACGCTGGTCGCCCAGAATGACAAGGCCGATATCGGCGGCACCATGCGCGATCCCAAGACGGGCGTGATCGAGGCCTATTCGGCAGAGTATCTCGAAACCGAATGGACCGCGATCGACCCAGACATCGCCGCCGCGCTCGAATTCCTGGACAGCAAGCTCGAGGGCGAATTCGGGGTCCAGTCGCGCACCGACGATGACAGCACATGGATCGTGTGGAACGATCCGCTGACCGCTCCCAGCGCGACCTATATCTATGATCGCACCAAGGGCACGCTCGAGCATTTCTACACCACCAGGCCCGAGCTTGAAGGCGCGCCATTGCAGCCGATGCAGCCGGTGGAGATCGCCAGCCGCGACGGGCTGACCCTGCCTTCCTATCTCACCCTGCCGCCGGGCAGCGATGCCGATGGCAATGGCAGGCCCGATAAAGCGGTGCCGATGGTGCTGTTCGTCCATGGCGGCCCCTGGGCGCGCGATTCCTATGGCTTCAACACGGTTCACCAGTTGCTGGCCAATCGCGGCTATGCCGTGCTCTCGGTCAACTATCGCGGATCGACCGGGTTCGGAAAAGACTTCCTCAACGCCGCCAATCTGCAATGGGGCCTGAAGATGCATGACGATCTGATCGACGCCACCAACTGGGCGATCGACCAGGGCATCACCGGCAAGGACCAGGTCGCCATCATGGGCGGTTCCTATGGCGGCTATGCCACGCTGGCGGGGCTTGCCTTCACGCCCGAGACATTCGCCTGCGGGGTCGACATCGTCGGCCCGTCCAACCTCGAGACCCTGCTTTCCACCATCCCGCCCTATTGGGCGCCGCTGGTAAAGGTATTCCACACCCGCATGGGTGACCCCAATACCGAAGAGGGGCTGGCGCTGCTCAAGGCGGCAAGCCCGCTCTACAAGGCTGACCAGATCACCAAGCCGCTGCTGATCGCGCAGGGCGCCAATGACCCGCGCGTGAAGCAGGCCGAAAGCGACCAGATCGTGGGCGCGATGAAGGCGGCCGGGATCCCGGTCACCTATGTGCTCTATCCCGATGAAGGCCACGGCTTTGCCAAGCCGACCAACAACATCGCCTTTTTCGCGATTGCCGAGAATTTCCTGAGCGAATGCCTGGGCGGGCGGGCAGAGCCGCTGGGCGATGTGCTGAAGCCTTCGACCACTCAAATTCTCGAAGGCGCCGAGCATGTGAAGGGGCTGGAGGCTGCAATCGGCAGCTGACATCAATGTAAATAGCTGACAAACACGCCGCGTGAGGTTACCGCCTCACGCGGTTTGTTTTTGGGAGAAGTCATAGTGAGCGAGCGCAGGTCAATCTTCATCACCGGCGGTGGTTCAGGCATCGGGCGGGCGGTAGCGGTCTATTTCGCCGAGCGCGGCTGGTTCGTCGGCGTGGCCGATATCAACGAGCAGGGGATGCAGGATACGCTTGGCCTGATCGAAGGCGGCTTCAAATATGCCCACAAGCTCGACGTGCGTGACCGCGCGGCTTGGGACGTGGCACTCGCCGCCTTCTCAACCGCGGCAGGCGGGCGGATTGACGTGTTGTTCAACAATGCAGGTGTGGGCCACGGCGGGCCGCTGGCGGAGCAACCGACCGAGGAGATCGAGCGGGTACTCGATATCAATGTGAAGGGCGTGCTCTACGGCGCCCAGGCAGCCTATCCGCATCTGAAGAAAACCGCGCCGGGATCGGCGCTGATCAACACCGCCAGCCTGGCAGGGATCATCGGCGCGCCCAACATGTCGGTCTATTGCGCCAGCAAATGGGCGGTGCGCGGGCTGACACGCAGCCTCGATGCCGAATGGGCAGGTGACGGGATCAAGGTAGCGGCGCTGTGCCCCGGCTTTATCGACACACCGATCATCGAGCAGACTGCGAAGGAATCGAACCGCACCGTGAAGGAAGGCCTGATCGAGGCCGGGGTGGAAGTTTCGCCCGTATCCGCCGTGCCCAAAGTGGTGTGGGACGCCGTGCATGGCGACAGGCTTGATTATACCGTGGGCAAGATGGCCAGCCGTTTGCAGTTCCTCTCACGCTTCCTGCCCGGCAAGGTGCGCAAGGAAATGCGCAATCAGGGCGTGGGCGCAGAACTCTGAAGCCCCAAAGTCAGATCAGCGCGTCGATCGCCGCAGCCATCACCGCATCGCGTTCCGACAAGCCATCCGCGTCATGCGTGGTGAGCGTGATTTCGACCCGGTTGTAGACGTTGAACCATTCGGGGTGGTGGTCATGAGCCTCGGCCAGCAGCGCCACCCGGTTCATGAAGCCCCAGGCCTCGCTGAAATTCGCGAACTTGAAGCTGCGCTCGATCGCCTTGCCGCTGCGCGCGATCGACCATTGGGGATGCGCGGCGAGCAAGGTGTCGCATTCTGCATCGGTAAGCTGGGGGACTGACATGTGGTGGCTCCTCTTGGCGCATCTGCTTGTTCGCGCACATCCTTTCGCCTAACGCTGGCTATGATGCAAGCGCGCCTCACCGCCACTGACCTTGCCTGCATAAGAGGCGAACGCCTGCTGTTTCGCGGGCTGTCGCTGGCGTTGGAAAGCGGCGCAGTGCTGCATGTCACCGGCGAGAATGGCACCGGGAAGACGAGCCTGCTGCGTATTCTGGCAGGATTGCTTTCGCCATATGCAGGCGATGTATCACACGAAGGCGGCATCGGCATGCTCGATGAGCGGCCCGCGCTCGATCCAGACCAGCCATTGGGCACCGCGCTGCGCTTCTGGCAGCAGGTCGATGGGTGCGATGATGCGTCGGCAGCGATATCGGCGATGGAGCTTGATGCGCTGCTCGGAGTGCCGGTGCGCTATCTCTCCACCGGTCAGCGCAAACGCGCGGCGATGGCGCGGTTGCTGTGCCAGGACGCGCCGATCTGGCTGCTCGACGAACCCTTGAGCGGGCTGGACGATCGCTCGCAGGCGCGCATTGCCCAGACTGTGAGCGCACATGCAGCCGCGGGCGGGATTGTGGTCCTCGCTTCGCACCAGCCGATTGCGGTCGAACGCCTCAGCGTGTTCGCGCTGGCGGAGTATGTCGCATGATCTCGCCGCTGCTCAAACGCGATGTGCGCATGTTGTTGCTCGGCGGCGGGCGCGGTGGCGGGGCCATGTTGCCGCTGCTGTTCTTCCTCGCCATCGCGATGCTCTATCCCTTCGCGGTGGGGCCAGACGCGCCGCTGCTGGCGCGCACG
>LOET01000017.1 GCA_001515985.1 Sphingomonadales bacterium BRH_c3 | reverse complement strand
CTCGATCAGCCGGTGCCCGACCGCCTGAAGAAATTGCTGGTCGGCGAGAGCGACGACGACGGAAATGCACAAGTAATCGAGTTTGCCAAGGCGCGTGACCGGCGCGAGGCGCGCAGTCGTTTGCCTGGCTGGGCCTGGGCCGGCGGTGCATTGGCAGCCTCACTGGTTGCCGCACTGGTCTTCACCGTCGCCGGTCCGGACCACCCGAACTATGCCGAACCGCAACTCGCCGGCATGCTCGACAGCCAGCTGACCTCCACGCAGCCGGCCAGTGCCGAAGCCCGGATCCTGCTGAGCTTCCGCAACCAGGATGGCGAATACTGCCGTGCCTATTCGGCCGATGGCGGTGGCGGGATCGCCTGCCGCGACCAGCAGGGCTGGCGCGTCGAAACTCGCGGCGCTGCCTCGGGCGGACAGCAGAACGATTACCGCATGGCTGGGAGCGAAGCCGAACTGCTCGCCGCCGCGCAGGACATGGCGCGCGGACCGGCGCTTTCGGCGGACGAGGAACAGGCTGCCAGTGCCGCTGGCTGGCGCGACTGAGCTCACGCCAGACGGTTGCGATCAGGCAAGCACATTCAAATGCCAACCGCCCAAAGAGAAGGGCCGGCGCATGGCCGGCCCTTCGGAACGAACGGGCGTGGCGAGGGGAGGGTCAAGGGGTCATGCCCGCTCGCCCCAAGGTCAGTTGGCTACTGTGACGGTGCCCTGGCGATAGCCCTTCTTCGCCATAATTTTAATGTAATCGAAGCGCTCCTTGCGCAGTTCGACGCCGTATTCTTCCCAGGCTTCGCGCTGGTCCTCGATGTCAGAAGCCTTTCGAAGATCGCGCGAAAGTTCTTTCTGCGCTTCAATCACGTCGATCCGATAATCGAACCAGTGGCGGTTCTGGATACCGGCGATCGGGCTTGTAATGATCAGCTTTTCCTCTTCGCGGGCGAACGCCTCTTCATGGAGTATTGGCAGCGCCGCCTGCGCTGCAGCCCCGATGGTCAGGGCAACAAAGGTGGTGAGCTTCGCGATAGTCTTCATCATCGTTCTCCTGTTTGTCCCGGCGTGATCGTGCCGGTCACAGGAGAAACGAAGCAGCCTCGCGGTTTAATCCGTCGCCAGCAATTATCTGAATTTCTGCTGATGGTCGGAAACAAGCTCACGCTTTGCCCGGCCCGGGTGAGGAAGCAACAATGTGCAGGTTCAAAATCTGGTTGCACTGGCTTAACGTTCGGTGGCTCATCGCGCCCATCGGCAACGTCCCGCCTGCCGAAGCCCAAGAGCGCTATTACGCCATGCTAGACGAAACACCCATAGCTGCGTAACTTAATCCAAATGGCCTCCAGCAATCCCGGGATGGTTCAGTTGATCGCTATACCATGCTCCTCCTAGGTATATTCGACAATAGGAGCAGCAGGAGACTGATGATGGCCGAAGCAACTTTGGGAACCTGCCGGGTTTCATTGCAGGCGCCATCGAGAGCTTCCTTTGCGGCTGGTATGCGGCGGTTCTGCTGGTGCCGCTGCACCGCTTCTTCAGCTCCAGATGAGTGAATAGCACGCGATCGACACAACACTGATCGGCTGGGAACTGGGAATAGAGGGACACTATAAGTATGTCAGAGAGGCCTTCACTAAGATTTCTTGGCGCGACGGGAACCGTAACGGGTTCACGTTACCTGATCGAAGCCAAAGGTCAGCGGATTCTCATCGATTGCGGGCTCTTCCAGGGGTACAAGCAGCTTCGTGAGCGGAACTGGAAGCCGTTTCCGGTCCCGCCAAAGTCGATCGACAGCGTGCTGCTCACGCATGCTCACCTCGATCATTCCGGCTATTTGCCGGCGCTGGTCAGGAACGGCTTTCGCGGCAAGATCTACTGCACCCCGGCGACATTCGAACTGTGCGGTTTGCTGCTCCCCGACAGCGGGCATCTGCAGGAGGAAGAGGCGCGCTATGCCCAGCGCAAGGGCTATTCACGGCACGCTGTCCCGAAACCGCTTTACACGCTCGAAGATGCCGAGGCAGCGCTCGAACATTTCCAGCAGGTCGCGTTCGACAGAGACCTCGACCTTGGCGGCGGCATTTCGGCACGCTTCATTCCTGCGGGGCATCTGCTGGGGGCAGCGCAGATCAGGGTGACGGTTGGCGGTCGAACAGTTCACTTCAGCGGCGATGTCGGCCGCGTTTCCGATCCGTTGATGCGCGGGCCCCAGCCATTCACTGGCGCCGACATCCTCGTGTGCGAATCCACTTACGGAAACCGGGTTCATCCGCGCGGCGATGCCGAAGCCGAGCTGGCGGAGGTCATCAACCGGATCGTGCGGCGCGGCGGCGTGATTGTGATCCCCGCTTTCGCGGTGGGCCGTATCCAGGGTTTGATGCTGCAAATTGCGCGGCTCCGCGAACGAGGCGAGATCCCTTATGTGCCTGTCTATCTCAACTCGCCGATGGGGACAGACGCGACCCAGATCTACCATGACCATCACGACGAGCATCATGTCAGCCGCGAAGACTGCATGGCCATGTTCAATCTGGCCGAGCGCGTGCGAACGGTCGAGGAATCGAAGGAACTCAATCGCCGCCACGGCCCGATGATCATAATTTCCGCGAGCGGCATGCTTGCCGGTGGCCGGGTGTTGCACCATGTCGCCAGTTTCGGGCCGGATCCAAGGAATGCCATCGTCCTCAGCGGCTTTCAGGCGGGCGGCACTCGCGGCGCAGTGCTGGCAAGGGGTGAGCGGCACTTGCGGCTGTTTGGCCGCGACGTCGAGATAAAGGCAGAAGTGGTCCAGCTTGAAGGCATGTCGGGCCATGCCGATGCCAATGAACTGATCGCCTGGATGGGTGAGGCAAAGCCTCCCGAAATGACATATATCACTCACGGCGAGCCCGATAGCGCCGACGCGTTGCGGTTCCGCATCGACCATGAACTCGGCTGGCATGTCCGTGTGCCCGAACATCTCGAACGGATCAGTCTGGAGCGACCGATTTGACTGACGGCCATCATGTGCTTCCGGTTATTCGTGCCGGTATCGATACCTACCGGCAACCGGTCGTCTATATGCGAGAGGATTGCCATCTGTGCCGGGCTGAGGGGTTCTCTGTGCTCACGCAGGTCCGGATCTCTCTCGGGGAGCGCTCGATTATTGCGGCGCTCAACGTGGTAACCGGGGCGGACTGGTTACCGCCCGAAACCGCCGCGCTCAGCGATGCTGCGTGGAATCTGCTGGGCGCCAGTGCTGGCGAAATCGCAATGTTCTCGCACCCTGAGCCACCGGCGTCCGCTTCGGCCATCCGGACCAAGGTTTACGGCGGGCGGATCGATGACGAGGCGTGCCGCATGATCGTTGGCGATATCGTCGCTCGCCGCCTGTCCGACCTCGACCTGGCCGCCTTCATTACCGCATGCGCCGGGGACCGCCTCGACCTTGCCGAAACGATTGCATTGACCCGGGCCATGCAAGGGGCAGGCAAGACGATCGACTGGGGCCAGGGTCTGGTGCTCGACAAGCACTGCGTCGGCGGGCTGCCGGGCAACCGCACCACGCCGATTGTCGTGGCGATTGTTGCCGCCGCCGGATACCGGATACCGAAGACATCGAGCCGCGCAATCACCTCGCCTGCCGGCACCGCCGATACGATGGAGGTGCTGGCGCCGGTCGCGCTCGACATCGCGGCCATGCGCCGCGTCGTCGAAAGCGAAGGCGGCTGCATCGTTTGGGGTGGCGGCCTCGATCTGAGCCCCGCCGACGATCTCCTGATCCGGGTCGAACGGCCGCTCGATTTCGACAGCGACGGGCAACTTGTCGCGAGCATTCTTTCGAAGAAGGCTGCAGCTGGATCGACCCATGTGCTGATCGATATGCCGGTCGGTCCGACCGCGAAGGTGCGAAACAGCGAAGCCGCGAAGGCGCTAACCGAGCGGCTGCTGGCGGTTAGCCAGGCCGTGGATATTGGCCTGCGCGTTGCTGTCAGCGATGGATCGGCCCCGGTGGGGCGCGGTATCGGCCCCGCGCTCGAGGCGCAGGACGTGCTCGCCGTGCTGCGGCGCGATTTCGATGCGCCATTCGACCTGCGCGAACGGGCGCTCGATCTCGCAGGTGCAGTGCTCAACCTTGCTCAGGCCAACCACGGCCATGGCCGCGACATTGCGCGTGAAATCCTTGAGAGCGGCGCGGCGGAGGCAAAGTTTCTCGCGATCTGCGAGGCTCAAGGCGGTTTTCGGGAGCCGAAGATTGCGCCGCATCATGCCTCAGAGGTCGCTGCGGTGGGTGGAAGGATCACAGCAATCGATAACCGGCGCATTGCGAAGATCGCAAAGCTGGCCGGTGCGCCCGGACGCAAAGGTGCCGGCGTGCTCCTGTTTACAAAACCTGGCGACAGAATCGAAGCCGGCCAGCCGCTGTACGAGATCTATGCGGAAACCCGGGGCGAACTTTCCTGGGCGCAGGATTATGCCCGGTCTGGCGCTTCACCGTTCCAGATCGGCGACACGCCATGATCCGAATTCTGGCATTCCCCGAGTTACTCCCCTTGGCCGAGCGCATTGCAGCGCCGTCAGGTGGGCGAGCTCAGCCAATTGATATTCATCGCTTTCCCGATGGCGAAAGTCTGGTCACGCTGCCCGACGGCATGGCCGGGCAGGATGTCGCCATACTCGCCACGCTGAACAATCCCGATCCACTGGCGCTGCCGCTGCGATTTGCTGCGGAGACTGCAAAGGAACTGGGCGCGCGCAGCGTCGGGCTGATCGCGCCCTACCTCGCCTATATGCGGCAGGACCGGCGCTTTTCACCGGGGCAGGCGGTAAGCGCGCCGCTGTTCGCTCGCTTCCTTGAGGAAAGCTTCGACTGGCTGGTGACGGCGGACCCGCACTTGCACCGAATCCATTCCCTGAGCGATCTGTTCCGGATCCCGGCGCACCGAATTGAAACTGCGCCTCTGCTGGCAGAGTGGATCGCCGCCAACGTACCCGATGCCGTGCTCCTTGGCCCGGACAGCGAGAGTCGGCAGTGGGTGGCGCAAGTCGCCCGCCTGGCGGATCGGCCCTTCGAGGTCCTGGAGAAGCGCCGCAGCGGCGACCGCAACGTAGAAGTCAGCGTTCCGCATAGCAAAGCGCTGCTCGCCGGAACACCGGTGATCCTAGACGATATTGCATCGTCGGGGCGGACATTGATCCAGACAATCGAGCGGCTGCGGGCAGCCAAATCCCGGCCGCCGGTCTGCCTCGTGATCCACGCGGTGTTTGCCGGTAATGCCCTTGCCGATATCCTTGCAGCGGGCGCTGCGCGAGTCGTCACGACTGACTCGATACCGCACGTCACCAATGCGATTTCGCTTGCGGGAGCGCTTTCAGCTGCCTGCCGCGAAATGGTGAATTCAGAGGTGAAGCCATGACCGGTCACACTCAATGTCGCCAAGACCATGATGGCCACTCCGGCCAAAATGTGAAAGTCAACGCAGGCACAGGGTCGACCTTGGTTCCTTCCTAAAGGTGGTGATCACCGTGAAATCCCCACCCGGGCATATTTCGATTTCGTGACTTAGATATTGAATCAAGAACCAAGTTCATTTGCATTTCCGATGCGGAAAAATCTTTCCTATGCGGTTTACATCGCACCGTCGGCAGAGCTGAGATTGTAGCAGTTAGCACTGAGTGCAAGGGCCGCTGGCATGGCTCGCGTCAAACATCGCAAATCTTAAAAAGCGCTCCCGTCATACTCCCGTCAAAACGAAAAATTGCCACAAGAGACGTGTTCGCTCAAAACTGCGTCCACCACCCCTTTCGATAGCCATTCCCAGGCTGGCGCGCGCAGCCGCTCGGCCAATCTTCGAAGCGAGGCAGCAGTGTGTCAGTCACGCAGCTCGTAAGGAACAACGCCGCGGCGGAACAGGTTGACTTCGATCTGCTGGTCGCTCGGCGGATAGGCTCGCTGGTCGCAATTGGTTCTCGGGCAAATCCTGCACGACACACCGATCAGCGTGGCAGCACCGGGAGCATCGACATCGATCGTATCGGCGTAGATGAACTCGCTGGCATGTTGCACTTCGCAGCCGAGCGCCACTGCATAGCGCCGCGGGTTACGGTCAAATCGGCCCGATGTCTTGACCAGCCCCTTGGCGATCGAGACATACCGCACGCCATCGGGGGTCTCGGCCAACTGGACCAGTACCCGGTCAGGTATGGCGGCCGCTTCATGCGCGATCCACAAGGGGCACGCACCACCAAAGCGGGCGAACTGGAAGCGCGTGGCGCTGTGCCGCTTGGTAATGTTGCCCGCCATGTCGACCCGGCAGAAGAATATCGGCAGCCCGCGGGCGCCATCGCGCTGCAGGGTCGAAAGCCTGTGGCAGGTCTGCTCGAAGCTGGTCCGGTAGAGCAACGATAGCCGATCAATGTCATGTCGGAACTCGCGCGCCGAGCGGCGGAAGTGCTCGTAGGGCATCAGCACCGCGCCCGCCGCGTAATTCGCCAGGCCGATCGTCAGCAATTCGCGCGCCGCCTCGGTCCTGAGCCGGGCGGAATTGGCGATCTCGCGGATCGTCCCGCCCAGTGACATCGCGGCCACGTGATAGGCGATCTGGAACCGAATTCCCGAAGCGGGCTGGCCCGAATCGACATGCAGTTTCTTGCCACTGGCATCGAAATTGCGGAGCGTTTCCCCACGTTCAACCAGCACCTCGACCCCGTGCCGCTCCGTCAGGTGCCGACGCATCGATTCGCTGGTCAGCAAGCCCTCTTCCCCGCCAATCGAACGGGCCAGCAGTTCTGCGGAACGATCCAGCTGATCAACATAGTTATTCGACAGGTGGAACCAGTCCCGCACCTCTTCCCACGGAAGCCGCGAGCCTGACGGCGTGTCGGCCGAGATCGCCTCATCCACCATCTCGAGCCGCTGGCTGGCTCTGCGGAATGCCTCGTGCAGCTCGACAAAACGGCGCGCGAATGCCGGTTGCTGTTCGGCCAGCTTGGCAATGGCGTCGGGCGAAAAGGGCTCGCTGAATACCGGATCACCCACCGCCTCGCGCAGCGAGACGGCCAGCTGTTCGGTATCGTCGCTTGAGAAATCCTGCCACTCGACCGGGAACAAGCGCGCCAGCCGCTCGACCAGTTTTGGTGTGAGTGGCCGGTCATCGTGCTCAAGTTGGCTGAGATATGATGGACTTATCGAAAGCTGCTGCGCCAGCTCAGCCTGCATGAGACCACGATCCTCGCGGATCTTATGCAATTGCGTGCCGGCAAAGAGTCTGCGCCTGTGAACCATGGCGTATGGATACTTTGCAAAGTCTGACTTTGCAAATTTGCAAATTAACATTGGACGGTGAATTTCCTTTTCGGCATCCAACCGATTGCCAGAGGTGGCTTGCCGGATGCGGCGGGCCCCTCAGCCTTGCAGGACTGAAGCGCGGCCACACCGCCGCCCGACCCAGTAGCACCTGCATCTGACTTGCAAAGAAAGGGGTTCCGTCATGGCCAGCAATGTACTGAAACTGCGCAGACCGGATCAACTCGCCGAACCGGCAGAGATGCTCGAATCGGTATCCATTCGCGGCAAGCCCGATGTTCTTGATGCCGCGATTGCGTTTGATCGCATTGCGAGGAATCGGGGCATGCGGATCACGATGTGGCACGATATTTCTTCGCAGGAACCAATGGTCGATGCCGATGGTCAGGCGCTCAATTCCCGCGTGTTCGGATGCGATGCACAGGATGGCGCATTGTGGGAGGACTATGACAAGGCGCTGCGTTCACAATTGATTCGCGCCTGCCGGGTGGAAAGCGAACCGTTCTGGGTCAACCGCGATGGATTCCGCACCCGCTGGCAGAACGAATTTCTCGCCGAGATCGATCTCGAAGATTTTGAGGCGCGTTCGTTGGTCAAGGCTGCGATCGTGGTGCCGCTGCATCTGCCGTTCGGCCAGATCGCCGCTGTCGTTTTCACCAGCCTCGACCAATCGCGAGAGGATCTTTCCGGCGAATTTGCCCAGTATGGGCAGATGCTTTCGGACCTCGCCCGCAGGTTCGTGGCCGGGTATGTCAACGCAATGCGTGCCAACCCCTATTTGCCAACCGAGAATGTACTCACCAATCGCGAAATCCAGTGCCTGCGCTGGGCGGCTTTCGGCAAGACGGATTTCGAGATCAGCATGATCCTCGAATGCAGCCATGCAACCGTGCGCTACCACATAAAGCGGACCTGCGATAAGCTTGGCGCGGTCAATCGCGCGCAGTCGATCTTCCGCGCCTGCCAGCTGGGCTATATTGGCGCGGTGAACTGAAGTCAGCGCGCGGTCAGCGCCTCGTCAATCGCGGCGAGCGCTTTCTCGCTGTCCCAGTGGTAGCCGCCATTTACGCGGAACACTTCCTTGCCATCGGCATCAAACAGCACCGTGGTGGGCAGCGTGCCGCCATAGGCAAAGCCCAGTTCATTCGCAGGATCGAGCCATGGTTCCAGATGGGTGAACTTGCGCGCCGCGAAGAAAGGCACCACAGCATCTGCACCGCGCATATCCTGGCTCACCGTGATCACGCGTAGCTGCCCATCTTTCAGCGCCGCCAGCTCATCGAGCATGGGCATTTCCACCACGCAGGGCGCGCACCATGTCGCCCACAGGTTCAGCAGCACGGGCTGGCCCTGTAGCGCGCCCAGGTTGAGCTGATTGCCATCGGGATCGCTGACATTCACCGCCGGCATCAGCTCGCCAGCAAAGCTGCGATCGATCTCGCCGGTCAACTCCTGCTTGGCCGCGCCCAATTGCTCCTGCTGTTGCGCACCGCCCTCAGCGCCACTATCGCAAGCGGCCAGAAACAGCGCCGAGGCACAAATGAGCGGCAAGCACCAAGATACCGGGCGGAATGACAGCAATGCAGGCTCCAATCAGATGTGGGGCGGAAGGTTTGCACAGGGGCCTAGCGCGATCATGCGTGAAATCAATGCCTCGATTCCCTTCGACAAGGCGCTGTGGCGACAGGATATCGCCGCGTCGAAAGCGCATGTCGCCATGCTGGGCGCGCAGGGCATCGTGTCGGCGAATGATGCAGCAACGATCAGCGAGGGGCTGGACCATGTCGCCGAGGAATACGCCCGCGACGGTGTGCCCGAGGATTGGGACCTTGAAGACATCCACATGACCACCGAGGCGCGGTTGGCGGAGCTGATCGGGCCGGTGGCAGGTCGGCTGCACACTGCACGCAGCCGCAATGACCAGGTGGCCACCGATTTCCGCCTGTGGGTGAGGGATGCGATCGATCAGGCCGATGCCGGGCTCAAGGCTCTGCAACTGGCACTGGTGGCGCGCGCAGAGGAACATGCCGCCAGCATCATGCCCGGCTTCACCCATTTGCAGACCGCGCAGCCGGTGACGCTGGGCCACCATTTGATGGCCTATTACGAGATGATCGCGCGCGACCGGTCGCGCCTTGCCGATGCCCGCATGCGGATGAACCAATGCCCGCTTGGCAGCGCGGCGCTGGCCGGCACAGGCTTCCCGATAGACCGCAATGCGACCGCGCAGGCATTGGGCTTTGACGGGCCGACCGCCAACAGTCTCGATGCCGTGTCCGACCGTGATTTCGCACTCGATTACCTGATGGCGGCAAGCCAAGTTTCGCTCCACCTTTCGCGGCTGGCCGAAGAATTCATCATCTGGGCCAGCCAGCCCTTCGGCTTCGTCCGTCTGCCTGACAGCCTTTCGACCGGCAGCTCGATCATGCCGCAGAAAAAGAACCCCGATGCCGCCGAGCTGGTACGCGGCCATGCCGGGCGCGTGATCGGCTGCGCGACTTCGCTGATGATAACGATGAAGGGGCTGCCGCTCGCCTATTCGAAGGACATGCAGGATGACAAACCGCCGGTATTCGAGGCTGCCGGCCTGCTTGCGCTGAGCATTGCGGCTATGACCGGAATGGTCGCCGAGAGCGAGTTCCGCACCGAGCGGATGCGCCAGGCTGCCGAGCTCGGCTATGCCACCGCGACCGACCTTGCTGACTGGCTGGTGCGCGAGGCCGACATTCCCTTCCGCGAGGCGCACCACATCACCGGTGCGGCGGTGAAGCGTGCCGAGGCAGATGGAGTAGCGCTCGATCAATTGCCGCTCGAAGTGCTGCAGGCGATTGATAGCCGGATCGACGAACGCGTATATCAGGCGTTGTCGATAGATGCCTCGGTTGCCTCGCGCGCCTCCTATGGCGGGACCGCGCCCGATCAGGTAAAGGCGCAAGTGGCGCGTGCAAAGTCGCGCCTGGACAAGGAATGACAATGCGCGCCCGCTTTCCGATTGCCGTCTTGATGTGCTGCCTGGCGCTTGCCGCCTGCGGGAAACGCACCAATCTCGAGCCGGCAGCAGGCCAGACCCTGCCGCCCGCGCCCTATGGCAGCGAAACCGCACCTGAGGCAGAGGAATTGCTCGAAATGGAAACGCTCGCTGCGCCAAAGCGGAGCGTCGAGCTGAGGCGGCGCTCTGAAGAACGCCAGGACGATCCTTTCGATCTTCCGCCCGAGTGAGCCAGACCGGAACGAAGATGGACCATTTCGAACTGAAGAATGGCGTGCTTCACGCCGAGGACGTGCCGCTGCCGCGAATTGCCGATGATGTCGGCACGCCGGTCTATGTCTATTCGCGCGCCACGCTGGAACGCCATGCGCGGGTGTTCCGCGAAGGCCTGGATAGTGTGCCCGACAAGCTGATCGCCTTCGCGGTCAAGTCAAACCCCAATCTTGCCGTGCTCAAGGTGCTGCAACGCGAAGGCTTTGGCGCCGATGTTGTCTCGGGCGGCGAGCTGATGCGGGCACTGGCGGCGGGCATGGCGCCCGAAATGATCGTGTTTTCAGGCGTGGGCAAGACCCGCGCCGAGCTTGAGCTGGGCCTCGACAAGAATATCGGCCAGTTCAACATCGAATCGCGCGAGGAAGGCCGCGAGCTGGCCATTCTGGCGGGGGCCCGCGGCGAGCGGGCACCCGCCTGCCTGCGCATCAATCCCGATGTCGACGCGAAAACTCACGAAAAGATCTCTACCGGCAAGGCCGAGAACAAGTTCGGCATCCCGCTGGTTCACGCGCGCGAGGCATTTGCCGAACTGGCCGCACTTGACGGGCTGAACCTGCGCGGAGTGGCGGTACATATCGGCAGCCAGCTGCTCGATCTCGAGCCGCTGGAAACCGCCTTCGCCAAGGTTGGCCAGTTGGTGGAAGACCTGCGCGCAGCCGGGCACACCATCACCCATGTCGATCTGGGCGGTGGGCTGGGCGTGCCCTACAAGGCGGGCGAACATCCGCCCTCCCCGGCCGAATATGGCGCGATGGTGGCGCGCGTGACAAGGGATTGGGGCGTGCACCTGACTTTCGAGCCGGGCCGTGTCATCGCGGGCAATGCCGGGGTGCTGCTGACCCGTGTGGTGCGGGTGAAGCGCGGTGGCAATGGCCCGCCCTTCGTGATCGTGGATGCGGCGATGAACGATCTCGCGCGCCCGGCGCTGTACGGCGCATGGCACGATTTCGATGCGGTCCAGCCTTCGGGCGAGCGCATGACCGCAAACATCGTCGGGCCGATCTGCGAGACGGGTGACACCTTCGCAAGCGATCGCGATTGCGATGCGCTGGTCGCGGGCGATCTCGCCGTGTTCCGGACTGCGGGCGCCTATGGCGCAACCATGGCAAGCAGCTACAATTCGCGCGGGTTCGTGCCCGAAGTGCTGGTCGACGGCGATCGCTACGCCGTGGTGGCTGACCGGATCGCGGCCGCGGCAATCATGGATGCAGAGCGCGTCCCCGACTGGCTCTGAGAGGCCATGATAAACTCGCTGCCCCTATTCCACCGCATCCAGGGCCAGAAGGTGCTGGTGCTGGGCGATGGAGAAGCGGCAGAACCGAAGAAGCGGCTGGTAGAACGCGCGGGCGGTATCGTCGAGCATGACATGCAGCGCGCCATCGACGAAGGTGTGCGGCTGGCCTTCATCGCCTATGACGATCCGCGTGCCTGCGAGAATGCAGCGATCAACCTGCGCTGCGCGGGCATGCTGGTGAATGTGGTCGACATGCCCGGGTTGTGCGACTTTACCACGCCCAGCATTCTCGACCGCGATCCCGTGCTGCTGGCCATCGGAACGGGCGGCGCTTCGGCGGGCCTGGCAAAGCATCTGCGCTTGCGGCTTGAGCGCATCCTTCCCCAGAGGCTGGGCGAACTTGCCAACGCTCTCAACGCATCGCGGGCGAGGCTGCGCAAGATATTCCCGGATGGCGCCAACCGGCGGCGCGCGCTTGACGATGCGCTGCGCGAAGGCGGCATGCTCGATCCCCTGCGTGAAGATGCAGCCGCAAAGGTCGATCAATGGCTGGGCGAAACAAGCCCAGATGTTTGCGGGCGGCGCGAGATCGTGCAGCTTTCAAGCCCCGACCCTGACGAGCTTACGCTGCGCCAGGCACGCCTTCTGGGCGAGGCTGACACGCTGCTGATCGATGGCGATGTGCCCGAAGCGGTGCTGGCCCGCGCCCGCGCCGATGCGGCGCGATTCAGGCTCGACCAGGCGCCCGATGCCGACTCGCCCGGGCTGACCGTGACGATCATTGCACCCGGTCAGACCACTCCAGGCCCGGCTTCGGCAAAATAGCGCGCCATCGCATCGCGGGCCTTGTCCGTCAGCGAAATGAAGGCGCGCCGCCTGTCGCCCAAATCCTCGACGCGCTCGAACAGTCCTGCTTCGGTCATCTGCCGCACCCACCGCAGCGCGGTAGTGGGCGGCACGCCCGAGGCGATACATAGCGAAGTGACCGAAACCTTGCGCCGCTCGGCATAAGCGGCGGTGAGATCCAGCAGCATGTCCCACGCCGGATCGCCAAACAGTGAGGGGTCGAAAAATTTTGCGCGTGCCTGGCGGTGGCGAATAATCTGGCGGACCAGCTGCGGATCGGGCAATCGGGGCTTGGCTGACGGATCCCGCAGCGAACTGTCATCGAACCCGCGAAACGCACTCCTCGCATCGCTTACTTTGCCCGGATCATCGGCGATTGGCTGCGAGCTCCGCGAAAACCCTTCCAGCTGCCGCGCAATCGCTTCGACCTGCTGGGTCAGGCTGAGCAGCGCCGCGCGGTCATCCTGAGACAATTCGCGCACCCGCCCGCCCGAAACATTCGCCATCACGCGGCCCATCGCAACCACGCAGTCCGCGCGCGTGGGATCGACCAGCAACTGCGGTGCCGACTGGTCGAAACAGGCGAACACATCGTCCAGCGCCCCAAGCGATGTCGAAACGATCAATTGCGCGCCGGATCGCGCTATCCGCATATCGAGCCGTGCCAGCGCGGCCATGGTGGCTGCGTCCACTACCGGGCAATCGAGCATCACCACATCGCCCAGCAGGGCGATTTCGCCATCAAGCAGCTCCGGCAACCTGCCCTGGTGCACCACGCGCAGGCCGGCCCCTGCCAGATCCCCTGCCAATTGCTGGCGCAAACCATCTCGATCGGAAAAGATCGCTGCCGAGGCAGCAAGCCCGGCCGCATCGCTGGCTGGAACATACGCAAAATCGGCTGGCGTGTGCATGCGGCCTGGCCCTCAACCTGTTGAATTGACTGGAACAGGATAAGAACAAATACGGATCAGGTCAAGAATTTAACTCTCTGCCTGCGTATTGCATCAATCCATGAAGGGATCGCGCACCAGGATCGTGTCATCGCGTTCGGGGCTTGTCGAAACCAGCGCCACCGGAGTTTCGATCAATTCCTGCACACGCTGGATATATTTGATCGCATTGGCGGGAAGGTCGGCCCAGCTGCGCGCACCAGCGGTCGATTCCTGCCATCCATCCAGCTCTTCGTAGATCGGCTCGACCGCGGCCTGATCCGCCGCATGCGAGGGGAAATAATCCATGATCTTTCCGCGCAGCCGGTAGCCGGTACAGATCTTGACCGTTTCCAGCCCGTCGAGCACGTCAACCTTGGTCAGCGCGATGCCGGTTACTCCGCTGATGGCGCAGCTCTGGCGTACCAGCACCGCATCGAACCAGCCGCAGCGCCGCTGGCGCCCGGTGACGGTGCCGAATTCATGGCCGCGCTCGCCCAGCCGCTGGCCCACCCCGTCATTCAGCTCGGTCGGGAACGGCCCGCTGCCGACGCGGGTGGTATAGGCCTTGACGATGCCGAGCACGAAGCCGGTCGCATTGGGGCCAAGCCCACTGCCCGATGCGGCGGTGCCGCTGACGGTGTTGGAGCTGGTAACAAAGGGATAGGTGCCGTGATCGATATCAAGCAGCACTCCCTGCGCCCCTTCGAACAGGATGCGCGCGCCGGCCTTGCGCACTTTCTTCAATCGCTTCCACACCGGCTGGGCAAACTGCAGCACGAAGGGCGCAATCTCGCGCAAGTCTGCCAGCAGGCGTTCGCGGTCAACCGGCGGCTGATCGAAACCGGCGCGCAGAGCATCATGATGCGCACAGAGACGATCGAGCTGCGGTTCGAGGTGATCGAGATGCGCCAGGTCGCACACCCGGATCGCGCGGCGGCCGACCTTGTCCTCATAGGCCGGGCCGATTCCGCGGCCGGTGGTGCCGATCTTGCCGCTACCCGCGGCGGTCTCACGCAACCCGTCGAGATCGCGGTGGATCGGCAGAATCAGCGGGCAATTGTCTGCGATGGCGAAATTGTCGTCATTGATGGTGACGCCCTGGCCTTCGAGCTTCTCGATCTCCGACTTGAGGTGCCACGGGTCAAGCACCACTCCGTTGCCAATTATCGAAAGCGTGCCGGTGACAATGCCGGACGGAAGCAGGCTGAGCTTGTAGGTCGTGCCATCGACCACCAGCGTGTGGCCGGCATTGTGGCCGCCCTGGAAACGGACCACGGCATCGGCGCGGCTGGCGAGCCAGTCAACGATCTTGCCCTTGCCTTCATCGCCCCATTGGGCACCGATCACGGTTACGTTGGCCATGCTTGTGCTTCCTCACCTGCCAAGGTGATCCTCGCAGCCCTTCGACAGGACTCGACTACGGGATGGAAATAGAGAGGCAACGGTGCCTCGAATGCGCCGCGCGGGTTAGAGCGGCGGCGGCATCCAGTCAAGCAGGTCGAGGCAGCCTCCCAATTCCTGGAGGATGGAACACATGGAACACAGTCCATGAACTGAAAAATCCCAGCGCCTAATCTGACACATTTCAGCGTTAATTCATGGGGTTGCAGGGTATTTTCAGGCATTCAACCGGCTTGGCATGAAACGCCCGATGTAGGAAAGCGTCAGACAAATTGTTGAGCTGCCGGAGTCGCCCGAAAAGCGCAGGTGTTGGGAAACCTGCTTGCGACCCCCAAGCGGACATCCACACTCACGGTCCTGCAGGCTGACAACCGCCCCCGCCTTTAGGTCTTACTGCAGGTCTGCTCCGCTCATCTGGGCAGCGCGCCGCAGCAGGACCTGAGTCTCGATCTCGCCCACGAGAGCATAGGCGAGCGGACCTTCCTCCCAATAGGCAATCGAAGTCCCGTTGCGCCGTTCGACGAGAGGCAGGCCCTCTGCCGGAGTTTCGGCGCGGGCCGCGAACAACGAAAGTCGCTCGTCCTGGCCGGTGGTGAGCGTCACCGTCAGTGAATTGCCGAGGTCGGAGGGGTAAAGTTGCACGTCGCTAACCCGCCAGCCTTTAGGCAGTTCGGGCAAGCTGAGACCCGTGGCCTGCGCAATCTCCCGGGGGTCAAGCCGCTCGGCTTCGGGCAGCGAGATCATCGCCTGGCGCGCCCGGCTGACCGTGTATGAGGCATGCGCTTCGTCCACGATCGAGGCGGCCTGTGCGGGCGAAGATAGATCGCCCGTCAAATCATTCGCCGTCCATCCAGCGGCAAACAATCCGAGGACCGCTGCCGCCCGCTGCCAACGCGCCATGCGCTGATTGTCGTTCGCGGAAGTAACGCGCGGATGTGAGGTTTGTGAAGCGTCCAGCTTGCGGCCAACTAGTGTACCCTTGGTGCTGCCGTTTGCGCGCTCGAAGCTCATGCCTGGCCAATTCCTCCGCCAGCGCCGGGCAACGATCCGCTCTCCGGGACGTGCGGCATCATCGAGCAACACCCTTCCATTGGGCGACAGGCGATCGAACAGGCACTCCGCCGCGCCTCTCACGAAGGGATGCACCGCCCACGGGGGACCGTCGATGATGAGGAGGTCGATCTGATCGGGAACGCCGTGAAGGCAATACCACCGTCCCGGCCAATCGCTCGCATCCTCCGCCAGCGGTGCCCAGCGCAGGTCCGCCGCAGCCCCCTCTTCCCTGATCCAGCGCGCCGTCGCCTCGACGAAGTCTCTGTGCTGGTCGAAACTGATCAGGCGTCCGCCACCGTTGCGGGCCAACGCCTTGGCACATACGAGCGTCGAGGCACCGGCGCCCAGTTCGACCACCACTTCCGGGCGCAGCTCTTCAATCGTATCGACGATGCGGTGCAGGAAGCCGGTGTCTGCCTTCCAGCTGCCGAGATTGGGAAGCGAGTTTTCGCCCAATCCGACGCGCGCCAGCAGCCGCCGCTTGGACGCCTTCGTTCCGCCCCACAGGCTGAAAAGCAGCCAGGGCCAGCCGATCGCCCCGAACGCGAGGCGATGCGCGATGTCAGAGAAACTTGCGCTGGAAGTGTCCGAGACATCATCGGGCAAGGCCAGCAGGCGGGTGGTGTCTCGTGAGGTCATGAATGCTGGTCCGAAACGGGAGAGGATGGCTGGGTGGGGGGCCGCCCGGTGCAGTGCCGCACGGACGCTTACAGCAAGTTGAACACCTTGGCGACTCGCTAGTCCTCCAGCCACCGGCGGACGGTGAACCAGCCTAGCACCGCCAGCGCGATGACGAGGCAGAAGCCAACCACGCCCCAGAACGCCCAGTCCTCCTGGGCGAAGGGGATGCCCGCGACGTTCATCCCCAGAAGGCCGGTGAGGAAGGTCAGGGGCAGGAAGATGAAGGCGATCACCGCGATCACGAGGCTGCGGCGATCGATGATCTCGGCCCTGAGGTCGGTGAGTTGCTCGTGCAGCAGCGCGGCGCGTTCGCGCACCGCTTCGAGCTCTTCGGCCATCCGGGCGAAGCGGTCCGCCGCCTCGCGCAAGTGCATCCGGTCTTCCTTGCTGA
>LOET01000016.1 GCA_001515985.1 Sphingomonadales bacterium BRH_c3 | reverse complement strand
GCGGCTTCGGCGGCGGCTTCACGCATGGCGTGGCGAGCGGTGAGCCGGGGCAAGACCGGGTGTTGTTGTGGACGCGCTATGTTGCCGGGCAAGACACCAGGCTTGTCTGGGAAGTGAGCGATGCGATGGATTTCGTGCGCGTTGTTGCCGCAGGTGAGGTGATCGCCAGCCCGGCCAATGATAGCTGCGCCAAGGCATGGGCCGAAGGGCTCGACCCCGGTCAATGGTATTATTACCGCTTCATCGCGCCGGACGGTACGCAATCCGAAGTCGGGCGCACGCGCACGCTGCCCGATGGCGCGGTCGAGCGTTTCCGCATGGCGGTGTTCAGCTGTTCGAATTACGGCTTCGGCTGGTTCAACGCCTATGCCCATGCCGCAGAAGCGAACGATCTCGATCTGGCGCTGCATCTGGGCGACTATATTTACGAATACGGGCGCGGCACATATCCATCGGCGAGGGAGGCGAACCCCAACCGCGTGCTGTGGCCGGAAAACGAGATCGTGGCGCTGGCCGATTACCGTCTGCGCTATGCCACCTATCGCAGCGATCCAGACCTGCGGCGGATTCATCAGCTATTGCCGATGATCAGTGTGTGGGACGATCACGAAACCGCCAATGACAGCTGGAAAGGCGGGGCGCAAAACCACCAGCCCGAAACCGAAGGGCCATGGGAAGTGCGCAAGTCGGCGGCGATGCGCGCCTATCGTGAGTGGCTGCCGGTGTCGGATGAGCCCTATGCCGAATATCAGCTGGGACGGCTTGCCACCTTGCTGCGGCTGGATACGAGATTGGCCGGGCGTGACAAGCAGTTCGACCTGGCAGAGGTGATCGGGGGCAGGCGAACACCCGAAGAAATCGGTACCGCATTGGCAGCTTTTCGCGATGGCAGTTTCCAGGCCGCCGATCGCGAGATGCTGGGCGCCGCGCAGCAGTCATGGCTGGGCGATCGCCTTGCCAAATCGCGCCGGGATGGGGCTGTCTGGCAAGTGCTGGTGCAGCAGGTTTTGATGGGCGAGTTGTTTACCGCGCCCGGGCTGGCCGATGCGCTGCCTGCCGATGCACCCGATTATGTCCGCCGCCAGGTGCAGGCAAGCGCCACCGCCGGGCGTGCCGGCCTACCTGCCAATATGGATGCCTGGGATGGCTATCCCGCAGCTCGCGCGCGGGTATTCGAAGCTGCCCTGGCCGCCGATGCCAATCTGGTTTCGCTGGCGGGCGATACGCACAATGCCTGGGCCTTCGATCTTGCCCACCAGGGCAATCGCGTCGGGATCGAGTTTGGTGGTCATTCGGTCAGCTCGCCGGGGCTTGAGAGCTATCTTGGCGCCATCGCGCCGGAACGGCTCGCCCAAACCCTGGTGGGCCACAATCAGGGCCTGAAGTTCGCTGACACATCGCAGCGCGGCTATATGGTGGTCGAACTGACTCCCGAGGCGGCGAGCAGTGAGTATCGCTTTATGGCGAACGTCCGCCATCGCTCAAAAGAGCTTGCGGGAACCAGGCGGATGGTGACCGCTGCCGGCTCCCGCAAGTTTGCAGGCTAAAGCCTAATCCGATTCGCCAAGCATCTCTTTCAGTTCGGTCTGGAACGCATCGGGCCGGTCCAGCATGATGAAATGCGCTGAGTTTTCGACCGGAACAAGATCGGCGCCGGCCAGCGCAGCGTAATTTCTGGAGTATTGCTCGGCTGACTTGGCGGGCTCATCTCCGGCAGCATAAAGTACGGTTACCGGCATGGTCACCCTGGAGATCTCCTCGCGCAGATCGGTGCTGATAAGTTCAAAGGCAGCCTGAGCTGTTGCCAAGGGTTCGGATTTCATCGACCAATTGGTGACGCGTGTTGCAATTTCCGGGTTGATCGACATTCCATTTGCAGGCGCACTTTCGACGCCGGTTCGCCCGGCAGCCCGCATGGCTTCGGCTTGGGCGGTAATTGTCGCGCGGATCCTGTCGGCACGCGGGGCTACACTCTCAGCCGTTGCGTCCGGGCCAAATTCCAATCCTGCGAAAGGGAGCGCATCGATCACCATCAATTGCTTGACCCGGTCGGGATGGGAGAGGCCGAACTTGAGCGCCAAGAGGCCGCCAAAGCTGTGCCCGACCACTGCATCTGCCGTCAGTTGGCGGGCATCGAGATCTCTGGCCAGGTCGGCGATGACGCCGTCGACCAGGCCAGGCTGTTCGTTGGCGGTGCCGCGCTCTCCGTCAAAGCCGCGTACTTCAACTACCAGCAGGCGGTGGTCCGGCTCAAGCGCCTCAACCGTGTCGCTCCAAACTTCTGCAGGGGTCGACATGCCGGGGATCAGCACGACAACCGGGCCTGTTTCCCCGCTCATCTGGGTGCGGATATGGTCATGTTCGACCGGGTTGGCGGCTAGCAACTGGGTGGGCGAAAGCACCAGATGAATTGCAATCACCGCAGTAATCGCGGTAAAAATTTGACGCACGAAGCCGTGCGCGGGATCGCGCTTGATCATGATTTATCTCCTTCAGATTGTCTTTGGGCAGATTGTCCTTGGGCGCCTAATCGCGTTCGAATATGCCTTCGATCGCCAGCTCGAACACCTCGGCGATCTTGAACGCCAGCGGCAGCGAGGGATCATAGCGCCCAGTTTCGATCGCGTTGACACTCTGGCGACTCACGCCAAGGCGTTCGGCCAGATCCTGCTGGCTCCAGTCGCGTTCTGCGCGCAGCACCTTGAGCCGGTTCCTCATTTCTGAAACCCACGCAGGCGATACCAGTAATAGGCCAATATCCAGGCCAGGATGGCGATACCCGTGATGTTCTGGCCGGTCAGTTGGGGGATGGCGTAGAACTTCATCGCCAGCATCCAGATCACGTTGACCAGAGCCATGCAGCCCATGGCAACCAGCGCCGCGTTGGCCATCAATTGGAAGATATAATCCTCGCTACATCTGCGATCGAATGCGGTCGCCCTGATGACGAGAAAGACCAATACCAGCGTGCCGGCACCAAGAATGGCGGCCTGTTCCCAGGCAGTGAAGTTCAGGGTGACGGCTCGTTCCTTGGCTGCTTCGCCGATCATCAGCAGCGAAGCGCCAAGCGGCAGGATGAGAAAGGCATCCAGTCGCCGAGGTGACAATTTCATGCTCTTGCCCTCCAGTTGCAACTGCTGCGCCCCTTGAGCGAGGCAAGCGCCAGTATGGGAAGCGTGGTGACCAGCACCGCGCTCGTGTCATGATTAAGCAGCACCTCACTGCGCCCGGCAAGCGCGACCGCGATGATCAATATCGCCCACGCAGCTGCCTTCCAGATATTCGACATATGACAAGCTCCTTTGCTCTTGTGTAAAGCACCATTTACACGATTCGCGCGGCGTGTCAAGTTACCTTTCCTTTATGGCGCGGGTGCTTTCCAAATCGGCCAGGGTAATGACATCGCGACCTTGCCGCGTTATACGCAGCCAATGGCCAAGCTGCTGACCAGGATCGCTACAACTACCACCTCGGATTTCCGGGGGCGGCTGATCGCGGCTTGAACGTGATGCCTGCCACCCGGTTTCGGGTGGCGCGGTGTCTTCCCGAAATCGGCAAGTATTCTTCACATCGCACTTCAAGCGCGCGTTTGGCTGTGCCATGGGCGTGACAGTTGAGAATGTAAGAGAAACCGATGACGGAATTGCTCAAGATCAGCCTGCCCGATGGCTCCTCCCGCGAAATGCCTGCCGGTTCGACCCCGGCTGACGTCGCGGCGGCCATCGGCCCCGGCCTTGCCAAGGCGGCGCTGGCCGCACGCGTTGACCATGGCTTTGGGGCAGAGCTGCGCGACCTCAATCGCCCCTTCGATGGCGATGCGGAGCTGGCGCTGATCACTGCGCGCGACGAGGCCGAGGCGCTGGAGCTTGCGCGGCATGATTATGCCCATGTCCTGGCCGAAGCGGTGCAGACGCTGTGGCCCGGCACGCAGATCACTTTCGGGCCGGCAACCGATGACGGGTTCTATTACGATGTGATGGCGCCTGAGGGCCGCGAGCCGTTCAGCATGGACGACCTTCCTGCGATCGAGGAAGAAATGCGGCGGATCATTCGCGCCGACAAGCCTCTGGTGCGCGAGGCCTGGTCGCGCGAGCAGCTGATCGAGAAATGGGAAAGTGAAGGCGAGACCTTCAAGGCCGAATGGGCGCAGGAATTGCCCGAGGACGAGGAGCTGACGGTCTACTGGTCCGGGGCCCCGAACGAACAGGGGTCCTGGCTCGACATGTGCCGCGGCCCGCACCTGCCCAGCACCGGCAAGCTCGATCCGCAGGCTTTCAAACTGATGCGCGTTGCCGGGGCATATTGGCGCGGCGACCAGAAGAATGCGCAGCTCACGCGCATCTACGGCACCGGCTGGCTGAACAAGAAGCAGCTCGACGCGCATCTCCACCGCCTGGAAGAGGCTGCCAAACGCGACCATCGCAAGCTGGGCCGCGAGATGGACCTGTTCCACCTGCAGGAAGAGGCGCATGGCAGCGTCTTCTGGCATCCCAATGGCTATATGATCTGGCGCGAGCTGGAGGCCTATATGCGCCGCGCGATCGACGGGGCGGGCTACCAGGAGGTCAAGACACCGCAGGTGATGGACGCGCGCCAGTGGGAGAAGTCCGGCCACTGGGGCAAATATCGCGAGAACATGTTCGTGGTGCCCGATGTGGTGCCCAATACCGCGGATGAAGGCGAGCTTATCTCGCGCGATGCAGACTGGATGGCGATCAAGCCGATGAACTGCCCGGCGCATGTGCTGGTCTTCAAGCAGGGCATCACCAGCTATCGCGACCTGCCGCTGCGCCTCTATGAGAACGGTTGCTGCCACCGCAACGAGCCGCACGGCGCGCTGCACGGATTGATGCGCGTGCGCCAGTTCACGCAGGATGACGCGCATATCTTCTGCACCGAAGACCAGATCGTTGCCGAAGTGCAGGCATTCTGCCGGCTGGCCGACCGGGTCTATCGCGACTTCGGTTTTACCTACCAGATCAAGCTCGCGCTGCGGCCGGATCAGCGTTACGGCTCCGATGAAGACTGGGACAAGGCCGAGGCCGAACTGCGCCAGGCGGTGGCCGAAGCCGGCATGGCGAGCGAGGAATATGGCTGGGAAGAACTGCCCGGCGAAGGCGCCTTCTATGCGCCCAAGCTCGAATGGCATCTGACCGATGCGATCGGGCGCACCTGGCAGGTTGGCACGATCCAGTCCGACCGGGTGCTGCCCGAGCGGCTTGATGCGAGCTATATCGGCGAGGATGGCGAAAAGCATCGACCGGTAATGCTGCACCGCGCGATCTTCGGTTCATACGAGCGGTTCATCGGCATTCTGATCGAGCATTTCGCGGGCCGCCTGCCGGTCTGGCTCGCGCCGACCCAGGCAGTGGTGGCGACGATCGTTTCCGATGCTGATGGCTATGCGCAGGATCTGGTCGAGAAGCTGAAGGCAGCGGGCATCCGCGTCGAGGCGGATCTTCGCAACGAGAAGATCAACTACAAGGTGCGCGAACACTCGTTGGCAAAGGTCCCGCATTTGCTGGTGGTGGGCAAGCGCGAAGCCGAGGAAGGCACGGTCGCGGTGCGCACACTGGGCGTCGAGCACCAGAAGGTGATGAGCCTTGATGAGGCGATTGCGATGCTGGTGGAAGGCGCGACCCCGCCGGATTTGCGCGGCAGCTGAGCGTCAGGTCAGAAAGGAAGCGCGCGGCCGGCGGCGATGAGTGCCACGGCGCAAGTGCACACGATCGAGGATCGCAGCACTTCCGCCCGGGCCTCGGCGACCTTGTTTGCCAGTTCGGCCGCGCGCATGAGGGTAATGACCTTGGACATGGCGGTGATTGTCGCGCCATCGCCCTAACGAAGGGTTAAAGGGCGGGCATTTGCTGGCTGGCACAATGGAAACCGCCGCCACCTGCCAGCACGGCGTCACCGGGCAATCCGATCGTTTCGCGATCGGGGAACAGCGCGGCGATGGCCGCGACACCTTCCGCGTCATGCGGTGAGCCGAAGGTTGGCACCACGACCAGATGCGTGGTGATGGCGAAATTGACGTAACTTGCCGGCTCTATCTGCCCGTCGCGGGTGACCAGCCCGGGTGACGGGATCTCGTGCAGCTTCAGGCCGGCATCCAGGATGCGCGCCTTCGCATCTTGATAGATTCCCGCATTGGGATCGTCAGTACCGGTTGCGCGAGGGAGCGTCACTTCGCCCGGTGCAACGAAGCGCGCAAGATTATCGACATGGCCATCGGTGTGATCATTAATCAGCCCGTCGCCGAGCCACACGACGTCGGTAAAGCCGAGGTCGCGGCCAAGCCGCGCCTCGATCTCGCCCCGCGAAAGTTCCGGATTGCGATTGGGGTTGAGCAGGCATTGCTCGGTAGTGAGGGCAGCGCCGGTGCCGTCACCATCGATTGCGCCGCCTTCCAGAATCCAGTCCGATTCGATTACGGGTAGCCCTGCATCGTGTGCCAGCTCTGCTCCGATCGTCTGGTCGCCCGGCATCAGATATTTGCCGCCCCAGCCGTTGAAAGCACAGCGAAGGGCTGAGCCGTCGCTGCGGACCAGCGGCCCTGTATCGCGCAGCCAGATATCGCCAAAGGTGCGGCGCTCGAGCGTGACCCGGGCGGAAACCAGCTGGCGCGCGCGCGCTTCGTTCGCCTCGTCACGCACCAGCAGGCGCACTTCCTGCCCGCTCTCGGCCACGGCACTGGCAAATGCGGCGATCTGCTCCTGTGCACGCTCAAGCCAGCCCGGCCATTCGTCCGCCAGATGCGGAAAGCCGATCCACAGCCAGCGCTGCGGCGCCCATTCGGGCGGCATCAGGAGGTTGGCCATAGGCCGGCTTTCCCTGTCAGTATCCGGCGATGGACTCAGCAGCCGGCGTCAGACGCGGCGCAGCTCTTATCGCGGGTGGCGCGAAACTCGTCGCCCTCGTTCCAGTTCGGCCAGCTGGAACTTTCCGCCATCATCCGACCCAGGCGATAGAACAGCTGCAGGTCCGCCATCACGCCCGACCAGTCCCAATTCTCGTCAAATTCGTCCTTCGGCCCGTGATAGCGATTGTCACGATACTCGGCCTGTATCGCAGCTCCCGCCTCACGGCCCCCGTCGATCAGATCTTCGCCCCCGTCGAGATAGAGCATCGGCACGCCCTGTTTGGCAAAGGCGAAATGATCCGAACGATAGTAATAACCCGCTTCGGGATTGGGGTTGGGCGTCCACACACGCCCATCGGCCTTCAGCGCAGCCTCCAGGAACTGGTCGAGCTGCGACTTGCCCGGACCCACTACCGTGACGTCCTTCGAAGGGCCGGCAACCAGGAACGCATCCATGTTGATGCCGCCTACTGTCTGCGCCAACGGGAAAACCGGATTGGCAGCATAGTAATAGGCACCAAGCAGGCCCTGTTCCTCTGCTGTCACCGCCAGAAACACCAGGCTGCGCTCGGCAGGCCCGGCCTTGGCGTGTGCTTCGGCAAGTGCGACCAGTGCGGCGGTGCCGGTGGCATTGTCGACTGCGCCGTTGCAGATGTCATCGCCATCGGGTGCGGGCGTGCAGCGGCCCAGATGGTCCCAATGGGCGGTGTGGATGACATACTCATCGGGAGCTTCGCTTCCCCGCAGGATACCGATCACGTTTTTCGAGGCATAGCTGCGAATGTCGTTCTTGAAGCTTGTCGATGCGTTCAGCCCCAACGGAACGGCGGTAAAACCTTTCTTTCGCGCTGCTGCAGAAAGCTTGTCCAGGTCTTGCCCGGCGGCGGCCAGGATTTCGCGCGCGGCATCCTTCTGTACCCAGCCGTTCATCACGGTCAGCGGCGGTGCATCCTTCCCGCGCTGCGAATAGGCTTGCGGGCCGGACCATGACGATTCAACCACGTTCCAGCCATAGCTGGCGGGTTCGGTATCGTGTACGATGATCGCACCCGCCGCACCCTGGCGTGCGGCTTCCTCATATTTATAGGTCCAGCGTCCGTAATAGGTCATGGCCTTGCCGTTGAACGGCCCTTCCAGCCCTTCGCTCTCGAAATCGGGGTCATTGACCAGGACCACCACCGTCTTGCCGGTGACGTCCACGCCCGCATAGTCATTCCAGCCGCGTTCGGGAGCATTGATCCCGTAACCGACGAAAACGAGCTCGCTATTGGCCAGCTGGGTCTGGGCATCTTCGCGATAGGTTACGCCAACCCATTCGCTGCCATAGTCATAGACGAGATCGGTTGCGCCATTGGTGATCGTCAGCGGAGCGAAATCCCTGCCGGTAATTTCCACCAGCGGCACGTCCTGCACCCATGATCCGTTGTTCCCGGGCTCCAGCCCGGCAGCCTTGAACCGTTCGGTCAGCAACGCGACAGTCATCTCTTCGCCAATCGTGCCGGGCATGCGGCCTTCGAACTCGTCGGACGATAGTTCGCGGGTCAGGTCGCTCATCGTCGCTTCGGAAATATCACCTGCATCCACATCGGGGATGTCGAGCACGGCATCCCCCTTGATCGATCCGCATGCGGCAAGCAAAAGCGCGCCTGCCATTAGAATTGGGGTCCTCATCATCATTTTGGGGGTCCTCTCCAAAAGCTTTGCCGTCCCTTCGCATATGCAGCGGGGTGGGGGCAAGCGGCAGGAGCTTGCGCGGCTTCGCTTGAGCGGGCAGGGAACGCGAATGGCAGGCGAATGGCAGGACGCATTGGCGCGGGCGCGGGAGGAAGCCCCGTTTCTGGCACGCGCGCTCGAGCGGCAGCCTGAACTCGCGGTGCTGCTGGAAGCGGGCGAGGGC
>LOET01000015.1 GCA_001515985.1 Sphingomonadales bacterium BRH_c3 | reverse complement strand
AGCTGGCGACACACGCGGCGCCGTGGTGGGGCGCGGCACGCTGGCTTGCGTGGACGGCGGCGACTGCGCGATCGAGGGGCTGGAAGTGATCTGGCGCCAAACCCCCAAGGTGACCGGGCGCGGGCACTATTCTCACCGCATCCGGTTCTCGCCAGACGGACAATACATGTTCGTTGCCAGCGGCGATCGGCAGAAGATGGAGCCCGCACAGGATACCACGAATACGCTCGGCACAATTGTGCGCCTCAATCTCGACGGCACCCCGGCCGCAGGTAATCCGCTGGCCGATCAGGGCGGCGCGACTGCCGAGATCTGGTCATGGGGCCACCGCAACATCCTGGGCATGGACTGGGATGCCGAAGGGCGGCTGTGGGAAGTCGAGCACGGCCCGGCGGGCGGTGACGAGCTCAACCTGGTCAAGCGCCGCGCCAATTACGGCTGGCCCGTGCGCTCCTATGGCGATCACTACAATGGCGACAATATACCCGATCACACCGAAGATGACGGCTTCGCCAAACCCGCGATCCATTGGACCCCGGTGATCGCGCCGGGGGACATGATCATCTATCGCGGCAACATGTTCGCCCCCTGGAAGGGCAACGCCCTGATCGCCGGGCTGAGCAGCGAGGCGCTGGTGCGGGTGAAATTCGACGACGAAAGCGCAAGCGAAGCCGCCCGTTATCCGATCGGCGGCCGTTTGCGTTCGGTCGATGAAGGGCCGGATGGCGCACTGTGGGTTCTGGAAGACGGGCCGGATGCGCGCCTGCTCAAGCTGACGGCCAAATAGGCTTTGCGTTCGCCATCATAATTTGCATCGACAGGCTCCATCGCGCGGCCTAAGCGCGCCGCGCGATGGCAAGTCTGATCCCTTTGGCCAATGTTGACGCCGACATGATCGAGCAAGTTCTCGACCGTGCCTTTGGCCCTGACCGGCATGCGCGCACCGCATATCGCATCCGCGAAGGCACCCAATGGCTCGAACCACTCAGCTTTGCCGCTCTCGACGATGGCGAGATGCTGGTCGGCACCATCCAGGCCTGGCCGGTGGCGCTGACAGATCGGGAAGGACGGCCCCACCCAATGTTGATGATCGGCCCGGTGGCGGTTCTTCCCGAACACCAGGGCGAAGGCTATGGCAAGGCGCTGATGGCGGCGACGCTCGGCTTGCTGGCCCCCGAGGGTAGCCTGCCGCAGGTCCTGATCGGCGATGAACCCTATTATGGCCAGTGGGACTTCTCGGCCCGGTATACCGGCGGATGGCGCTGCCCTGGGCCGTGGGACCCTGGCCGCCTGCTGGCGCGCTGCAGCAATCCTGCGATCCTTCCTCCGGAAGGCATGCTGGGGCCTTGGCTAGCCGCCTAGCTTCTGGCATTCAGCCCGCCAGTGATGCCGTACCAGCCCCCGC
This sequence comes from Sphingomonadales bacterium BRH_c3, assembly GCA_001515985.1. Classification (GTDB taxonomy): domain Bacteria; phylum Pseudomonadota; class Alphaproteobacteria; order Sphingomonadales; family Sphingomonadaceae; genus Erythrobacter. The sequence goes on along the minus strand of LOET01000015.1, from coordinate 10,998 downwards.
CCAATCTTGCCGAACTCTCGCTTGCCGAAGTGGCCGAGCAGGTCGCGGCACGCAAACTGCCGCCGGTGGAGAGCTGGAATCCGCAGCAGGTCACGCAAAGCCACATGCGGATCGCGGCTGACGGTACATGGTATCATCAAGGCGATCCGATCCGCCGCGAAGCCATGGTGCGCGCCTTTGCCGGGCTGCTGACGCATGATGAAGCGGGGCAGTACTGGCTGGTCACTCCGTTCGAGAAAGCCGCGATCGAGGTCGAGGACGCACCCTTTATCGCAGTCGACGTGGCGCGGCGCGGCGAAGGGCTCGCCTTCCGGCTCAACACTGACGATCTGGTAATTGCAGGCCCTCAGAACGCATTGGTTGCGCGCGGCAATGCCGAAACCCCGGCGCTTTACCTGCAAGTGCGGCGCGGCTGTGAAGCGCGGCTCAACCGCAGCACTTACCAGCAGCTGGCAGAGATCGCGCTCGAGGAAGGCGATGACTGGAGCGTTGCCAGCCTGGGCGCTCGTTTCTCGCTGCTGCCGCAATGAGATCGGCCTGTCGATGAGCGCCCTGTTCGACCAGCTCTCGCACCTCTATGAACGCGGCCATCGCCGCGAAATCCCCGATCTGCTCAGCGACGAGCGCTTCGCGCTGGCAGGCCGTGCTGCCGATGCGGCAGTGCTGATCGCGGTCACCGACAAGCCTGAACCCGGAGTGATCCTGACCCAGCGCCCGCACAATATGCGCGACCATCCGGGACAAGTCGCCTTTCCCGGCGGCAAGATCGATCCGGGCGAGGATGCCGTGGGTGCAGCGCTGCGCGAGGCCGAGGAAGAGCTCGCTATGGACCGCAAGGCCGTGCGCGTAATCGGCACCACCGATCGCTACAAGACCGGCACCGGCTTCGATGTCACTCCGGTATTGGGGGTGGTACCGCCCGATCTTGATCTTGTGCCCAACCCGGCGGAGGTCGAGGCATGGTTCGAGGCCCCGCTCAAGCTGCTGCTCGAACGCAAGCACTGGACCACGCATGAAGTTTTCTGGCGCGGGCACATGCGGCGTTATCTCGAGCTTGATTACCAGGGCTTTCGTATATGGGGCGTGACCGCAGCGATCATCGCCAATCTCGCGCGCCGGATTGCGCCAGAGGAATTCGCCGATGTTCGCTGATCTTTCCGATGCCGCATGGACCCGGCGCGAAAGCCTGACAGGGCTTGTCGCGGCGCTGGGCGCTGACAACATCCGCTGGGTAGGCGGCGCGATTCGCGACAGTCTGCTGGGCGTGGAAGTGAACGATGTTGATTGCGCCACACTGTTGCTGCCAGACGAAGTGGTGCGGCGATGCAACGAAGCCGGTATTCGCACGGTACCAACGGGGATCGAGCATGGCACCGTCACCGCGATCCTGAAAGGCGGACCGGTAGAGATCACCACGCTGCGCCGCGACGTTTCAACCGATGGTCGCCGGGCGACTATTGCCTTCGCCGAAAGGTGGGAAGAGGATGCCGCACGGCGCGATTTCACCATCAATGCGCTCTATGCCCATCCTGAAACGCTGGAGATTTCGGACTATTTCGGCGGAATGGACGATCTTGCCCGGCGGCGGGTGCGATTCATCGGCGATGCGCGCGACAGGATCGAGGAAGACCATCTGCGCATCCTGCGCTATTTCCGCTTTCAGGCACGCTTCGGGGCGGAACTGGATGAGGCGGCTGAAGAGGCCTGCGCCCAGCTCGCCTCGACGCTAAAGGGCCTCAGCCGCGAAAGGATTGCGGCAGAGCTTACCGCGCTGCTCGCCCTGCCCGATCCACACCCCACAATTGCGCGGATGCGGCAATTGGGCGTGTTGCAGGTGGTTCTGCCGGAAGCATCCCCACAGCATCTCGACATCCTCCAAAAAGTGATCGCGGCCGAGCAGGAACAGGGATTCGCGCCCGATCCACTGCGTCGGATGGCCGCTCTTTTGCCTCCACTCACCGAAATTGCCGAGGCTGTGTCGGCGCGTTTGCGCCTGTCGCGCGCGCAGCGCGGGCATCTGGCAGCGGTGGCCGCGCGCGAGGCTTTGGACCTCACTAATCAGCAGGCCCTTGCCTATCGCGAAAGCCCGGCCATTGCGGCCGATCGTGTACTGTTGCAGGGCGGCGATGCCAGGGGCCTAAAGGATTGGGAAGTCCCGCAATTTCCACTAAAGGGCGGCGAGATTGTAGCACGCGGGATTGCTGCCGGGCCGCGCGTTGCCGCGATCCTGCGCAAGGTCGAGCAATACTGGATCGAAGAGGGCTTTCCCCCGCGCGAAAGAGTGCTGAAGTTGCTCGATCAGGAGTTGGGCACAGAACCCGGCCTGCCTTAATCGCAGCTTCAGGCAGGCGCGCTTAATATAGCAAGGCGCGGTTGCACTGGCGCCTTTTATCTGGCTATAGGGCTGACCCATCGCAGCCCCTTGTGCGGTTGCAACCTTGGGAAACCGGCCTCTGCCAGTCTTCCACTATAATTGAACATGGTCGTCGGCGCTGCGCGTGAATCCGGTACGCGGCACTGCAAGAATCGATTTGAACGGAGAGAATTTATGAAATTTGCCAAGCTCGCCATCCTGGCCACCGCCCTTGCGGCGACCCCGATTGCAGCACACGCACAGGATGTGGGTGCAACCGTCTATGGCAATGACGGGAAACCCATCGGCACCGTCGAAAGCAACGATGGCACCAATGCCGTGCTTGCAGTTGGCGAATTCAAAGCCCCTCTGCCGCTGAGCGTTTTTGGCGAGGGTGAGAACGGCCCAACGCTCAACACCACATACGCCGCAGTTTATGAACAACTCAAGGCTGCCGATGCACAGGCCAAGCTGGCCGCCGCTGAAGCGAAGGCCAAGGCCGAAGCAGAAGCGGCTGCCGCGCTCCAGGCCGCACTGGTTGTGGGCGCCCCCGTTATCACCGTCGATGCGCAGTCGCTCGGCATGGTTGACGAGATCGCCGGCGAAAACGTGATCATCAAGGGCGAAGACGAAACGCTCGTCACGCTGCCGGTCAAACTTCTCGCGGCGAATCCCGAAGGTGGACTGTTCGCGCTCGCCAATTATGCGGACATCATGGCTGCACTCGAAGCGGCGGGCGGCTGAGGCCCCCAAACGCCAACCATTCAAAGGGCCGGCCGGAGGCGATCCTGCCGGCCCTTTACTTTGCCCGATCAACCAAAGCGGTTGTCTTTGGGAAAGCCCTGCGGCGGCAGGCGCCCGGCGGCGCCGCGCGCCACCTTCCACTGCCAGATATCGCTTTCGGTGCGGGTGCGGTCACCCTTGCCGCCCATCTGCCAGCTGAGCCCGTCGGCCAGCACAAATGTGGTTGCATCCGATAGCCCGCCGTCGCGATAGCGCTGCAGCGTGACACCCTGCCCGCGCGCGAGCACCGGCACTTCCTCAAGGTTGAACACCACCAGCTTGCGGTTGTCACCGACACAGGCAACATGGTCATGCACATCTTCGATCGTGCGCACGACGTTGAGCCGTGCATCGCCCTTGAGGTTGACGACCTGGCGGCCCTTGCGCGTTTCCGCGAGCAGTTCCGCTTCTTCCGCAACGAAGCCCTTGCCAATGGTTGATGCCAGCAGCAGGCGCCCCTTGGGCCGGTGGACCAGCATGCCTGCAATGCCGGTTTCGGCTTCAAGATCGACCATCGATTGCACCGGCTCGCCAAAACCGCGCGCGCCGGGCAGCTTGTCGGCCCCCAGCGTGTAGAAGCGGCCGTTCTCCGCCGCGATCAGGATCTTGTCGGTAGTTTGCGCATGGGCAATGAAGGCCAGATTGTCGCCTTCCTTGTACTTGAATTCCTGATCCAGCGGCACATGCCCCTTGGCGGCGCGGATCCAGCCCTTTTGCGACAGGATCACCGTTACCGGTTCCCTTTCGATCATCGCATCCATGCTGAATTCGACTGCTGGCTCGGCCTCTTCGATCCGCGTGCGGCGCTTGCCCAGCACGGTATCCTCGCCGTATTCCTTGCGCAGCGCATTGAGATCACGCTTCAGCCGGGTGCGCTGCCGCGCGGGCGAATCGAGCAGCTTGTCGAGCTCGTCCTTTTCCGCCAGCAGATCGTCCTTCTCCTGCCGCAGCTGCATTTCCTCGAGCTTGCGCAGTGATCGCAGCCGCATGTTGAGGATCGCTTCGGCCTGGCGGTCGGTCAGGCCGAATTCCTTCATCAGCTCGGCCTTGGGATCATCCTCGTAACGGATGATCTCGATCACCCGGTCAAGGTTGAGGAAAGCGATGATATAGCCTTCGACCAGCTCCAGCCGCCGCGCGATCTGGTCAAGCCGGTGCTGGCTGCGGCGCTGGAGAATGTCGATCTGGCTGCGCACCCAGTGTTCGAGCAATTCCTTCAGCCCCATCACCATCGGCGTGCGCCCCAGGCCCGGCTGGGCATCGAGCACGTTGAGATTGAGCCCGAAGCGCGTTTCGAGATCGGTCAGCTTGAAGACCGATTCCTTCAGCAATTCAGGATCCACATTGCGGCTGCGCGGCACCAGTACGATGCGGATCTGCGTGTCGGATTCGTCGCGCACATCCTCCAGGATAGGCAGCTTCCTGTCGGCAATCGCCTGCGCGATCTGCTCGATCAGCTTGCCCTTCGGCACCTGATAGGGGATTTCGGAAATGACCAGCTGCCATTGACCGCCGCCGAGCCGCTCGATCCCCGCCTCGCGATCTTCCTTCTTGTCCGCCTCGGCCGCGTGGAACACACCGCGCACACGGAACGATCCGCGCCCGGTTTCATAGGCATCGGCGATAGCCTGCCTGCTGTCGATCACCTGCCCGCCGGTGGCGAAATCCGGCCCATGGAACAGCTCCATCAGCCGCGCATGTTCGACATAGGGGTTGTCGATCAGCTCAAGCGTGGCATCGATGATTTCGGCGACATTGTGGCTGGGGATATTGGTCGCCATGCCCACCGCGATCCCGCTGGCACCGTTTGCCAGAAGATTGGGGAACAGGCCGGGGAAGATCTCCGGCTCCTGCTCTTCGCCATTATAGGTCGGGATGAAGTCGACCGTGCCTTCATCAAGGCCTTGCATCAGCAGCAGCGCCGTCCTGGTCAGCCGCGCCTCGGTGTAGCGATAGGCGGCGGCATTATCGCCGTCGATATTGCCGAAATTGCCCTGCCCCTCAACCAGCGGATAACGCAGCGCAAAATCCTGCGCCAGGCGCACCATTGCGTCATAAACGCTGGCATCGCCGTGCGGGTGGTATTTGCCGATCACGTCACCCACCACGCGGGCCGATTTCTTGAAGGCACTGTTGGGATCAAGCTTCAACTGCCGCATCGCCCATAGCAACCGGCGGTGGACCGGCTTGAGCCCGTCGCGCAGATCGGGCAGCGAGCGCGCGGTAATGGTCGAAAGCGCATAGACAAGATAGCGCTGCTCCAGCGCAGAATCGAAGGGCGCATCGACAATCGCGTCAAATGGATCGGAATCGGGGATTTCGGTAATGTCAGCCATTGCTCACGCGCTTAGCAATGCGCGGGGGCTGAGGGGAGAGGCGTTTCCACAGGAATGGGCGGAATGGCAGGATCTGGGTGGGGAGTGGACCCACACGATACTCCCATCAGGCCTTCTGTGGTATTTAGGCGGGCATATAGTGGTCTTCCCTGATCAGGTCAGAGGCGCGCTCACCAATCATGATACACGGCGCGTTGATGTTGCCGCTGGGTATTTCCGGCATGATGCTGGCATCGGCGATGCGCAGGTTCCGCACACCCTTCACACGAAGTCGTTCGTCGACCACATCGCCCATCCGGCAAGTGCAGGAAAGGTGATAGATCGTGTTGCCGAAGTGAAGCGCGAAGCTTTCAAGCAAGGCATCGCTTGGCTCTTCGCCCGGCACATGGCCATGCTTTCTGGCGATTTCCGGGGGAATCATCCATTCGCCAAGGCCGCCCTCCGGCCAGTTTCTGGCGATCTCAAGCGATTTCCGCATCAGTGCGACCATCACCTTCAGGTCATGCGGATCGGCGAAGTAATTGAAGTCGATCTTCGGCGGCACGGACGGATCGCCCGACTGGAGAATGATCTCCCCTTCACTGTGCGGCACGCAGTTGCTGGGCAGAATGATCACATTCTCTGATTCCGGAGAAAGCACCGCCTCGGGATCTTCGAACATCATCGTGACATCCGCGTTGATCTGGTTGCGATAGAAATCGGCGATGTTCCCCGAAGTCAGAAAGCCGATCTGGCCATCATGGGTGAAATCGTCCCCCAGGCCGGTCGAAAAGAAGCACAATCCGTCATAAGTGCTCGACGCGGCCAGGCTACTGCCGGTTGCCTTCAATTCCGCAAGCTGCCGTTCGGCCTCGGCCTTCAGTTCCTTCAGGTCGGCGCTGAGTGTGTCGTCTTCCGCCGGATCAGCCGGTAAGGGTCCGCCGGGCCCGCGCAGGGCATCGGGTCCGATCGCTACGCCGATTTCGGCAGGAGCAAGCCCGATCCCGGGAGCAGGAAAGAGCATACCGGCAAGAAAATGATCCTTCAGATGCTTGCCCACATGCGGCTGATCGAGTCGGCACACGACGCCAGCCTCCTCCAGTTCGCGTCGCGGGCCAATGCCCGACAGCATGAGCAAATGCGGAGACCCGACGGCTCCTGCCGACAGGATCGTTTCGCGGTTCGCGGATATCTGCCTGATCATTCCGTCCGCGTCGCGATATTCGATACCGCCTGCGACCAGTTCACCGCCTTCTTCCCTCAGGATAAGGCGGTTTGCCTGCACGTTCGTAATGATTGTCAGGTTCGGGCGGTTCTCTGCAGCGTTTTCAAGATAGGCATGATAGGTGCTTGATCGCTGACCGTTGCGCGTGTTGGTCTGAACGAGCGACGAAACACCTCCTTGCTGGAATCGACCGGTGCCGTTGTAATCGCCTTCAGGCATACCCGTCCTGGTGGCTGCCGTGACGAATTGCCGGGCACAAGGTATCACTGGTGAACGAATACCCACGCCAACCGGGCCAGATTTGCCGCGACCTTCCGCGTCAATGGCAGCTTCATTTGAAGGACGAACTTCCTCCAACCGTTCGAAACAATGCTGGATGTCGGAAAAGCTCCAGCCTGTGGCGCCAAGTTCTGCCCAATGATCGAAATCGCCGGGATGCCCGCGCACAAAGACCATGTAGTTCATGCCCGAGGAGCCGCCGAGCATCTTTCCTCGCGGAACCGGGATCATATGATCGCGCAAGCCTCTCCCTGCCTTCCCGGACTCTCCCTGAAACATCCAGTCGCATTCCGGATCAAGCTGCAGCGAAGCGCAGGCGGCGGGTATCGCCTCGCGTTCGGGGGGCTTTCCGCCCGCCTCGAGCAAGGCGACCGTGATCTTGGGGTCCTCGCTGAGGCGCGCAGCAAGCGCTGCGCCGGCCGAACCTGCACCGACGATCACGAAATCATAAGCAGCCGTCATCGAACACTCCCCCCGAGCCCATGCGACCTACGACGACAACGATTCCGCCGACTGATGGATTATACATCGGTCGGGGAGCTCGGTCACGCAATTCTGCATGAGATCAATGATCAGGATTAACGCGGCAAAACAGCATGTCCGCAACCGGGTTGCTGGCGGACGCTCTCACATCCGCCGCATGTCATGCGCTTCCGCAGGGACCGATACTGATTGCCCGTCCAATCCCTCGGTCAGCACGATCTGCCCCGAAAAGCCGCCCCTGGTTCGGTTTGCAATTGCGACGAGGGACAGCATGACCGGAACCTCAACCAATACGCCTACAACGGTCGCGAGTGCAGCACCGCTACCCAGCCCAAACAACCCGATGGCCACCGCAACGGCCAGTTCGAAGAAGTTTGATGTGCCGATGAGCGCGCAAGGAGCCGCGACAGCATGGGGTACTTTCCACGCCTTTGCCGCCCCATAGGCAATAAAGAAAATGCCGTAGCTTTGGATAACAATCGGAACAGCTATCAGCGCGATGAGCAGGGGCCGCGAAACGATAGTCCCGGCCTGAAATCCGAAAAGCAGCACCACCGTCATCAGCAATCCGATTATGGAAAGCGGCTTCAGCCGGGTAGTGAAGTCAGACACGGCACCTTCGTCACCATTATGGCCTGCGAGCAGGCGATGGCGCACAAAAGCCCCCGCAGCTAGCGGCACTACGACATAGAGACCGACAGAAAGCAGCAATGTCTCCCACGGGACGGAGATGTCAGTGACGCCAAGCAGCAAAGCGACAATCGGCACAAAGGCAACGATCATGATGAGATCGTTGGCTGCCACTTGAACCAGCGTGTAGGCCGGATCGCCCCTGGTCAGTTGCGACCAGACGAACACCATGGCCGTGCAGGGAGCAGCGCCCAGCAGGATCAGCCCTGCGATATATTGCTGCGCATCGGCGGGCGCGATCAGATCGGCAAAAACGACCTCGAAGAACAGCACGCCGAGCGCCGCCATCGTGAAGGGCTTGATGAGCCAGTTGACCACCAGCGTGATGATGAGGCCCTTGGGCTTGTCGCCGACCCGGCGCACAGCTCCAAAATCAACCGCGACCATCATCGGGAAGATCATCGCCCAGATCAGCACCGCCACAACGAGATTGATCGAAGCATACTCGATTGCAGCGAGCGATGCGAATGTCCCGGGCACGAGATTACCCAGCGCGATTCCCGCCAGGATCGCTGCACCAACCCAGACGGACAGCCATTTCTCGAACAGGCCCAGCCCCGCCGCGCGGGCGTCGATTTCAGCAGTGGCAGCGGTCACTGCTTGTCCGCCTCTTGACCGATTGATTGGAGCTTTTCGCGCAGGGCGATCTGTTCAAGGCTGGCAATCGGGAGGGCCAGCATCAAGTCGATGCGCCGCTTGAGCATCCGGAAAGCGTCGAGAAAGGCCGCTGCCTTCTCGGCATCGCTGCCCTCGACCGCAGCCGGATCGGGAATGCCCCAATGGGCCGATGTCGGGCGACCGGGCCAGACCGGGCACGCTTCAGCCGCCGTGCTGTCGCAAACGGTGAATATCAGGTCGAATTCCGGTCCGTCGGCGAATTCGCTCCAGCTCTTGGAGCGATAGCCTTCTGCCGGATAGCCCAGCGTGTTGAGCGTGTGTATCGCCCATCGATTGACTGTGCCGGTCGGATTGCTCCCGGCACTATAGGCCTTGAAGCGTCCAGCGCCGTCATGGCCCAGAATGGCTTCGCCCAGAATCGAGCGTGCGGAGTTTCCCGTGCACAGGAACAGCACGTTCAGCGGTTGATCCGACACGGGAAGCCTCAGCAGCAGGAAATCTTGGCGGGTGCCAGTTGCGGTGCACAGCATGCACTGTTTGCGGCGCCCGCGGACGCCAACTGGTTCAGATCAGGGCTGCCGCCATAGGTCGTACTTTCGCCCTCGGTCAGGAAGGCTTCCCACACGACACCATCGGGATCGGCGATCCAGCTCTTTTCCGACTGCGCATAGCAACAGGTCGTTGCGCCTTCCTCCAGCACAGGACTGTCGGCAGCCTTGAGACGGCCATAGACCTCTTCAAGTTCGGCCCTGTCGTCGACCTGCAAACCGACGTGCTCGATTCCTTTCGCCGCATCCTCGCGCATCGAGATCGCGAAGTTGATCCGGGGATCGTCGAGCATCCACTTGGCGTAGTCGCCCTTCACCACAGAAGGCTCGGCCCCAAACAGGCTTGAATAGAAGTCGATCGACTTTTCAATGTCGGTCACGCCGACATGCACATGGAAACGTTTCATCAGGCGCTCTTTCTTGTCTGGGAAGGAAGGCAGGCGGCATCCTCGGAACAAGACACACCGCCGCAGCAGTTTTCAGTGAGGTAGCCCATCAGGCCGTTCATCACGGCATAGTCTGCCGAATAGATGATCGAGCGGCTCTCACGCCGCTGCGTAACAAGCCCCGCATTGGCAAGCTGTGCCAAGTGGAAGCTCATAGAGGAAGGCGGAACATCGAGCTTTTCGGCAAGCACGCCAGCGGCAATGCCGTGCTCCCCCGCCTGTACCAGCAGACGGAAGGCAGCGAGGCGATGTTCCTGTGCCAATGCGGACAGGGCGCGAATCACTTGGTCGGCGTGCATCATACAATCCTATTATTCGATAAATATCGAAATATCGAATCAAAAGCGCAGGGTCAAGTGGCTTTTCGTCTGCCTTTCGGATTTCGTGCTCTGTTATTATGCGTCCGCCAATGCAGCGTCAGCTGACGCCCCGGCAATGCCCTCACATCCGCCGCATGTCATGCGCTTCGGATGGGACGGTCACGGATAGCCCGTCAAGCTGCTCGGTCAGGTCGATCTGGCACGAAAGGCGGCTGGTGCGGCGCACCCCGGCGGCGAAATCGAGCATGTCTTCCTCTTCCTCGCTCGCTGCGGGTAGCCGATCGAACCATTCGGCATGGACGATCACGTGGCAGGTGGAGCACGCCATCTGGCCTTCGCAGGTCCCCTCCAGCGGCAGGCCCAGCGCCTGGCCCAGTTCGAGCAGCGACTGGCCCGGCTCGCCTGCGCCCTCGGTGACATTGCCCTGCGTGTCGGAAAAGCGCACCTTGATGCTCACGCCCATTGCTCCTTCGCGGCCTTGTCAAGCGCCATGGCCCCGCGCTCGACCTCTTCCAGCGTAGTATAACGCCCGAATCCGAGCCGGATCGAGCTTTTTGCCTCAGCCTCCGAAAGCCCGATCGCCTTCAGCACATGGCTGGGCTTGCCCGATCCGCTGGCGCAGGCCGATCCTGCGCTGAACATGACATCGCGGCAATCGCTCATCAGCCGCGCAACGTCGACGCCATCCTTGCGGACATTGAGATTTCCGTGCCAGCGCGCATTGGCGCTGCCGTTGAGCGTCCATTCGCTGAATATTTCGCGCGCACGTCGCCACAATGCCTCGACGTGCGCCGCGTCCTCTTCCATCCGTTCTACGGCCAGCTGCGCCGCCGCGCCAAATCCCGCGCACAGCGCGGGGCTGAGCGTGCCCGAGCGGACCCCTTCCTGCAGCCCGCCGGTCACCTGCGGATCGAGTTCGATCCCGTCGCGCAGCCACA
>LOET01000014.1 GCA_001515985.1 Sphingomonadales bacterium BRH_c3 | reverse complement strand
CGGCTCTATGGCGAGGCGGGGCTGATCGCCGCGCTGGGCGATTTCGCAGGCGAGGATGGCGGTGCCCTGTCGCGCAGCCCGATGGCGCAGGCCGATGTGATCGCAATGCTGACCGACCTTGAAGCGTGCTACAAAGCGACAGAACGTGACCTGCCGGCACCACTAGGCCTGATGCGCGAACTGCTGGTGCCGCCGCTGCTGGCGATGCGGCATGGCGATGGCGGATTGGGTAGCTGGCAAGGCAATGGCGCTGCCCGTGCTGACCGGTTGGCCGCGTTGATCGATGCCAGCGGGGTCCGCACCCGCCCGCTCAAGGATGTGCGGCACTGGGGCTATCACCGGCTGGCTGGCGGCAAGACAGTGATACAGATCGATGCTGCGCCTCCCCCGCGCTCGAAACATGCGCGCTGGGGCTGCGCCTCGACGCTGGCTTTCGAAATGTCGGACGGGGTACACCGGCTGATTGTCAATTGCGGCGGAGCTGCGCTTGCGGGCGGGCAGGTGCCTGCCCGAATCGAGCAGGGCCTGCGCGCCACGGCCGCGCATTCGACGCTGGTGCTGGACAATGCCAATTCCACCGCCGTTTTGCTCGGCGGCAAGCTGGGCAAGGGCGTCGAACAGGTCGAGGTCGAGCGCGGCGAGATTGCGCGCGCTGGCGGTGACGTGCAGCGGATCGAAGCAAGCCATGACGGCTATGCCGCACGTTATGGCCTGGTCCATCGCCGCATCCTGATGCTGCGCGGGGATGGCTGCGAGCTGCTGGGTGAGGATATCCTCACGCCTCCCTCGAAGAAGGGCCAGCGCGGGAAGGTTGGGTTTGCAATCCGCTTTCACCTCGGGCGCGGGGTTGAAGTGCGGCTGTCCGAAGACCGGCGCGGCGCCGGCCTGATGCTGCCCGACGGGGCGCTTTGGCAATTCCGCCTGGGCGGCAATGACAGCGGCGCGAGCGTCGAGATCGAAGAAAGCATGTGGGTCGATGGCGACGGGCGCCCGCATGCAATCGATCAATTGGTGGTGCAGGGAATGACATCGCGCGGCGGGGGGCAATTCTCCTGGCTGTTCAAGAAAATGGGGTGAAATCCGAATCGTGACGGATGTGGTAATCAGGCGGGCACTGCTTTCGGTGTCCGACAAGAGCGGATTGGTTGAACTGGGCAAGGCTCTGGCCGCGCGCGGGGTGGAACTGGTTTCGACCGGTGGCACGGCAAAGGCGCTGCGCGAAGCGGGCCTGGAGGTGCGCGACATTTCCGAACTTACAGGATTTCCCGAAATGATGGACGGGCGGGTCAAGACGCTGCACCCCAAGGTCCACGGCGGGCTGCTGGCGGTGCGCGATAACCCCGAACATGCTGCGGCGATGGAAGAACATGGCATCGGTGCAATCGACCTGGTGGTGGTCAATCTCTACCCCTTCGAAGCGACTGTGATGCGCGGTGCCGCGCGTGACGAGATCATCGAGAACATCGATATTGGCGGGCCCAGTATGGTTCGCTCTTCGGCGAAAAATCACCAATTTGTCACCATCGTCACCGATTCCGGCGATTATGCCGAATTGCTAGACGAACTTGACGCGAATAATGGGGCCACATCACTGGCCTTCCGCCGCAAATGCGCGGCCAAGGCCTTCGCCGCCACTGCCGCCTATGACAGCATGATCAGCCAGTGGTTCAGATTTGCCGACCAGCAACAGCTTTTTCCAGACTTCCTTGCGGTCAATGGCAAGGCCCCCACTGTGCTGCGCTACGGCGAAAACCCGCACCAGCAGGCCGCGCTTTACACCCCGGTTGGCCCGCATGGGCGCGGGATCGCGCAGGCTGAGCAGCTCCAGGGCAAGGAGCTCTCCTACAACAATTACAACGATGCCGATGCTGCACTTGAACTGTGTGCCGAGTTTGCCGGTGGCGATCCAGCAGTGGTGATCGTGAAGCATGCCAACTCCTGCGGCGTGGCGCAGGCAGGCACGCTGGTCGAGGCGTGGGAAGCGGCGCTGCAATGCGACAGCGTTTCGGCTTTTGGCGGGATCGTGGCGGTGAACCAGGAACTTGACGGGGCAACCGCCGAACAGATCGCCAGGATCTTCACCGAAGTGGTGATTGCGCCGAGCGTGTCGGATGAAGCGCGCGAGATATTCGCGAAGAAGAAGAACCTGCGCCTGCTCACCGTGGGCGATTTGCCCGATCCGCGACGCGGCGGCTTGCTGGTCAAACCGATCACCGGCGGGCTGCTGGTGCAGACGCGTGACAATGGCGCGATCACCGAGGCTGACCTAAAAGTGGTGACCAAGCGGGCGCCAACCGAACAGGAACTCAAGGATTGCCTGTTCGCCTGGACCGTGGCGCGGCATGTGAAATCGAACGCGATCGTCTATGCCAGGGATGGCGCGACGGCCGGGATCGGCGCGGGCCAGATGAACCGGCGCGATTCCTCGCGTATCGCCGCGATGAAGGCAGCCGAAGCTGCCGAAACCTATGGCTGGGATGCCCCGCGCACGGTTGGCAGCGCGGTCGCCTCCGATGCCTTCTTCCCCTTCGCTGACGGCCTGCTTGCGGCAGCCGAAGCGGGCGCCACCGTGGTGATCCAGCCGGGCGGCTCGATCCGCGACGAGGAAGTGATCGCTGCGGCGGACGAGGCGGGGCTGGCGATGGTCTTCACCGGGATGCGCCATTTCCGGCACTGATGTTTTTGCGCTCACCCATCCGGGTGAGCGTCCTTGGTGCGGTTCTCGCTGCGCTACGAATCACCTGCGCTTGCCCAGTCGGGTCCTGACCCTAGAATTTGAGCCAGCGCTGGCCGCGTAGAATCGCATGCGCGCAGTTGTGCCCCGGGGCGCCCGTTACCCCGCCGCCGAGAGGGGTGCGCGCGCAAGGTAAAAGCCACAAACAAGCCCATTGTGGCCACCGCCGATGATGATCGCTTCACTCATTTCGTCAGCCCGTAACCACATTCTGTCGCAGAGCGAATAGACATTTTATGAAAGCCGTGTTCACCGCGCCTCAATTAATTGAGGCTAACACAGCCTCGAACATCAAACCTGACTCGAGTCGTGAGCGAATATCCCATGGGTCTCTTCAAGTCCGATCTTTACCGTAACTTCGGCGCCGGCTTCCTGATCGGGGCGCTGCTGGTCGGCGCGAGCATGGCGGGCGACATCACGGCCGATATTGCCACCCCGGCCCAGGCTGCGCCTGCGGAAACATCCAGCGAAAGCGGGCCTGCCAGCGCCAACTGAGACATGACCGCGCGCTGTCGCTCCAGCGCGGTTTGCCACCCACCCGTAACGATTGCCGCGAGGAGTGGCGCCGTGCGCCGCGGTGCACTATATGGCTTGAATGGCCAGTCATCATCACGCTCACCAGGAACATTCCGGCACCCGCCTGATCGATGCCGCCCGCATTGCCTTGACCGATGCGGGCGAGCAGTGGACCGGCATGCGCGAAGCGGTGTTTGCCGAACTCGCGCGCCATGAACGCCCCGTTTCCGCCTATGATATTGCCGACAATCTTTCGCGCGATCGCGGCAAGCGGGTGGCGCCCAACAGCGTCTATCGCATCCTCGACCTGTTTGTGACCAACAATCTCGCGCTCAGGGTTGAAAGCGCCAATGCCTTTCTTGCCAATACCCATCCAGGCTGCGAGCACGATTGCATCTTTCTCGTTTGCGACGAATGCGGCGAGGCCACCCACATCGATGATGATGAAGCGTCCCTGCGGGTGCGCGCGCTGGCCAGGACACGCGAATTCCAGGCGCGGCGCCCGGTGATCGAAATTCGCGGCGTGTGCAGCAGCTGCAGGGGCTGATGACACGCCGATTCCCTGGTCCGCCGCGATGCCCGGTCTGGCAGCCATTCATCGACAGTTCCCGAATTCGTATGTAAGCGCTTGAATCATGAGTCACTCACCGCAAACCCCGCTGCTCGACAAGGTCAGCTTCCCGGCCGACCTTCGACAGCTCGACAAATCGGAGCTGCGCCAGCTTTCTGACGAACTTCGCGCCGAGGTGATCGACGCAGTGGGCACCACCGGCGGGCATCTGGGCTCCGGGCTGGGTGTGGTCGAATTGACCGTGGCGCTCCACTATGTCTTCAACACGCCGGAAGACCGGCTGGTGTGGGACGTGGGCCACCAGTGCTATCCGCACAAGATCATCACCGGGCGGCGTGACCGGATTCGCACATTGCGCCAGGGCGGGGGCTTGTCAGGCTTCACCAAGCGCTCCGAAAGCGAATATGATCCGTTCGGGGCGGCGCACAGCTCCACTTCGATTTCGGCGGCGCTCGGCTTTGCTATCGCCAACAAGCTGCAGGGTCAGCCCGGACGCGGCATTGCGGTGATCGGCGACGGCGCGATGAGCGCGGGCATGGCCTATGAGGCGATGAACAATGCCGAACAGGCGGGCAACCGGCTGGTGGTGATCCTGAATGATAACGACATGTCGATCGCGCCGCCGGTGGGCGGGCTTTCGACTTATCTCGCGCGGCTGGTTTCAAGCGGCAAGTTTCTGGGACTGCGTGAACTGGCGCGCAAGTTCGCCCGCAAACTGCCTGAACCGCTGCACAAGGCGGCGCGCAAAACCGATGAGTTCGCGCGCGGCATGGCGATGGGCGGCACGCTGTTCGAAGAGCTGGGCTTCTATTACGTCGGCCCGATTGACGGGCACGATCTCGATGCGCTGGTTCCGGTGCTGGAGAATGTCCGCGATGCGGCGGAGGGGCCGATCCTGGTCCATGTCGTGACGCAAAAGGGCAAGGGCTATGCCCCTGCCGAAAACAGCGCCGACAAATATCACGGCGTGCCCAGGTTCGATGTGGTCACTGGTGAGAAAGCCAAATCCAAGGCCGGCCCGCCTGCCTACCAGAACGTGTTTGGCGATACGCTGGCCAAGCTTGCAGAGACCGACAAGCGGATCTGCGCCATCACTGCGGCCATGCCATCGGGCACAGGGGTTGACCGTTTCGCCAAGGCTCATCCCGACCGCGCCTTCGACGTCGGCATTGCCGAACAGCACGGCGTAACCTTTGCTGCGGGGCTTGCCGCCCAGGGCATGCGGCCGTTCGCGGCAATCTATTCCACCTTCCTTCAGCGCGCCTATGACCAGGTGGTGCATGATGTTGCGATCCAGAACCTGCCAGTACGCTTTGCAATCGACCGTGCCGGGCTGGTGGGCGCCGATGGCTGCACCCATGCGGGCAGCTTTGACATCACCTATCTCGCCACCCTTCCCAACATGGTGGTGATGGCTGCGGCGGACGAGGCGGAGCTGGTCCATATGACCTATACCGCTGCCGAATATGACGACGGCCCCATCGCCTTCCGCTATCCGCGCGGCAATGGCGTGGGGGTGGAACTGCCCGAGACCCCGCAGAAGCTTGAGATCGGCAAGGGCCGCGTGATGCGGCAGGGCACCAAAGTCGCAATCCTGTCACTGGGCGCGCGGCTGGCTGAAGCGCTCAAGGCCGCTGATCAGCTCGAGGCAAAGGGGCTGTCGACCACGGTTGCCGATCTGCGTTTTGCCAAGCCGCTCGACACTCAGCTGATCGAGAGATTGATGCGTACCCACGAAGTTGTGGTGACGGTTGAAGAAGGCGCGATCGGCGGGCTGGGCGCGCATGTGCTGACCTTCGCCAGCGACGAAGGGCTGACCGATGTCGGCCTCAAGATCCGCACCCTGCGCTTGCCCGACATCTTCCAGGACCACGACGATCCCGAGCACCAGTATGACAAGGCGGGGCTAAACGCACCCGATATCGTCGCCACTGTTCTGCGCGCGCTGCGGCACAATAGCGCTGGCGTGGAAGAGGCGCGGGCTTAGGTCGAGCAGCATGGCTACTCCTCCTTCCAAAGCTGAACGGATGGAAATACGGAAAAGCATCGGAAACCGGGAGGTTGGTGGGTTTGACACCCCGGAGCCTTACCGCGGACCCGACTTTCTCACGGCTCACGCGTGCTTTGTTTGTCGCAAGTCGTGGAAGCTGTCTGAGGGAAGCAACGCCACCTGCCCACAGTGTGGAGGCGATGCACATCGGATGGGCAGGTCATTTAAGGCTCCGAAGCGAACTGATGCCGAACAATGGAAAAAAGTTGAGGCACTTTGGAATGCCGGATATCGATTTCCGACAAACACAGGCTGGCAGGAAGTCGAGCCTTATCCCGCGCGCCTTCGCGACGTCGAGGGTTTCGTGCGAAACAATCCTGATCATCCATTCCGTATGAAGAGTTGAACGTCTCTCGGATCAAGTCCGGGGTGACGGCGGGTAATAATGCTGGCAAGGCATCCGGCGAAAGGAATTCGCCGCATGTCACTCCTGAAGATCGAAACAGCCGGCCACATCACCACACTTACGCTTGACCGTGCGGAGACGATGAACCCGCTCGGCGCCAAGGGCGATGGCGATGCCTTTGCCGCCGCTTGCGACGCAGTGAATCTCGACATGAACGTGCGCTGCGTGATCCTGACCGGTGCGGGCCGCGCCTTCAGCGCGGGCGGCGATATCAAGGCGATGAAGGATCGCAGCGGCACCTTCGGCGGCAATGCGCCCGAGATTTCGGACGGCTATCGCAACAACATCCACAAGGTGTTGCGCGCGCTTTACGGCTTGCGCGTGCCCCTGATCGCAGCGGTCAACGGCCCCGCGATCGGGCTTGGCTGCGATCTCGCCTGCCTGGGAGACATCCGAATTGCTTCCGACAAGGCAAAGTTTGGCGTGACCTTCCTCAAGCTGGGCATCATCCCCGGCGATGGCGGCACCTGGATCCTGCCGCGCATCATCGGCGAAGCGCGCGCGGCTGAACTGTTCTATACCGGTGATGTGATCGACGCGCCGACCGCGCTCGATTGGGGCCTTGTCAGCCGCGTGGTCGCGCATGACAGCTTGATGCAGGAGGCGCAGGCATTGGCAACGAAGATCGCTGCCATGCCGCCGCACGCGCTGCGCCATGCCAAGAACCTGATGCGGCAAGGGCGCTCGACCAGCTATGACACGGCGCTGGAAATGGCCGCCAACACGCAGGCGCTCATGCACCTGACTGGCGATCACATGGAAGGTATCGACGCGCTGCTTGAAAAACGCAGCCCCGAGTTCAAGGGGCAGTAAGCCGGCCGATCAAACTTCGGGCAGCGGCTGGACCACTTCCTTGCCGACATAGATGATCTCCGGCGGCGGTGCGGGTTCATCGGGAACCAGGGTTTCGACCGCTTCCGAAGGCACTGCGGGTGCCTCGATTGGCGGCGGCGCGGCAGCGGGCGCTGCCACCGGTTCGGGCCCGGCCATGA
>LOET01000013.1 GCA_001515985.1 Sphingomonadales bacterium BRH_c3 | reverse complement strand
GTGAGCCCTTCGCCAATCGCCATGCGGGTAACGTGGACTGCACTGGCATTGAGCCCGCGCGTGGCAAACAGTTCGAGCATGCCATCGCGCAGGAGATAGATCGAGCATACTTCGCTATCGAGGCTCTGCCCGATGATATCGACCACCTGGTCAAGCTTGCCCTGCGCATGCAAGCGCGAAGCCATCACCTCGTGCAGGCGGGTGAGGATCAAACGAGCAGATGCAGTGGCAGACATGCCCGAGCCTATAGCAGCTTCAACGCAATACGGAACGCCGCATCAACGCGCATGCGCACGTCGCAGCGCCGCCCGGGGGCAGGCTTCCGGAAATCAGGCTTCGGCGAGCGCTTCCTTGATCCTCAGCTTGCGCTTCTTGAGTTGTTGGATCGTCGCATTGTCAGGCGCGGGTCGGTTCATTTCATCGCGCAACCGCGCTTCAAGACCGGCATGTTTGGATTGCAGCGCTTGGACGTGAGACGATTCCATCAAGGTTCTCCTTTACGTTGGGACCGCAGGGGGCGACTCGTCCAAGCGCGGACGAGCCACGATTTGTCATCAAACCATATAATGCTTAACTTGAAAAGACTGGCTGAGCCCCTATTCGGCTCGAAACATCCGGCGCGCAGCAAGCCGCCGGTTTCAGGAGGCAATCGAGTGTCCGAACAAGAGCTTCGCAAGCGGCTGGAATTGCTGCGCACGGAGCATCGCGATCTCGATGCAGCCATTGCTGCGTTGACCGAGGCAGGTTCGCAGGACCAGCTCCAGATCGCGCGCCTCAAAAAGCGCAAGCTGAAGCTCAAGGACCAGATCTCCCTGATCGAGGACAACCTGTTGCCTGACATTATCGCGTGACTGCACCGGTCAAGGCGCGGCAGCCGCTGGTCGGAAATTGTCGTTAACGACGTTTAGCCAGAACTGCTGCGGCAAACCGCCTCCTTGAATATTATAATTTATTTTCAATGGTTTCTTGGTTAATACGGGCTTACGATCCGTTCCGCTTTGGGACAGTAGGTGGAGAAGTAGCGGACAATATGGTTGCCGCTCTGGACCTTTGCCGCGCAAGCGTTTTAGCGATGCGAACATGTTTCGAACCAGCAGCCTTTCACGCCCGATCATTGAATCGCTTTACAGCGAAGCCTTGCTCCTGGCCGATGAAGTACGCGCTGTGTTCGCCCTGCGCATGGGGGATCAGGCCGCAGGCGCCAGCGACGAGCTGCGCCTGGTATTGTCGAGCGAGGGTTTGAAGGCGACCACACGGATGATGCATGTGCTCGCCTGGCTGCTCAACCAGCGGGCCTTTTTCTCCGGTGAGCTCAACGAAATGCAGTTGCGGCGCCACGGGCGGTTGCCCGAGGATCGGGATTCGTGCCCCGAAGATATGGAATTGCTCGAGCCGGCGACCCGCGCCTTGATCCAAGATACGATCCATTTGCATCGCCGCATCTCCCGGCTCGATGAAGCCTGGAGCGAGCATTTTGCCGCGCGGCCGATGGTGCACAACATGCACGAGCGGCTGGGCCGCGCGCTTGGCCAACGCTGATCCGCTTCACTGAAGCAGTCGCCAAGTTCAGGCCGCCGCCAGCGCCTCGTGCCAGCGCGCCAGACGCTCTGACCTGACCGCATCAGTCATGTCGGGTGTAAAGCTGCTCGAATGGCCACGCATTGCCGCCGCTGCAGCTGGCAAATCAGGATATATACCTGCCCCTGCTGCAGCCAGCATCGCCGCGCCAAGCGCAGTCGTTTCCACGAATTCAGGCCGCTCGACGGTCAGATCGAGCATATTTGCAAGATCCTGCGCCATCCAGTTATTGGCGCTCATTCCGCCATCGATCCGCAGTGTGCCCCAGGGGGCGCCATCGGCCGCAAAGGCTTCGGCCAAATCATGCGTCTGGTGCGCCATCGCCTCCAGCGCGGCGCGTGCCAGCTGCGCCTTGCCGCTGGCAAAGCTGAGCCCGGTGATCACCCCGCGTGCCTCGGCCCGCCAATGCGGCGCGCCCAACCCGGTGAGCGCTGGTACTATGGTCACGCCCCCGCTGTCGGGAATTGAGCGCGCCAGCGCTTCGGTCTGCCCAGCGACATCAACGATGCCAAGGGAATCGCGCAGCCACTTCACGAGGCTGCCGGCCACGAATACCGAACCTTCGAGCGCATAGGTCCGCTCGCCGCCAAGCTGGTAGAGCACTGTGCCCAGCAGGCGATGGCTCGACACGGGAATGTCTTTGCCTTTGTTGGTGAGGACGAAAGCACCGGTGCCAAAGGTCGCCTTGGTTTCGCCAAAGGTCAGGCATGCCTGGCCGATGGTGGCCGCCTGCTGGTCACCCGCAAGCCCGGTGATGGGAATCTTGCGACCTAGCCATTCGGCTTCAGCAACGCCGAATTCGCCCGCATTGTCGACCACCTGCGGCAAGGCGCGGTTGGGCACGCCGAAAAGGTCACAAAGGCCCTCGTCAAAACCTGCCCCGTCCAGCGCCATCAACAATGTGCGGCTCGCATTGCTGGCATCGGTCAGATGTTCTCCGCCGGTGAGCTTCCATACCAGCCAGCTCTCGATCGTGCCGAAGGCGAGCCTGCCCTGCTCCGCCGCGCCGCGCACGGCAGGGGCATTCTCGAGCATCCAGCGCATCTTGGTACCGGAAAAATAGGGGTCGAGCAGCAGCCCGGTGCGCCGCTGGACTTCGGCTTCATTTCCGGCGGCACGCAGGGTTTCGCAAAATTCCGCCGTGCGCCGGTCCTGCCACACGATCGCCCGCGTCAGCGGCTCTCCGCTATGCTTGTCCCAGGCGACCACTGTTTCGCGCTGGTTGGTGATACCGATGCAGGCGATCCGTTCTGCCCCGCCAGCTTTGTTGGCAACCTCTCGCGCGCAGGCCAGCGTCTTGTCCCAAATCTCGGCGGCATCATGTTCAACCCAACCCGATTTCGGGTAGCGCTGCTCGAGTTCCTGCTGCGACTGGCCATGCAGCTTCCCGTCCCGGCCGAACAGCATCGCGCGGGTCGATGTGGTTCCTTCGTCCAGCACCAGGATGAATTCACTCATGCAACTCTCCTCAAATTCGTTGGCGTGACATGTGCACGCTCAATTGCCATATGCAAGCCATGGCATTTCCACCCAAGCCCTGGCCAACCGGCGTGGCCGAGCAATGTGAACCGTTGGTGCGGCGTGTTCTCGCCCCCAATCCGTCACCCTATACCTACACCGGCACGCAGACATATATCGTCGGCAATGCCGGCGATGTGGCGGTGATCGACCCTGGCCCGGCGGATGAAGCGCATCTTGGTGCGGTTATCGATGCCATCGGTGATAAGCGGGTGATTGCGATCATGTGCACGCATACGCACCGTGACCATTCACCGGCTGCCGCACCTCTGGCACAGCGCACCGGCGCGCCGGTGGTTGGCTGCGCACCTTTGGTGATCGACAGCACTGTCTTGAAGGAATGGGGGCCGCGTTCAGACGAGGCTTTCGACACAACCTATGATCCTGACCGGGTTCTGGTAGATGGCGAAGCGATGGCGGGCGAAGGTTGGACCCTGCGCGCGCTTCATACGCCCGGCCACACCTCCAACCACCTGTGCTTCGCGCTTGAGGAATCAGGCGCATTGTTCACGGGAGATCACGTGATGGGCTGGTCAACCAGCGTGGTGATCCCGCCCGATGGCGACATGGGCGAATACATGAAAAGCCTGGAAAGGCTGCAATCGCGCGAGGACCGGGTCTATTACTCTGCCCATGGCGAACCGATCGAGAAACCCCGCCAATTGGTACGCGGAATGATGGGGCATCGCCGCCAGCGCGAGAACCAGATCCTGCGCCTGCTGAGCGAGCGCGCGCGACCGATCCCTGAATTCATTCCCGAAATGTACAAAGGGCTTGACGAGCGGCTGGTCAAGGCCGCGCAGATGAGCGTGCTCGCGCACCTGCTTGACCTCGAGAAACGGGGGCTGGCTGGGCGCGACGGGGAGATTTGGCGGGTCGATTGACGGCGACGGACGGCAAATTGTATTTAAGTGATGGGTCGGATGGGGTCGGATGGGTCGCTTTCTGAGGGGAGAGGCGATGGCAACGGTAACAGGCAATTCCGCAGCGGGAAGAGAGCAACGATTCTTCCTGATCATGGCATGGGTCATGTCGCTGGTCATAGTGGCAGGGTTTTCGCTCAATCTGGCCATGGGCCGGTCAAGCTTTGATGCGCCCTGGCAATATCACCTGCACGGGGTGGCCTTCATGGGCTGGATCGGGCTATTTCTTGCGCAGAATACCTTGATCGCGGGGGGCAATATCGCGCTCCACAAGCGGC
Organism: Sphingomonadales bacterium BRH_c3; assembly: GCA_001515985.1. GTDB lineage: Bacteria > Pseudomonadota > Alphaproteobacteria > Sphingomonadales > Sphingomonadaceae > Erythrobacter. The sequence goes on along the minus strand of LOET01000013.1, from coordinate 22,061 downwards.
TCGGCCAGGTCGCCTACTTCTATATTCCTCTGATGGTTGTGCTGGGCTTCACAATCATGTTCGTTTCCATGCGCCGCACCGGCGGGCCGTTCTTCTTCGACCAGAACGAATTCCTGATCAGCAATTCGTTGCAGCTGCTGGCGTTCGGCGGCCTTGCCTTCGCGTCGCTCAGGGCGCGGCGATATTCGGGCTGGCACCGCCGGCTGATGTTCGGTGGCATGGCGATCCTTACCGGGCCCGGCCTCGGTCGATTGCTCCCGCTGCCGCTGATGATGCCCTATGCATGGCGGATCACCATCGCGGCGACACTGATCTTCCCGATCATCGGGATGATCGCCGATTGGCGCCGCAGCGGTAAGGTGCACCCGGCGTGGCTGTGGGGTGCGGGTCTGATCCTGGGTGCGCAGATTCTGGGTAGTTTCATCGCCTATACGTCGCTGGGCGTTTCGTTGACCGAACTCCTGCTCGCCGGTTCGCCTGGCGCCGAACGGCCGATGGCGGCCTATCTGCCGCCCGGCTTCGCGATGTAGCGGCCGAAACGCGCTCGCAAATCGCCGCTGGCGTGCTATATGAATGTCAGAGGCAACTGACTGGATTGATTGATGAGCGTCCTGACCAAAGTCCCCACCGGCAAGGATCTGCTGGCCGAGATCGACCGGCTGCGCAAAGAGCGCAACGCGGTGATCCTGGCGCATTATTACCAGACTGCCGATATCCAGGACATCGCCGACTTCGTGGGCGACTCCCTGGAGTTGAGCAAGAAGGCAGCCGAAACCGATGCCGATGTGATCGCCTTCTGCGGGGTCAAGTTCATGGCCGAAACCGCCAAGATCCTGAGCCCTGAAAAGATCGTGATCCTGCCCGACATGGATGCCGGCTGCAGCCTTGAAGACAGTTGCCCGCCCGAAAAATTCAAGGCTTTCCGCGAGGCGCATCCCGATCACATCGCGCTGACCTATATCAATTGCTCGACCGAGGTGAAGGCGCTCAGCGACGTGATCGTCACCAGCTCGTCCGCCGAAACGATCCTGCAGCAGATCCCCAAGGACCAGAAGATCATCTTCGGGCCTGATCGGCACCTGGGCGGCTATCTCAGCCGCAAGTTCAACCGCGAGATGCTGCTGTGGCCGGGCGTGTGCATCGTGCACGAGGCCTTCAGCGAAACCGAGCTGATGAAACTGAAAGAGCAATATCCGGGCGCGCCGGTGGCCGCGCATCCTGAATGCCCGCCCTCGATCATCGACCACGCCGATTATGTCGGCTCTACCAGCGGCATCCTGAATTTTGCCAAGACTTTCCCGGGTGACACGCTGATCGTCGCAACCGAGCCGCACATCATCCACCAGATGGAAAAGGCGCTGCCGGAAAAGCATTTTATCGGCGCGCCGGGGGCTGACGGCAACTGCAGCTGCAACATCTGCCCCTATATGGCACTCAACACGATGGAGAAGCTCTATGTCGCACTGCGCGACCTCGAGCCGCGCATCGAGATCGAGGAAGGCCTGCGCCTCGCCGCCAAGAAGAGCCTCGACAAGATGCTCGAAATGGCAGGTAGCACCGTCGGCAAGGGCGATCTGGGGCGTGCCTGAACCTTTTGCCCATTTTCAGCGTTAGGACGCCATGACCGAATATCCGCGCTGGCTGTGGGCCAAGCTCAATTCGAACTACTGGTTCTATCCGGCGCTGTTTTCCGTAATCGCGGCGCTGCTGGCGCTGGGGCTGGTCTGGGTCGACCGCAACGGGTTTGCCGAATTCCTCAATGGTGTGGATTGGATCATCCCTGCCCGGCCGCAAGGTGCGAGCAATATGCTCACCGTGATTGCTGGATCCATGATCGGGGTCGCCTCCACGGTATTCTCGATCACTATCGCTGCGGTTGCCTATGCCAGCGGCGCCTATGGCCCGCGCTTGCTGACCAATTTCATGGAAGACAAGGGCAACCAGCTCAGCCTGGCGACCTTTATCGGCACCTTCGTCTATGCGCTGGTGGTACTGCGCGCAGTCCGCAGCGAGGATGAAATCGCCGCTACCGCTGCAGACGCTGCCGCAACCAGTTTACCCGGCTTCGTTCCCCAACTCTCACTGTTGGTCGGGATGGGTTTGATGGCCGCATCGATCGGCGTGCTGGTGTTCTTCCTCAATCACATCCCCGCCAGTATCCGGATTAACACTGTGCTGGAAGGGATTGGCAAGCGGCTGCTGAAAGGGATCGAAGAAACCTATCCGGAACAGGACAAGGGTCTGCCGATCACCAAATCGCCAAAGGGTATTCCGGTTCTTGCGGACCGCACAGGCTATGTCCAACTGATTGCCTTCGATTCTTTGGCGCGCCTGGCCAGGAAATCGGAAGGGCGCATTGCGCTCGGTGTGCGCACTGGCGATTTTGTACATCCGGGCATGACCATTGCCGAATTGTGCGATGTCGATCTGACCGATGATCTTGCTGAGGATCTGCGCGATAAATTCACCCTTGGCGCAACCCGCACACCGGATCAGGACCTGCAATTCCTGATCGACGAACTGGTGGAGATCGGCCTGAGGGCGCTTTCCCCGGGAATCAACGATCCGTTCACCGCGATCACCGCGCTGCATTGGCTCGGCGCGGGAACAGCATTGCTGGGAACGCGCGATCTGAACAAGGACATCGGGGACGAAGACCACGCTGTGTTAAAAGATCTGGTGGTGCCCCTGCCCGATGATTTCGATCACTATCTCAAACGTGGCTTCGGAAATTTCCGCAGCGCTGCCGCCACCAGTCCCCCGGCCGCACTGGTGATGTTCGATTCGCTGAAAAATTGCGCCGCACCAATCAGTAATGAAACCCGCAAGGCGGCGCTTTATCAGGAAGGCGAGCGCCTGATCCAGCAAGTCCGCCAGCAACTGACCGGCCCCGATCTGGAAGATGTGGAGGCACGCTTCGTCAGTTTCAGCAGGGCAATGGCGGGCTGATCCGCCAGGCTGAATTCGCGCTATTCATCAGCCATCAGATTGGCGGGATTGGCCTTGCTACCCCGCGCAATTACCAGCGCACTTCCGAGAAGCACCATGCCCATGATGTCGAGCGGCGTCAGCATTTCGCCGAACACGCTGTAGCCCACCAGCGCCGCCACCGCCGGCTGGGTCAGCAGCGCCAGCCCGATCACCAACGGCGGGAAATGGCGCATGGAAAACACCAGCAGCCCCTGCCCCACCAACTGGCTGGAGACAAACAGGATCAGGATCGGCGTCCAGTCAGTCGGCCATACCGGCTCGCCTTTCACAAGCGCTATGGCGAGTAGCATCGGGCAAGCAAAAATGCTTACCCAAACCAGAAGGCTCCACCCGCCGATGGTCTGGCGCGCGCCTTGCAGATTGATCAGATAGACCGCGTAGAGCAATCCTGCAGTGAGGCAGAACAGATCGCCGATCAGCGTGCTGGTGGAAATCTCCGCGCTGCGCCCCATCAGGATGGCTGCCCCGCCAAGCGCGAATACGATCGCCAGCCATTCAAGGCCGCGCGGCAGGCTGCGCAGGGCAACGAAGCCCCAGAACAGCAACACGATGCTGCCCGCGTTGCCGAACAATGTCGCATTGCCGAGCCGGGTCAGCTCGATCCCGATATGCCAGGTGGCAAGGTCGAGCCCGAAGGCCAGCGAGCCCAGAGCGACGAATATCAACGTCCGGCGAGGGATGCCGGTAAGCGCCTGCCCGCTGACCCGCGCCAGCAGCGCCAGAAAGGGCAGCGCCAGAAACAGCCGCCAGAATCCGGCGGATACCGGCCCGGTATCGGCAAGCCGCACCAGCCATGGGCCAAGCGCAAGCGCAACATTGCCCGCTAGCAGGGCAAGCAGCAGCAACCAGCCGCGCGGCTGGGCAAGTTCTGCTTGCATGCCCCGCTCTTTTTCCATTGCCCCCACTTTTTCCACGGGTTGCGCACTAGCTGCGAATTCCCCAAGTGCGAAGCCGAATAGTTCGCATGGAAAGGACAATCACCTTGCACGACACTCTGTTCCAGCCGCTCACCATGGGCGCACTCGAAGCAAAGAACCGCATTTTCATGGCCCCGCTCACGCGTGGACGCGCCGCCGAACCGATGTTCACCCCCAACGATCTGATGGCGACATATTACCGCCAGCGCGCCGGGGCGGGGATGATCCTGACCGAAGCGACCGGGATCAGCCGCGAGGGGCTGGGATGGCCCTCTGCGCCCGGCATATGGAGCGACGAGCAGGTCGAAGCGTGGAAAGCCTCGACCAAGGCCGTTCATGAAGAAGGCGGGCTGATCGTGATGCAGCTGTGGCACATGGGGCGGATCGTCCACCCCGTGTTCCTAGATGGTGAACCGCCGTTTTCGGCCAGCGCCACCACCGCGCCCGGCGAAGCGCATACCCCGACGGGCAAGCAGCCCTATGCCGAAGCGCGCGCGATGACCCATGAAGATATCAAGCGCACCATCGGCGATTATCGCCGCGCCGCCGAAAATGCCAAGGCCGCCGGATTCGACGGGGTGCAGCTCCACGGCGCGAACGGCTATCTCATCGACCAGTTCCTGCGCGACAAGACCAACCTGCGCACCGACGAATACGGCGGCTCACCCGAAAACCGCACCCGCTTCATGCGCGAAGTGCTGGAGGCCTTGATCGATGTGTGGGGCGCAGACCGCGTCGGCATACGTCTTTCACCCAATGGCGAGACTCAGGGCTGCGATGACAGCAATCCGCCCGCCACCTTCGGTGCGGCAGCAAAGGTCTGCCAAGAGCTGGGCCTGGCATTTGTCGAACTGCGCGAGCCGGGCCCCGATGGCACCTTTGGCGCAACCGAGGTGCCCAAACAGAGCCCGCTGATCCGCGAGATCTATTCGGGCCCGCTGATCCTCAACAGCGATTACACCGCCGAGCAGGCCGTGGCCGACATCGAAAGCGGCAAATGCGATGCGGTAAGTTTTGGGCGGCCCTATATCTCGAACCCCGACCTTGCCGAGCGCATTCGGGTGGGCGCGCACTGGAACCCCAACAAGGATGTGCCCAAGAGCTGGTATTTCCCGATTCCGCAGGGCTACACCGATTATCCGACCCTGGCCGAGGAGCAGGCCGCAGCCTGAGCGCTATTGCTGAGGTTCGTCGGGCTCTGCCGGTGCGTCCGGCGGAGCCCCGCCATCGGCTTCGTCGGTAGCTTCGTCACCCTCTGCTGCCGCGGCATCATCGCCCTCGCCGACCGGCTTTTGCCGCAACACTGGCGACTGCGATTGCAGCTGGTCGAGCGGCAGCATCTCGTCGCTGATCGTGCCGCCCAGCACTTCACCTTCGGCTTCGCGCGCATCCTCGCCGCGTTCGGGCGCTTGCCCGCCGCAGGCCGCCACCGCCAGCAATGCCGGAAGGATTGCAAGGTTCAAGCTTCGCATGAATTCTTTCCACTCACCTTTGCCAGATGCTCAAGAAAGCCGGGCGCTGCGGCAATCAGCGCCTCGTCCCATTGTTGCGGCGAAATGTCGAGCCCCAGCCGCTTCAGGCTGGTGACGCCATATTCCTCTATCCCGCACGGCACGATTCCTGTGAAGTGGGCAAGGTCAGGCTCGAGATTGACCGAAAAGCCGTGCATCGTCACCCAGCGGCGCACGCGTACGCCAATGGCACCGATCTTGGCCTCGCGTCCGTCAATATCCGTAGTCCAGATGCCCACGCGGCCGTCCACCGCCCAGCTTTCAACCCCGAAGCGCGCCAGTGTGGCGATCACCCATCGCTCGAGTCCGTGCACGAAACAGCGCACATCCTTGCCGCGCCTGGTGAGATCAAGAAGCACATAACCAACCCGCTGGCCCGGCCCGTGATAGGTGTAGCGCCCGCCGCGCCCCGCCTCGACCACTTCGAAGCGCGGATCGAGCAGCTCGTCTGCCGCCGCGCTGGTTCCGGCGGTGTAAACCGGCGGATGTTCGAGCAGCCATACAAGCTCGCGCTCGTCACCCGCCGCAATCGCGGCATTGCGGCGTTCCATCTCGGCCAGTGCCTCACGATAGGGCACTTGCCCGGCTTCGCGCCGCCATTCAATCGTATCTGTGGCTTTGATCTCCATCGCCAATTGCGTGGGAGCATTCGCTGCGCTTATCAAGGGGCAATCAGCTTGCGAGCGAATTCGGGGAGGGTGAGATGAAGTTCGACATGGGTGCCGCCTGGAACACGGCCACCGGATTGATCGGCAAGAACCGCGACATGATCGTGGTTGTAGCTGGCGTGTTCTTCTTCCTGCCCTATCTCGCCACCACTCTGCTGATGCCGCAGGCGATGAACCCTCCGGTCGCCAACCCGGAAGATATGCAAGCCATGCTGGCGGTGATGCAGCAAACCTACATCGATTACTGGTGGGTCATGCTGATCATCTTCGTCAGTCAGGGCATAGGTACGCTTGCCCTGCTGGTGCTGCTGACTGATCGCGCCCGACCCACGCTGGGCGATGCGCTCAAGCGCGGGGCGGTGTCCTTCCCCTCTTATTTTGCCGCCAATATCCTTGTCGTGCTTGTTGCTGCCGTCGCAATCATGCTGCCCGTTGGACTTGGCTTCGCCACTGGCGTCGCTGCCATCATGGTGCTGGCCGTAATGCTGGCGATACCGCTGGTTTTCTACCTGATGGTCAAGTTCTCGCTGATCATGCCCGCAATCGCGGTCGATGGAATCCTCAATCCGGTCCAGGCGCTGGCGCGTTCGTGGCGTCTGACCAAGGGCAATAGCTTGCGCCTGTTCCTGTTCTATTTCCTGCTGCTGATCGCCATCACGGTGGTGATCCTGCTGGCGACGCTGGTGCTGGGCGTTGTGTTCGCGGCCATAGGCGGAGAAGTGGAGCTGATCGGCAATGGCATCGTTACCAGTCTGGTCAATGCGGGTTTCGTGGTGATCTTCCTCGCCGTTCTTGCCGGGATCCACCGCCAACTGGCGGGCGAGCGACCGGAGGAACTGAGCGAGACTTTCGAGTAGGGCCTATTCGGCGCCTGCCTCGCCTACCACGTCTACCTCGTCTGCCTTCCAGCCCCAGAACAGCTTGCATGGCAGGATGTTGAGCCATTCGAAGCCCTGGTCGATCCGCGCATAATGTGGGCGCATATAGTCAAGGCAGGCCGCAGTGAACTGATAGACCAGGAAACCGCCGCCGGGGCGCAGCGCGCGGAAGGTCGCTGCCCCAATCGCTGGGGCTACACCGGCCGGCAGGGTCGAGAACGGCAGTCCTGACAGGATGTAATCGGCATGTTCGAAGCCGTGATCGCGGATGATCTGCTCGACATCAACCGCCGATCCCAACACCGCGTGGAAGCGTTTGTCGCGGATCGTGCGTTTCAGATAGTCGATATAAAGCGGGTTGGTATCGATCACGATCAGCGTGGCATCCCCGCTCAGACGGTCAAGCACCGGGCGGCAGAAAGTACCGATACCGGGGCCATACTCCACAAACAGGCGGCAATTGCGCCAGTCGACCGGCTCCAGCATCTTGCGCACTGTAAAGCGTGAGGACGGGATGATCGAGCCGACCATCCGCGGGTGCTCGAGAAAACCGCGCAAGAAAACCGCCAATTGGCCGGTTTGGGTTGCAAGCCGGTCACGCAAGCGCCGCCGCAATTCGATAGCAACTCCCTTGGAGTTCATTAGACTTCCGCAGACCCCTTTCAAAACGCCAGTTGCGCGAGTTCGCAGATGCTGCGGTACATTGCAAGCTTGAGCTGGCTCGCCTAGCGCTGGATTTGTCATGGCTGACATGGAACCGCCCCCCCCGCCCCCGCTCGCACCAGGCAAGACGGTGCCGCATATCTCACGCGAGCGGATGGTGCTGCTTTTCTCGGTCATGCTGGTGACAGCGGCCGGGAACACGGCGATGCAATCTGTAATGCCGTCCATCGGCACCGAGCTGGGCGTGGCGGACTTCTGGATCAGCCTGGCCTACACCTGGTCTGCCCTGTTGTGGGTCATCTGTGCACCGATCTGGGCCCGCCGGTCAGACCGGCGCGGGCGCAAGTCGATGATGGCAGTGGGGCTGGTGGGCTTCATCGCCTCGATGGGATTGTGCGGGATCGTGCTGTGGTTCGGCCTTATCGGGCTGATTCCGGCTGTGTGGACGCTGATACTGTTTGCCCTGGCACGCAGCCTCTACGGCGGATTCGGATCGGCCGCGCCGCCCGCGGTGCAGGCCTATGTTGCCAGTCGCACGCCCCGTTCCGAGCGGACACAGGCGCTGGCGCTGATCGCCTCCAGCTTCGGGCTGGGCACGGTGATTGGCCCCGCCCTGGCACCGATGCTGATCTTTCCCAAAAGCGGATTGGTCGGCCCGTTTATCGCCTTTGCGCTGATCGCTGCGGCTGTGCTGGTGGCGCTGCGGCTGCGCCTGCCAAATGACGCACCCAGCTATGCCGCGCGCGGAAGGGTGGTAACCGCCCCCTTTAGCGCCGGCGCCAATTCCTCGCTTTCAGGCGATGATGACAGCGACGATACGCCGGCCGGCGCAGTTTCGGAGCAAAGAGCGGAGGAAGAAGATATTCCCCGCCTGAGATGGAACGATCCGCGCGTGCGCCCGTGGCTTGTTGCAGGCCTTCTGGGCGGCCATGCCCAGGCCGCCACTCTGGGGATCATCGGCTTCTTCATACTCGACCGGATGGGGCTGCGCGCCGATCCGATGGCAGGAACAGGGCCGATCGGAATGGTGTTGATGGCGGGTGCGATTTCAACCTTGCTGGCGCAGTGGGGCCTGATCCCGATGCTCAAGCTTGGCCCGCGCGCTTCGATCATGTGGGGTATGGCGCTGGCAGCGCTGGGAACAGTGACCTTCGCCGTATCACACGATCTTCACTCGATCTCGCTCGGTTTTGCCATCGCATCGCTTGGTTTCGGCCTGTTCCGTCCGGGATTTACCGCCGGGGCTTCGCTCGCCGTCAGCAGGCGCGAACAGGGCCAGGTAGGCGGCACCGTCGCTTCGGTGAACGGGGCCGCCTATATCTTGGCACCAGCGGTCGGAGTGTGGCTATACGGCCATCACCCGGCAATCGGCTTCTCCGTCATCTGCGGCCTGTGCGCGATGGTCTATGTGCTCGGCTGGCGCTGGCTCACCCCGGATGACGTCTTGACGCGCGACCTCGCCTGAAATCGCGTCAAAGGATTTCGCGCACGACATCCTGAGGACGGCACAGCCGCACGCCCTTGTCTGTCTCCACCAGCGGGCGCTCGATCAGGATCGGATCTTCAGCCATCGCATCGAGTACGGTGCCAGCATCGGCATTGCGCAGGCCGCGCTCTTCGGCGTCGGTGCCGCGCATGCGCAGTCCCTGGTGCGGGGCTATACCAGCGTCGGCATAGAGCTGCGCCAGCTTTTCGCGCGAGGGTGGATCCTTGAGATATTCGACCACTGTCAGGTCGATGCCGGCTTCTTCGAGGATCGCCAGCGTCTTGCGCGAGGTTCCGCAATTGGGGTTGTGCCAGATGGTTGCCTTCATGCCTTCGATCTCCTGCAGGAACACTGCTTGCACAGCGTCTTTGGCCGCGTTGGCGACCTAGCGAGGCAGTTTTTTCCGGGCAAGTCCACTCTCACTCTTGCATTTGCGAATAATTCTCAATAGCGACTCGCTCACGGATCACGACTCGAAAGATTGGACGATTTACATGAGCAAATTTGGCAAGGCTTTCTGGCTCGCAGGGGCAACGCTGATTGCGCCAATGGCGGCGTCGGCTGCGGAAAGCGCCACGGCAGCGAGCGCGGAAGAACAGGCACGCCAATACCTGCCCGAGGGGATTATCGTGACAGGTGAGCGCGAAGGCTATGCCGAGGAGGACGGTTCGTCGGGCACCAAGACCCCCACCCCGGTCATCGATGTGCCGCAGACGATTACCTTCATCACACGCGACCAGCTTGAGGACCAGTCGGTGCGCCAATTGGGCGAAGCGTTGCGTTATGTGCCGGGGATCAGCCTCGAAACCGGCGAAGGCCACCGCGACGAGATCTTCATTCGCGGCCAGGAAACAACCGCCGATTTCTATCTAGATGGGCTGCGCGATGACGCGCAATATTATCGTTCGCTTTACAACGTCGAGCGGATCGAGGTGCTCAGGGGAGCCAATGCGCTGATCTTTGGCAGGGGCGGCGGCGGCGGCGTGATCAATCGTGTCAGCAAGACTGCGCGGATCAATGGCTTTGCAGCGGAATTCGACGCTTCAGCCGATAGTTTTGGTGCTTTCGCGCTGGCGGGCGACGTCAACGCCACACTGTCGGATGTGGCAGCCGTGCGCTTCAACACCGCCTATGAGGAATTCAACAGCAATCGCGATTCTTATGACGGTCACTTCATCGGCATTTCACCGACAGCGACCCTCGATCTTGGCGAAGCGACCCGCCTGACGGCAACCTATTCCTATGACGAAGACCAGCGCCTGGTCGATCGCGGCAATCCGGCCGATGGCGATGGGCCGCTGCGCGGCTTCCGCGACACCTTGTTCGGCGCCGCGGACTTCAACGATACCAGTTCGCAGGTGCACATCGCCCGCGCGCGGATCGATCACGAGTTCTCGGGCAATCTCTCGGGCAATGCCACCCTGCAGTTTGCCGATTATGACAAGGCCTACAGCAATATACTGCCCGATGGCCTGCGCAATGGCGGAGCCGATGTGCAGTTTTCGGGCTATCGCGATACGCAGACACGCCAGAACTGGATCGCGCAGGCAAACCTGGTGTGGGAAATCACCACCAGCGGTATCGACCACAAGGTCCTGACCGGGGTCGAGGCCAGTTGGCAGGATTCAAACAATGGCCGCGCCAACGCGTTCTTTGCTGATGGCGCAGGTGGCACGACCAACCGCTTCACCGCCCCGCTGTCCGATATCTTCACCTTTCCGGACATCACGCTCGGCGCCCCCGTGCGTGATCGCGACAGTCAGCTCGAAGTGCTCTCGGCCTATCTCCAGGACCAGATCGACATCGGCGAGCATATCCAGCTGATTGCGGGGCTGCGCTGGGACCGGTTCGACCTCAAGACGGTCGAGCAGCTCACCGGAGTGCGCGGCGATCGCGTGGACGAAAAGGTCAGCCCGCGTCTGGGCCTGATCGTTAAGCCGATTGAGCAATTGTCGCTTTATGCGAGCTATGCCACGAGCTTCCTGCCGCAAGCGGGCGATCAGTTCTTCTTGCTGACGCCTGGCGATACCGCATTCGAGCCCGAGAAATTCACCAATTACGAACTGGGCCTGAAATGGGCGCCGAGTGACAAGCTGTTCCTTACCGCAGCTCTGTTCCAGCTCGAACGGACCAACGTCAAAGGTCCCGATCCGCTTGACCCTTCGATCACTACCCTTGTCGGAGAAAGCCGGACCCAAGGGGTTGAGCTCAATCTGGTCGGCGAGATCATGCCCGGCTGGCAAGCCAATATTGGCTATACTTATCTCGGCGGCAAAATCACCAGCACAAGCAATGAAGGCCCGGCTGGCCGCCGCCTGCAACAGTTGCCCGAACACCAGATCAGCGCCTGGACACGCTATGACATTTCCAAGCAGTTGGGTTTGGGCCTCGGCGTGATCTACCAGGACGAGCAGTTCGCCAGCTTTAGCAACGCCGTGACACTGCCCAACTATGTGCGTGTCGACGCTGCGGCCTATTACACGGTGAGTGAACGGCTCGCCTTCCAGTTCAATATCGACAACCTCTTCGACGAGCACTATTTCGCCAGCGCCCACGGCGACAACAATATCCAGCCGGGCGATGCGTTCAGCGCAAGGCTGGGAGTACGGCTGAAGCTTTAATTTAAAGCGATGCTCATTCCGCCTCGCGCGGGGCGAGCGACCGAATAGCGGGCACCTCGCGCGCGGCATCCTCGGCACGGATGCCGGGCGCAGGTGCAGCGCTGATCGTCTCCAGCCGCCTTGCGACCCGGCCTGCGCGCTGTATCGCGCGGACCAGCCGCGGATAGACCCCGCAGCGGCACAGGTTCGGGATCGCTGCCTTGATTTCTGCCTCGCTGGGATTGGGGTTGCTGCGCAGCAAAGCTGCCGCCGCGATCGCAATGCCCGGTGTACAGAAACCGCACTGGATCGCCTGCTCTGCCACCAGTGCCTGTTGCACCGGATGCGAGCGATCTCGCGAAAGCCCTTCGATCGTGGTGATGAAGCGCCCTTCGGCCTCACCAATTGTGACCAGGCAGGATCTGAGCGCCGCCCCATCGATCAGCACCATGCAGGCCCCGCAATCGCCATTGCCGCAGCCATATTTGGTACCGGTAAGATTGGCCGCATCGCGCAGCGCCCACAGCAGCGGGGTTTGCGGATCCATTTCAAACTCGAGCGGACGGTCATTGACGGTCATGCGCGACATCTGCGCGAAGTCTCCCTTGGCGCGATAGGCTGGCCCGCGCCTATCGCATGGCCCCGCAAGCCGCACAAGCCGTGGCCGATCAATCGCCACATTTCACTTTGCCAGCCCGCCGCCCCCCGCTACGCACGCTGTTGATGAGCGGGAATGCCAAATTGACGCGCGGATCGATCCGCGGGCATCTCGTGACGCAGACCCTGCCCATGATCGTCGGCGTCGCGGCAGTGATGTCGATCGGCCTCGTCGATGCCTATTTCATTGGCCAGCTGGGCAGCGAGGCACTTGCCGCCATTTCCTTCATTTTCCCGATCAGCGTTGCCGTCGCCAGCCTGGGCGTGGGCATGATGGTGGGGATCAATTCGGTGATCTCGCGCGCGCTGGGCGAAGGTGACAGCGACCGTGCCGCACGCCGCGCCAATTTTGGCATTGTGCTGTCGGTCGCCTTCGGCGTGCTGATCGGCAGTTTGCTTTATTTGTTGCTCGACCCGCTGTTCAGCCTGATGGCGGCATCAAGCGAACAATTGCCGTTGATACGCAGTTACATGCAGCCCTTCGCGCTCGGCTTTCCGCTGATGATGGCGATCATGGGAATCAACGGCGTGCTGCGCGGCCAGGGCGAAGCGCGCAAGACCTCCTATGTTTCGATCACCTATGCCGCCGCCAATTGGGTACTCGATCCGATCCTGATAACCGGCGCCTTCGGCTATGAAGGCCTGGGCATGGTCGGTGCTGCCTATGCCACGCTGATAGGCTGGGGGTTCGGCATAGCGATGGGCATATGGCTGATCAGGCAGGCTGCCATTCCCATCAGCTTCAAATTGCTTGGCCAGTGCCGCATCGGGGAGTCCACCACCGCGATCCTTGGCGTGGCCGGACCAGCGGCATTTTCCAACGCGATCAATCCTATCGGCCTGTCGGTCCTGACCGCACTGATTGCATCGGAAAGCGCTGCGGCGGTGGCAGGTTTCGGGGCGGCGGGCCGCGTGCAAAGCTTCGCCGTGGTGCCTTTGCTGGGCCTGTCCGGCGCGATCGGCGCAATCATCGGCCAGAACTGGGGGGCAAGACAATATGCCCGGGCGCGCGAAGCGATGTGGCTCGCGGGCCTGTTCTGCGTAGGATACGGTTTGGTCACCGCGGCCATGCTTTCATGGGGCGGGCGCTGGTTCGCCGATTTCTTTACCGAAGACCCAGCAATCATTGATGAATTCGCGAGCTACCTGCGGATCGCGGCCTGGGGTTACGCCGGGTTCGGTTTGCTGATCGTGGCCAATGGTGCGCTGAACGCGCTCGACAAGGCCAATTCCGCATTGATGCAGTCTTCGGTCCGCGTGTTCCTGGTGATGTTGCCGCTGGGCTGGCTCGCACGCGAATTTTACGGCTCAAGCGCGATTTATGCAGCCGAACTGGCCGCCAATCTGGTGGGCGGTACCGTAGCTGTCCTGGTGGTCTGGCGCGCAATGCGACGCTGAAAACGGCCAGGTGACACTTCGTTAACCATCTTCGCCCATAGAGTTCGGCTGACGCGCCGGAACCGGGGGCTGGAATAATGGACGACCTGCTAGCGGATTTCATTGAGGAAACCCGCGAATTGCTTGAAGCGAGCGAAGGCGAAGTCATCGCCTGGGAAGCCGATCCTCGTGATCGCGCGCGGCTCGACACGATTTTTCGTTTCGTTCACACAGTCAAGGGCAATTGCGGCTTCTTCGACCTGCCGCGGCTGGAACAGCTAAGCCATGCCGCCGAAGACGCGCTGGCCGATGTGCGCAATGGCCGCCGCGAACCCGACGCCGCGCTTGTTACCGCGGTGCTTGCCATCATAGATCGTATTTCGCAAATGATCGACGCGCTTGACACCGGCGAGGATTTTCCCGCCGGTGGCGACGAAGATCTGATCGCTGCGCTAGACGATCAGATGGGCGATGATATCACCACCTCGAACGAAATCGCCGCAATCGTCGAAGCAGCCGATCCCGCCGCACCGGCTGGCGGGACAGCCGCTTCATCCACTCCGCGATCAATTCGCCTTCCGGTAGACTTGCTCGACCGGGTGATGAGCGGCGTTTCCGACATGGTGCTGGCACGCAATGATTTGGCCCATCGCCTGCGCGAAGCGGGCACCCAGCCAACCATTGACGGGCCCTTCGAACGCCTCACCTCGATCCTGGCCGACGTGCGCGACGCCGTGACCCGGATGCGCATGCAGCGGATCGACCATCTGTTCGGCGCCTTCCCGCGGATGGTGCGAGATCTGTCGAAAGAGCTGGGCAAGCAGGTGATGATCGACATTGATGGGGGCGATGTCGAACTCGACCGTGAAATGATCGAGATGATCCGCGATCCGATGACGCACATCATCCGCAATGCGATCGACCATGGGTTCGAAACCCCAGCGCAGCGGATCAAGGCGGGCAAGCGCGAGATCGGCTTGCTGTCGATCTCCGCGCGCCAATCCGGCAATACCATTTCAATCATTGTTTCGGATGACGGCAAGGGGCTGAACCAGGATCGTATCGGCGCCAAGGCAGTGGCAACCGGCCTGATCACTGATGATGAGCTGAAAGCGATGTCGCATAGCGAAATCCTGCAGCTGGTATTCGCACCGGGACTTTCGACCGCTGAACAGGTTAGTGCCGTCTCCGGGCGTGGGGTCGGGCTTGATGTCGTGCGCGCCAATCTCGAAAAGGTCGGTGGATTGATCGAAGTGTCAAGCTCGCCGGGCGCAGGCGCCACTTTCACTCTCCGCATCCCGCTTACGCTCAGCATCATAGCCGGGCTCACCGTGGAAGCCGCCGGGCAACAATTCGCCCTCCCGCAAGGCTTTGTCGAGGAAATCCTGCACGGCGATTCAGCAGAGCTCGACCGGGCGCAACTGGGCAAGGCGGCGATGATCACATTCCGCGGTGATCGCATCCCATGCCTTACCCTCGCCGACGTGCTCGAACTTGGCCGGAATGACGATCTCGGCGGCGGCGTGATCGTGATTCTCAAACTGGCCCGCGGCAATCTGTTCGCGCTGGAAGTCGACGCGATCCTCAACCATGGCGACCTGGTTGTGAAACCGCTGGCCCCGTCGGTGATGCGCAGCCGGACATTTGCCGGATCGACACTGCTCGATAATGGTCGCCCGATCCTGCTGCTGGACATTCCCAACATCGCCGATGAACACAATCTGATTGCGGACGCGAGCGAGCGAGCGGCAAGATTCCCTGAGCAGGATCAGGCAGACAATGCCATTCAACGGGCCGATCAGGCCATGCTGTTTCGCACTTTTGGTGGTGCGCGCCGGGCGGTGCGGCTGGAACTGGTGCAGCGCATTGAAACAATTACCGTCGCTGCGCTAGACCAATCGACTGCCACCCCGCGTGCCGTTGTCGATGGCGAAATCCTGCCTCTGATCGGGCTCGAAGCAGGCCAGCAAACTGACACGCACATCCGCTTGCTGCGGCTGTCCGACGGCAGCAGTGAGCTGCTTTATGCGGTGGCGGCAATCGAAGATGCGGTAACGCTCAAGGACAAACTTGCGCCGGTCGAAGATGATCCGCTGGTCGAGGCTGTAACGCTGGTGGATGGCGAGCCGGTCGTGTTGCTGGATGGACATGCGCTGTTCGCGCGCCATGGCGCGGTGCCGCAAAGTGTGGCTGGCCTGACCTGCTCCCTTCCCGACAGTGCCTGGGCGCAGACCATTCTCGCTCCGCTGATCAGGGCTGCCGGCTATCAACAGGCGGATGACCCCGCCAGCGCCGACGTCGCGATTCTGCTTGACCGGGACGATACGCCCGATGGCGCAAGGGAAACCATCCGCCTGCGCAGTTTGCCCGACAGCCAGGCTTCGCCGGATGAGATGAAGAATTCGATCTATCGCTATGATCGTGAAGCCGTGCTCAGGGCGCTGCGCGCTGCAGGCAGGGGAGAAGCGGCATGAGCGAGCTGCTCGTCTTGGCAGAGATAGCCGGTCGGCGCTGCGCGTTTCGCGCGAATGATGTGCAATCGGTTATCGACATCTCTGAGATCACACCCGTTCCGCGCGCGCCCGAATTCGTGCTCGGCCTCGCTGCAATGCGCAGCCAGGCCTTGACAGTGATCGATTGCCGCACTGCGATCGGCGAGGATGCCGACGCATTCCCTACTGACCAGCGCGGCGCAGTTGTTCGGGTTGAAGGTCATTCCTACGCCCTCAAGCTCGACATGATTGACGATGTCGCCACAGCTCGCAGCGCAGCGGGCGAGATCGCCGGCGGCTTCGGTAAAAAATGGAACCACGTTGCCTGCGGCATGGTTGAAACCGATCGCGGCGCTGTGCTGCTGATCGACGTCGCATCGCTGATCGAAGGGCCGCGAGAAACCGGGCCTAGCGGTTTAAGCTAATGGTTACGCGTTCGTTCTATCAGGAAAAAAACAGAAAACAGAGGATCGCATGAAAACGTGTCTAATCGTTGATGATTCGCGGGTTATCCGCAAGGTTTCCAGGCATATCCTGGAGACCTTGGGGTTTACTGTGAGTGAGGCTGAAGACGGCCAGCAAGGTCTTGAGCGCTGCGAGGAATTCATGCCTGACGCGGTCTTGCTCGACTGGAACATGCCAGTAATGAGCGGGATTGAGTTCATCACCAAGCTGCGCCAGCGCCCTGGGGGCGAGCGTCCCAAAGTGGTGTTCTGCACCACCGAAAACGACGTCGCCCACATCCGCGAAGCGATCAGCGCCGGCGCCGACGAATATGTGATGAAACCGTTCGACCACGAAACGCTCCAGATCAAACTGCAGTTGGTCGGCTTTAACTGAGGACCGGTTCGATGGGGCCTCGCGCTTTCCAGATTAACTCGTCGCCGGATGCCGCTCAAGGGCGGGTGCGGGTAATGATCGTCGACGATTCGCTTACGGTGCGCACGGTCTTTTCGCGCATGATCGGTAACGACCCGAAGCTGGAGCTTACCACCACTGCCAGCAACGCCGAACGCGCAATCGCGATCCTGCGTGACCGGCCGGTCGATGTGATCCTGCTCGATCTCGAAATGCCCGGAATGGGCGGGCTCGAGGCGCTGCCGCGAATTCTGGAAATCGCATCGGGCGCGCAAGTGCTGGTAGTGTCGTCGCTCACCGAAGATGGGGCCGAACACACTCTGACGGCGCTGTCGATGGGCGCTGCCGATACCATGCCCAAGCCGCGGCCCGGCCAATTTGACGAATCCTATCGCCGCGCTTTACTGGCCAAGATCCATGCCTTGGGCGGGGTCGAAGCGGACGATGTGCCCGGCCATCCGCGCGAAGGCACAATCGATCACGGCGCTGCAACTGCAATCTCCAGGAGCAATGCGAAACAGCCCGAGGTGCTGGCGATCGGCGGATCGACCGGCGCGATCCAGGGCCTCAACACAATCCTGCGCAGCCTGCCGCTCAGCTTTGACCTGCCGATCCTGGTCACTCAGCATTTGCCCGCCAGTTTCATTTCCGTGTTTGCCAGGCAAGTGGAAGTGGTCGCGGCGCGGCGCACAGTGATCGCCGAAGACGGAGTGGAGATTGCGCGCGGCGAAATCGCGATTGCAACCGGCCATGGGCACATGATGGTGGAACGTGCGCGTAGCCGCCTCGTCGCCCGGGTATCCAACGTGCCATCACGAAGCGGCTGCCTGCCCTCGGTCGATCCGATGCTCACCAGCGTGGCCGAAACCTTTGACGGCCATGCCCTTGCTGTGATCCTGTCCGGGATGGGCCGCGACGGTGCCGAAGGCGCGGCCAGGCTCGCCGCAGCAGGCGGCACCGTTTTGGCACAGGACCAGGAAAGCTCCGCCGTCTGGGGCATGCCTGGTGCCGCCGTGAAACAGGGCGCGGTGCATGCATGCCACCCGCCCGAAGCGCTCGCCAGGGAAATCCTAGAGTTCGCGGGGGCGGTGGCATGGAAGTGAGCAGTCCATCGCTCGAGCTAATTGCCGATCTCTTATCCGAGCATACCGGGCAACAGCTTACCGAACACCGCCGTTGGCGCGTGGCGACCGCACTGTCGCGCGTGTTCCGCGAACGCGGCATTTCCAATGTTGACCAACTGGCTTGCCTGTTGGCTGGGCCTGCCGATCCGGGCCTTGTCAATGAAGTGGTCGAGGCTCTGCTCAACAATGAGACCTATTTCTTTCGCGACAAACCGACATTCGACCAGCTGCCAACAGAGATCCTGCCTCAGCTGGCTGAACGGCGCGCCCACCGGCGGCGCTTGCAGATCTGGTGCGCGGGCTGTTCCACCGGCCAGGAAGTGCATTCGCTGGCAATTCAGTTCGCGGAACAGGCGCGTTCCTGGGATGGCTGGTCAATCGATATACTGGGCACTGATATTTCCGGTACGGCTATCCGGGCCGCACGCTGTGGGCACTACAGCCAGTTTGAAGTGCAGCGCGGGCTCAGCGTGCAGCAGATGCTGGCCCATTTCGACGAGACCGCGTCAGGCTGGCAAATGCACGCAGATACGCGAGCGATCGTGCGGTTCGAGCGTCACAATGTGCTCGATCCGTCGCCCAGCCGCCAGCCATTCGACCTTGTACTGTGCCGCAATGTGCTGCTCTATTTCGATCCCGATACCCGCCGCCAGGCATTTGCACGCCTGCGACAATCAGTGGCCGACGATGGCTTTCTGATGCTGGGCGCGGGCGAAACGGTTGTCGGGCAAACCGATGCGTTTGTTCCTGCTCGCGGAGTTGCCAGCATCTATACGCCACATGTGGCAAATGCTGCGCCCTCCATCGCGCTGGCCGGATGACCGCGAAAGCCGCGGAATGCCGCGCTAATCAAGGTAAATTCATGGTTTACGTTTCCTTAGCGAATGGCGGCTAATCCGGAATTCTACGGCGCGAAAATTGCGACATGGGGGACGTGTTGAAGCTGAAAGTGAACCAAATGCTGAGCGCGAAAGTGCCCCTGATGGCAGCGCCACTTGTGCCGCTCTCTGTCTTGCTGGGCACGGCATTGGTTGCGCTCCAAGCCAGTGGTTCGCTCGCGCTTGCTCCGCTCGCGTTGATCGCGGCTGGCGGCGCTGCACTTTATGCGGCGTCGGTCCTGTACCTCGCCCACGTTTCGCGTGCGCAGGCCCGCCTGCCACACGAGCACAGCGAGACTGATACGCTCAGCCGTCTGCCCAATCGGCGTGCGCTGCACCGCGATATCGACGAACATCGTGTTGCGGGTGAAGAAATCGCCATGGCACTGATTGATCTTGACGGCTTCAAACAGGTCAATGACCATTACGGCCATTTTGTCGGCGACCAGTTGATCCGCAAATGCGCCGAGATCATCCGCGAAACCTGCGCCACTGAAGCGCGTTGCTATCGCCTCGGGGGTGACGAATTCGCGATTACCATGTTCGGCCCTGTCGCTGGCAATATTCTGGAGGGGATCTGCCGCAAGATCCTGACCCGGCTGGCCAAGCCGCTTGCTGTCGAGGATCGTTCAATCACAGTCGGGGCAAGTATCGGGCTGGCACGCTCAACCGGCAAGGACGGGCTCGGCTCATCGGAACTGCTGCGCCGTTCGGATGTCTCCATGTATGCCTCGAAGCGCGCCGGAAAGATGCGCTGCACATGGTTCACGACAGCCCTCGACCGCAATCGCGAAGCCCAACGCGAGCTCGACGAGGACCTGCGCCGCGCCCTCGCCAACGAGGAATTCGTGCTGCACTATCAGCCGCTGGTCGATGCTGAAACGCGCGCGATCGTGGCGATCGAAGCGCTGATTCGCTGGAACCGTCCGGATGGCCAACAGGTGGGGCCGCATATCTTCATTCCGGTGGCCGAAGAATCGGGCTTCATCAACGAAATCGGGCTGTGGGTGTTACGCAAAGCCTGCACCGATGCGCTGCGCTGGGATGGCATTATGCTGTCGGTCAATATCTCTGCAGCACAATTGCGCAACTCGGAATTCCCGATTCAGCTCGGTCATATCCTCGAGGAAACCGGCTTTCCGGCGGAACGGCTTGAGCTCGAAATCACTGAAACCTGCCTCGTTCTCGACCCTGTTGTGGCCGAACGCAATCTTGATGTTATCCGCGGCTTCGGGGTGAACATCTCGCTTGACGATTTCGGCACCGGCTATGCGTCGATCGGCTTCCTGCGCCAGTTCCGCTTCGAAAAGCTCAAGCTTGATCGCTCGCTGGTGGTTAACGCCGGCAAGGATGAAGGCTCGCGGGCTATGATGCTGTCCAGCATTACCGTGGCCCGCGCGCTCAAGATGGGCGTAACAGCCGAAGGCGTCGAAACGCAGGAACAGGCCGATATGGTTCGCTTGGCCGGCTGCGACCAGATCCAGGGCTGGCTTTACTACAAGGCCATGCCCGCCAACTTGATTGACGATCACATCCCTTCTGCCGCGGCTGCAAACGGGCCCGGTCTACAAATCTCCAAAGGTGTCGCATGAGTGCTATTGAAGACGTTGCCAAACAGCTCCGCGCCGAAGTGGCTTCGGATATCGTGGAAGGCGGCTTTGCCCGTCCGGTTTCGCGCTTTCGCCTCAAAGTGTGGTTTCATGATCTTCCGCTGGCGAGCAAGATCCGTATGTTATTCGGCACTTTTCTGGGCGTGGCCATTGTCATATCATTGGTGCTGGGGGTTGGCCTCAGCCAGCTTTACGAACGGGATTCGATTCAGGCGGAGGTGCAGGGAGCGGTCCAGGTTTCTGCAGAGCTGCACGGCACCACTGGTGAATTTCGCTACAACGCGGTGCGTTATATCTTCGGTGGAGAAGAGTCCGCGCTTGAACGCCAGCAGCAGAGCTACGCTGATGCAGGCAAGCAGCTCGAACAAATTGGAGCAGTGGTTGATCAGCGGGTGCCGGAACTCGGCGATCAGCTTGAAGAACTAGGCACCAGCCTGGCCGCCTATGACGCCAAATTCGACGAAATGCGCGCCAACCTGGCCCGCGAAGGCCGCAGCACCAAATCGGTTGCGCTTGCCTATGAACTTTCAGCCCAGGGTGATGCGCTTTTCGCACAAGCGGATAACTTCGGTTCCGATCTTCAGCTTGTCGCGGATCGCATCGAACAGTCAGTGATCGATTATTTCTTCAACCTGATTATTGTAATCGCCGTGGTCATCGCGCTCGCAGCCGCCGTAATGTTGGCCGGCTTGCGTTATCTCACACAGGATTTCGCCATGAAGGTGGCTGAAGTGACCGGCGGCATGACCAAACTGGCCAAGGGTGACCGTCACTTCGAGATCGAAGGGATCGAGCGCAAGGACGAGATCGGCGAAATGCTGCGCGCGCTGGCACTATTCAAACGTGCCAATGTCAAGCTGGAACAGTGGGCCAAGGAACGTGGAGAGCGCGCCAAAGCCGAGCTTGAAGAGCAGGAGCGGATCAGAAACGAAAAAACGCAGGTGCTGAGCGAATTCGCTAATCAGTTCGAACGTACTGTTGGTGACGTGGTCGGCGGTGTTGCCGCAGCTTCCAGCCAGCTCCAAAGCACCGCATCCGTTATGGCCAAATCAGCCGAGGAAGCCAGCCGCCAGACCACACTTGTCTCCAAATCGATGGACGAAGCCAATTCCGGCGCAACGGCCGCGGCGGCCGCAAGCGATGAATTTGCCATGTCCATCGGCGAGATCAGCCGCCAGGCGGCATCTTCGGCAGAGCTCGCCCGTGAGGCCAGCGCCTCGGCCAGCGAAGCCGATGCCACTATCTCTGCCCTGTCGCTATCGGCTGATCAGGTGGGCCAGATCGTCGAACTGATCCAAACCATTGCCCAGCGCACCAACCTGCTGGCGCTCAACGCCTCGATCGAGGCGGC
>LOET01000012.1 GCA_001515985.1 Sphingomonadales bacterium BRH_c3 | reverse complement strand
GATGCCGCTCGAGCCACCGCTGCTGTCCGCCGCCGTGATGGTCAGATCGGTGCCGTAATATGAGTTGAAAGCGCTAATGCCGTCATCACTCGCACCTGCCGCCGTCCCGGTGGAAGTGATCGACAGCGCGCCAGTGCCGAAATTGGTGGCGTCGATGCCGCTGAAGCGACCGCTGGTATCCGCCGCGCTGATGGTCAGATCGGTGCCGTAATAGGAATTATAGGCATAGATGCCGCTATTATCGGTACCTGTTGCCGTGCCGGTGGAGGTGATCGACAGCGCACCGGTGCCACGGTTGCGGGCGTTGATGCCATAGCGCCCGCCACTGCTGTCCGCCGCGCTGATGGTCAGATCGGTGCCGTAATCGGAATTGCGGGCAAAAATGCCGTCAAGGCCGGTGCCCGTCGCCGTGCCGGTGGAAGTGATCGATAGCGCGCCGGCGCCACGGTTGACACCGTAGACACCCCAGAATCCGCCGCTGCTGTCCGCCGCCGTGATGGACAGATCGGTGCCGTAATATGAGTTGAAAGCGCTAATGCCGTCAAGGCCGGTGCCCGTCGCCGTGCCGGTGGAAGTGATCGACAGCGCGCCTGTGCCGAAATTGAGGGCGTTGATGCCGCTCGAGCCACCGCTGCTGTCCGCCGCCGTGATGGTCAGATCGGTGCCGTAATATGAGTTGAAAGCGCTAATGCCGTCATCACTCGCACCTGCCGCCGTCCCGGTGGAAGTGATCGACAGCGCGCCAGTGCCGAAATTGGTGGCGTCGATGCCGCTGAAGCGACCGCTGGTATCCGCCGCGCTGATGGTCAGATCGGTGCCGTAATAGGAATTATAGGCATAGATGCCGCTATTATCGGTACCTGTTGCCGTGCCGGTGGAGGTGATCGACAGCGCACCGGTGCCACGGTTGCGGGCGTTGATGCCATAGCGCCCGCCACTGCTGTCCGCCGCGCTGATGGTCAGATCGGTGCCATAATTGTTATTGAAAGCGCGAATGCCGCCACCGCTGGTGCCCGTCGCCGTGCCGGTGGAAGTGATCGATAGCGCGCCACCGCCGAAATTGAGGGCGTTGATGCCATAGCGCCCGCCACTGCTGTCCGCCGCGCTGATGGTCAGATCGGTGCCGTAATATGAGTTGAAAGCGAAAATGCCGTCAGCGTTTGCGCCCGCCGCCGTACCGGTCGAGGTGATCGCCAGTGTGCCGGTGCCGTAATTGACAGAGTAGATGCCATAGCGGCCGCCGCTGCTATCAACTGCGTTGATGGTCAGATCGGTGCCGGAGGAGGAATTGGTGGCGAAAATGCCGTCATGGCTGGTACCTGCCGCCGTGCTAGTCGAGGTTACCGACAGCGCGCCGGTGCCGCTATTGCGGGCGCGAATACCAAATCGGCCGCCGGTGGTGTCCGCTGCGCTGATCGTCAGATCGGTGCCAAAATTGCGGATATCGATGCCATCATAATTGGTGCCCGTCGTCGTCCCGGTCGAGGTTACCAATAGTTCCCCGCCGCCCCTATTGACGGCGCGGATGCCGAACCATCCGCCGCTGGTGTCCGCCGCGCTGATCGTCAGATCGGTGCCGGAGGAGGAATTTGAGGCGAAAATGCCGTCATAATTGGTGCCCGTAGCGGTCCCGGTCGAGGTGATCGACAGCGCGCCGCTGCCGTAATTGATGGTGCGAATGCCGGACCATCTGCCGCTTGTGTCCGCTGCACTGATCGTCAGATCGGTGCCGGCGGGTGAATTTACGGCGTAAATGCCGTGACGGTTGGTGCCCGTAGCGGTCCCGGTCGAGGTGATCGACAGCGCGCCGCTGCCGCTATTGCGGGCGAGGATGCCGTGGTAGCCGCCGCTGGTATCCGCCGCGCTAATGGACAGATCGGTACCGTAATTGCGGGCATTGATGCCGTCATAATTGGTACCCGTCACTGTGCCGGCAGAGGTGATCGACAGCGCGCCGCTGCCAAGGTTGAGAGCATTGATGCCGGATTGGGCACCCGTAATCACCGAGGCATAGGCATCGGTGAAGGTCAACGACCCTACACCTGGGCCGGCATTGATGTTGATGCCGCTGCCCGCAGCGGCTGTGATGCCAAAGCCGGGCGAAGTGGTTACCGAAACGGGGACGCTGCCATTGATCGTCTGGCTGGTGTCCGCCGGATTCGCCGGATCGGAACATACCCACACGCCCGATCCCGGGGCTGATTCGACGCAGGTTCCCGCCAGCGCCTCGCCCGGTGCCAGCAAGCTTGCCAGCGCTGCGGTGCAGGCCGCCAGCGCGGCATATGAAACCGTGTTGCCCAATGCCCGCCGCGCGCGCAATTTGCTGCTGTCCGGTTGGTGGAAAGACACTAGCGTGCCCGGCGGCATCGCGATCGCGGAAATCCTGTGTTGTACACCAACTGCCCGTGCGCCCGCGCCCGTCTGCTTGACCAAATTACTGTCTCCGACCCGTTGTTGCGGCACCGACAGTTCGCGTCGGCACTCGCTTTAGTTATTGCTTACGGTTTGCTGACGCTTCAGCCCCCCCTGCGTGAGCTCTGTAAACTGCGACAGACTCGCAAAGTAAATAACCAAAACGCGACAGTTTTTCTCATTTTGAGAGATTTTATGATCAATAAAGAGCTAACTTTTTTGTCCAGCGCAGCGTCGGCGCTGTGGGACAAAACCGGTAATGTTCGCAAGCGGGCGCGCTATTCCAGGCTGGCCGGGCCGAAAGCGCGGGGCAGCAGCCCGGACAGGCGCATCTCCACCACCTCGTCCTCGCCCGCGCACCACACCACCGGGTCAGTATCGCCCAGTTCGGCGAGCTCGTTCAGCACCTGGCGGCAGCGGCCGCAGGGCGTGACGGGGGCGGCGGTATCACCGATCACCGCCACTTCCTCCAGCCCGCCGCGATGCCCGTCATCCATCGCCTTGGCCACGGCCACAGTTTCCGCGCACAGCGCGAGGCCATAACTGGCATTCTCCACATTGGTGCCGGTCACCACCGTGCCATCGGCAAATCGCAGCGCAGCGCCGACGCGGAAGTTCGAATAGGGCGAATAGCTGTTCTCGAGCGCGCGCCGGGCCGCGGCAATCAGGCTGTCCCGGTTGTTGTCCTCGCTCATCACGCTCTCCCCTTCACGGCTGCACCACCACCCATTCGACCGGCTCTGCCGATGCCTCTGTATGCCGCGCGCGGTTGGCGGTCCACAGCAGCCACGGGCGCCCGCCGTAACGCGGTACGAACCGGTCGCGCACCAGCCACAGGTCACGTTCGATCCGTGCGGCGATGCCATAGCGTTCTTCGAACTCTTCCGACAGCTTGAGGATCACCGGCTTGCCCGTGTGCATCTCTACCTGGTTGATGAAGGTCAACAATTCGCTTTCGACCGCGGCATCGCTGACGCGCTCAGTGCAGGCATCCGCCGTGACTTCGAGCGCGATCGCGAGCGGCAGCGATGCCTGATCGCGCGGCACCAGGGTGACGAAATTGGCCGATTGCGCATCGGCACCGCTGCAGGGGTCGAATTGATGAACCGCCCCCACCATCAGCCCGGCCCGGCGCGCAGCGGCAAGATTGCGGCCAAAGCGAGCATCCTGTCCCTGTGCACCTGCGCTGGCATAGAGATAGGCGAAGCTTCCGCCCAGCGCGCGGACGGTTTCGAAACCGACCAGGCCGCTATGCTCGCCCACCGCCACGCCCTGTTCGGGAAAGGCATCCTCGTCGGGGGCGAATTGCTGGATATCCCACCAGTACCATGCTGCGCCCATCAGCGCGCCGAGCAGCACCAGCGCCAGCAATCGCAGCCGCCAGGGCCGGCGCACCCGCTTTCGTTTGGCGACCACCCCCTGTCAGCCCTTGATATGAAGCACGCAGATCAGCGTGAACAGCCGGCGCGCCGTGGGAAAATCGGTTTCGACTTTGCCGTCAAGCCGTTCGAGCAGCAATTCTGCTGCATGATCATGGATGCCGCGGCGGGCCATGTCGATCGTCTCGATCTCGGACGGCGTGGCCTTGCGGATGGCCTGGTAATAGCTGTCGCAGATGGCAAAATATTCGCGAATCGGGCGGCGGAAGCGCGCCAGCCCGATAATCAGCGTTTCAAGCAACTGCTCATCATTGTCGCGAATTTCCATCGCCAGCCGCCCGTCCTGCACCGCAAGATGCAAGCGATAAGGGCCTTTCGCACCGCGCTCTACGCTGCGCAGCGGCTTGAAACTGTTTTCTTCGATAAGGTCGAAAATCGCGACGCGTCGCTCCTGCTCGACATCGGCATTGCGCCAGATGATCGTCTCCTCGTCGAGCGAGATGTGGGCAATGCGAAATTCTTCGGCCATGGTCATGGTGCCTTTCGCAGATGCAGCAGGGCGGTTTCAAGCATTTCCATGCGCCATCCCCGCTATCCACAGCCAAGTGCGCCAAATTTGCCAGCATTGGCCCTTGGCTTCAGCCGGTCCGGCGCGCAATAGAGGCGCATGTCCGAAACCAATGTGATTGCCCGGCCCCAGGCTGAAACCGAAGCTGCAAAGGCCGCAAGGCTGCCGTCCAATGTCGAAGCCGAGGCCGCCTTCCTTGGCGCGGTCCTGATCGACAATCGCGTGATCGAAGAATTGCGCACCCCGCTGCGGGCGGAACATTTTTTCGAGCCGCTCCACCAGCGCATCTATGAGCGTATTCTCAAGCTTTTGGAACGCAACGCCACCGCCAGCCCAGTTACGCTGAAGCCCTATTTCGAAAGCGATCAGGCGCTGGGCGAGCTGGGCGGCACCAGCTATCTGGCGCAGTTGACGCAGGACGGCACCGGGCTCCTCGCAGCGGGCGAGCTGGCGCAGCAGATCTATGACCTGGCGCTGCTGCGTGAATTGATCAGCGTCGGGCGGCAACTGGTCCAAGGCGCGCTTGACACCAGCGATGAGGTCTCGCCGATGGACCGCATCGCCGAGGCCGAGGCGCAGCTTTACCAGGTGGCCGATGGCGCCACCACCGGCAGCGAGGCGGAAAGCTTCCGCAGCGCGGCGATGACCGCGATCAAGATGGCCGAAGCGGCGATGAATTCGGGCGGCGGCCTGTCAGGCAAGACCACCGGGCTTGACGTGATCGACCGCAAGACATCGGGCCTGCACAATTCGGACCTTGTGATCCTGGCCGGACGGCCGGGCATGGGCAAGACTTCGCTGGCCACGAATATCGCCTTCAATTGCGCTGAAGAGCATCTCAAATGGCAACGCGACGGCGGCGAGTTCAACTATGGCGCGCCGGTGGCTTTCTTCAGCCTGGAAATGAGCGCAGACCAGCTCGCCACGCGTATCCTGGCCGAACAGGCCGAGATCAGTTCAGAGGCGCTGCGCAGCGGCAAGCTGACCCGTGACGAGTTCCAGAAACTGTCCTTTGCCAGCCAGCAATTGGCGGAGCTGCCGCTTTATATCGACGATACGCCTGCGCTGACCATCGCGGCGCTGCGCACCCGGGCGCGGCGGCTCAAACGGCGCCACGATGTCGGGCTGATCGTGGTCGATTATCTCCAGCTGCTGCAGGGCTCGGGCCGCGCCAATGACAACCGCGTCAACGAGATTTCGGAGATCAGCCGGGGCCTCAAGACGCTGGCCAAGGAACTCAGCGTGCCGGTGATCGCACTGTCGCAGCTCAGCCGTGCGGTGGAGCAGCGCGAAGACAAGCGCCCGCAGCTCTCGGACCTGCGCGAATCGGGCTCGATCGAGCAGGATGCCGACATGGTGTGGTTCATCTTTCGCGCGGATTATTATCACGAGGCGAGCCGCCCCGACATGCCGACCGAAAACAGCTCGGTCGAAGCCACCGATAAATACCGGACTTGGGAAGAACGCTATCTCGAACTCAAGAACAAGGCGACGCTGATCGTGGCCAAGCAGCGTCACGGTTCGACCGGCAATGTCCCGCTGCATTTCCAGAGCGAGATCACCAAGTTCACTAGCCCCAATATGAAGGATTATTCGGACTATGGATTTGAATGATCGCGGGGCCCTGACCGGCGCTCAAAGCCCGAGGTTGAGCCGCCGCGCCACCGTGTAATCGACGACCGATACGAGAAACCACGATAGGCGCCAGCGGATGCGGCTCAGCAAGGTCGCCTTGTTTCGATACCATTCGCGTGTGACAGGCTCGCTCCATGCTTCGAGGTGGTCGATCATTTCCCGCATCCGGTCGGCCAGTTCGGCATCCTCGACCCGCACCATCAGTTCCAGGTTGAGCCGGATCGAACGCATGTCCAGGTTGGCGCTGCCGAAATAGGTCACATCATCCACCACCAGCAGCTTCAAGTGCAGCTTGCAGGGCTCGAACTCGGCGATGCGCACGCCTGCCCGCAACAGCCCGCCATAAAGCGCGCGCGAGGCGCCGATGGTGGTCGTATTGTCGGATTTTCCCGCCATCACCAGCCGGGCCGAGCCACACCGGGCAAGTTTGCGTATCAGGCGCCGCATGCTTCGCGGCGGGCTGAAATAGGCCATTGCCAGGTCCAGCCTGTTGCCGCGGGAAATATCGCGCTTGACCGTGCGCGCCCACGCACTGGTGATGCGCGACGGTCCGCCGAGCAGCAATTGCACCGGCCCCTCGCCGCCGTTCCAGTCGCGGATCAGGCGGCGGATCGCCAGGAATTGCGAACTGCCCTTCGCCACCCAGCCACTCAATTCAGCAAACCACTCAACGAATTTCGTAACCACCGGGCCTTCGATCGAGACCCCCAGGTCGATCCAGCCATTCTGCTGTGGCGTAGCAAAATAATGGTCCGACACATTAAAGCCGCCCGTAATGGCCCGCGCATCGTCTGCGATTGCGAACTTCTGATGGTTGCGGATGAGGTAACGCACATCCCAGCGCGGCGAGAACAGGCTGAATTTGCCTCCCGCCCTGACAATTGGCGCAAAAAAGGATTCGGGCGCGTCGCTGCCGAAGGCATCGACAATGAGATGAAGATCCACCCCGCGCTGTGCCGCGCGGATCAGTGCCCCGCGCACCTTGGTGCCTGCATGATCCGGCTGAAACATGTAGAAACACATCTTGAGCGAGGCTTGGGCGCTGTCGATCAGTTCGATCAGCGCTGCCAGCCGGTCCGATCCGCCCGGGTAGAATTGGAAGCGGTGCCCCGCGCTTGCGACCTCGAAGCTCTCGGCATCGTGGAAATCCACGCTCTCATCAAGCGGGGTCAAGGTGCCATCCGGCTCAGCCATGATAGCGCTTTACGCAAGCCCGGCAGGCAGCGCAATTTCTTGACTCATCACCATCTGGCACCTATCTGACGCGCTTTCCCGGCAAACCTATTTGCATGAGAGGCCTTCATGGCACGCGTTACCGTTGAAGATTGCGTCGACAAGGTTCCCAACCGTTTCGATCTCGTCCTGCTGGCAGCCCAGCGGGCACGCGAGATTTCGGGCGGTGCCGAAATGACGATTGACCGCGATCGGGACAAGAACCCGGTCGTCGCCCTGCGCGAGATCGCCGAACAGACGGTCAAGCCCAAGGAACTGTACGAAGCGGTGGTCACCAATTTGCAGAAAATCCTGCCCGATGATGAGGACGAGGCCGATGCCATCGGCTCGCTCAGCCAGTCGGCCGAAGCGCTGCGCATCACTGCGTCGGCGCCAACCCGCTCGACCTCGATCGGCGCCGATTTCGACGGCTGAACCGCCTGTTTGCGAACAACACAAGAGGCCGCCCCAACCGGGCGGCCTTTTTGTTTGTGCCAAGTTCGCTTATTGTCCCTGAAGCCAGGCGACACGGGGGATTGATGGGCGACATCGGCGAAGCATTGGGAACGGCAGCTGAAGGCGGCCTGTTTGCACGCGCATTCGGTGGAAAGTCCGGCGCATTGACAGACAGGGCCGAAAGCCCGCTTGAAAAGGGCCATTTCGCCGAGGGCACCTGCCTCAATTGCGGCACCGAACTGGTTGGCGCGCACTGCCATTCCTGCGGGCAGAAGGCGCATCTCCATCGCACCATCGGAGCGTTCCTGCACGATCTGATCCATGGTGCGCTGCACCTCGACGGCAAGATCTGGCGCACGCTGCCGATGCTGGTTGTCAGGCCCGGCAAGCTTACCCGGCGCTATATTGACGGTGAACGGGCGCGATTTGTCAGCCCGATGGCGATATTCCTGTTCAGCGTGTTCCTGATGTTCGCGGTGTTCCAGGTGACGGGGACTTCGCTGACCAATGTCGGCGTCGAAAACCCGCAGCGTATCTGGGACGTGAACGCGGCGCGGGCAGATATCGTCTCCAATCTCACCGCGTCACAGGCAAGACGCGCCAGGCTGGCAAAGGATTTGGAGGTCATGGCGGCGCAAGGCGCAGAGCCTGCTCAACTGGCCGAAATCCGCGCGCAGATCGAGGAAATCGACCGCCTGATTGCCAGTAACATGGAGGGGCTGAAAGTATTCGACGCCCTGAGCACCGGCGATTCAGAGCCGATTTCCGTCGCTGGGGCCGATACCAGCGGCAAAGCTGTGGCGGCGGAGGCCGAAGGTGCCAACGCAGACGTCACTTTCGCTCCCACCGGTATCGACATATTGGACCAAGGCATCATCAGGAAGTGGCAGGAGAATCCCAGCCTGATGCTCTACAAGCTGCAAGCCAATGCCTATAAGTTCAGCTGGCTTTTGATACCCCTTTCAGTCCCGTTTGTGTGGCTGTTGTTTTTCTGGAAGCGGCGCTTCAAGGCCTATGATCACGCGATATTCGTGACCTATTCGCTTGCCTTCGTGTCGCTGCTGTTCATCGGGTTGTCGCTTCTGGCCATTGCAGGAATCGGCGGCGGATGGGTCTTTGCGGCGCTTGCCATCATTCCGCCGATCCACATGTACAAGCACCTCAAGTATACATACGGACTGAGCCGCTTTTCCACGCTATGGCGGCTATACATACTTCTGGTGTTCGAATTCGTTACCCTGGTGCTGTTTCTTCAGCTGCTGCTCGTGCTGGGCGCCTTCTGATCAAGAAAAAGGCGCCCGGATTGACCCCAGGCGCCTTCTGTAATCTTGCGAAACGGACTTGCGGCGCTCAGGCCCCCTGCGGGGCAGTGCCACCTTCTCCGCCGAACTTCTTGCCCGCCTTGGGTACGGCAGGGCCGGATACCGGCTGAACTGCCGCAGCATCGCTGGGCCGGTCGGGCCGGTCGATCTTGCCATCCTTCATCAACTGGTCGATTTCATCGCCAGTGAGCGTTTCGTATTCGAGCATCGCCTGTGCCAGCAGATGCAGCTTGTCTTCCTGCGCGGTGAGAATCTCGTTGGCGCGCTTGAGCCCGCCTTCGACCAGCGCCCTGATCTCGGCATCGATCAGCTTGTTGGTGTCTGCACCTGCCATGGTCCGCGCAGTCTGGCCCATGCCAAGATATCCTTCCTGGCTGGCCTCATACTGCAAGGGCCCGAGCTTGTCGGACATGCCCCATTTGGTGACCATGTTGCGGGCAAGATCGGTCGCATACTGGATATCGCTCGACGCACCGCTCGATACCTTGTCATGTCCGAAGATGATTTCCTCGGCCACGCGCCCGCCCATGCTGACGGCCAGATTGGCGAGCATCTTGTCGCGGTGATAGGAATAATTGTCGCGTTCGGGCAAGCGCATCACCATGCCCAGCGCGCGGCCGCGCGGAATGATGGTGGCCTTGTGGATCGGATCCGATGCCGGCTCGTTGAGGCTCACCAGCGCGTGGCCGGCCTCGTGATAGGCGGTCATCTTCTTTTCATCATCGGTCATGACCATAGAGCGGCGCTCGCTGCCCATCATGACCTTGTCCTTGGCGTCTTCGAACTCACGCATCGCGACCAGGCGCTTGTTGCGCCGCGCAGCAAGCAGCGCCGCCTCGTTGACCAGGTTGGCGAGGTCCGCACCAGAGAAGCCCGGCGTGCCGCGCGCAATGGTGCGCGGGTTCACGTCAGGCGCAAGCGGCACTTTCTTCATGTGCACGCCGAGGATCTTCTCGCGCCCGTCAATGTCGGGGATCGGCACCACCACCTGGCGGTCAAACCGGCCAGGACGCAGCAATGCCGGATCAAGCACATCGGGGCGGTTGGTGGCAGCAATGATGATGATGCCTTCATTGGCTTCGAAACCGTCCATTTCGACCAGCAGCTGGTTCAAGGTCTGCTCGCGCTCGTCGTTCGAATTGCCCAGGCCGTGGCCGCGATGGCGGCCGACCGCGTCGATTTCGTCGATGAAGACGATGCAGGGCGCGTTCTTTTTCGCCTGTTCGAACATGTCGCGCACGCGGCTGGCGCCGACGCCCACGAACATTTCGACAAAGTCGGAACCTGAGATGGTGAAGAAAGGCACGCCCGCCTCGCCGGCGATGGCGCGCGCCAGCAAGGTCTTGCCGGTGCCGGGCGAGCCGACCAGCAGCGCGCCCTTGGGAATCTGGCCGCCCAGCTT
>LOET01000011.1 GCA_001515985.1 Sphingomonadales bacterium BRH_c3 | reverse complement strand
CCGTGACCGCGCAGGCCAATCTCGACCCGGGCGTGCTCGAAGCGGCTGACGGTGTGGGGATGACCGGCTGGCAGAAGCTGCGGCTGGTCGAAGCGCCGCTGACCGCGCCCTTCATCATGGCGGGTATCCGCACCGCCAGCGTCTGGACCATCGGCGCGGCCACGCTGGCCACCACCATTGGCCAGCCCAGCCTGGGCGATCCGATCTTTGCCGGGCTTCAGACGCAGAACTGGGCACTGGTGCTCGCCGGCTGCATCGCCTCTGCCGGGCTCGCACTGGTGGCGGACAATTTGCTCGGCCTGATCGAACGCGGGATGGCCGAGCGCAGGCGCAGCTTGTCGCTGGGCGGGCTTGCCGTGGTTGTGCTGGGCATTGCTGCAGCGCTCTTCGCGCAATTCGGCAGCGGCGAACGTGACCGCGTGCTGATCGGCGCAAAGGGCTTTTCCGAACAATATGTGCTCGCCCGGCTGATCGGCCAGCGGCTCGAGGCGGCAGGATACAGGGTTGCATATCGCGACGGGCTGGGCTCGGCAGTGGCGCATAGCGCAGTCTCGAGCGGAGATATCGATCTGCTGGTCGACTATACTGGCACTATCTGGACCAACCAGATGAAACGCCGCGACAACCCGCCGCGCGACACCATGCTGGCCGAAATCGAGCAATGGGAACAGGCGGCCAGCGGCACCCGCGTGCTGGGGCGATTGGGGTTCGAAAATGCCTATGCCTTCGCCATGCGCGAGGATCGCGCGGCGGCGCTCGGCGTGGAGGACCTGGCCGATCTCGCGCGCGTTGCCCCGCAGCTGACCGTTGGCGGCGATCCCGAATTCTTCGAGCGGCCCGAATGGGTGGCGGTGCGCGATGCCTATGGCCTCAAATTCGCCAGCCAGCGCAATTTTGCCCCCACCTTCATGTACAACGCGCTGCAATCGGGCGAGGCAGACGTGATCGGCGCCTATACTTCCGACGGGCGAATCGCCGCAGATCGGCTGCGCGTGCTGGAGGACAAGCGGCAGGCCTTCCCCAATTATGATGCGGTGCTGCTGGCCAGCCCCGGGCGTGCCGCAGACGCCGCATTCATCGATGCATTGCGTCCGGTGATCGGTGCGGTCGACGTCGATGCCATGCGCGAGGCGAATTTTGCGGTCGACCGCGACGAGGAAAAGCTGACGCCCGACGAAGCCGCGCGCCAGCTTGCGCGGCGGGTGGGCCTCTAGAAACCCGGTGCTTCGGCAGGCCAGCCCTTGCCGGACAGACCCATTACCTTGAACAGCAAGCCCATCTGGTCTTCCGCGACCAGGCGGGCGTGCTGCCGCGCGAGTTTCTCGGCCTGGTCAGGCGCGCGGCGTTTGAGCGCCTCCATCCGCATGTCGATCCCCAGCGCGCTCAGCCATTCGCCTTGCATCTGAACCCCCAGCAAATTCGCGCCCTGGCGCTGCGCGACATGGCTCAGCACTTCAAAATCGACATGCGCGGTCAGGTCCATCTTGCCGGGGGCCGAAAAGACATCGACTTTCTGATGCCCCTTGATCGCCTGCAGTGTTGAACCAGCACGGCTCTCACGCGAACCATAGTCGATCATCAGCGCCGCCCCGCCCTGCGCCACCAGACGGTCGGCAAGCTCGCTCATCACCGCTGCCGCTGCTGGGCTCGTTTCGATCACCGTGCCCTGGCTTGCATGGCGCCAGCTTTGTGGCACAGCGGCATCCATCGGCCGATCGCCATAAACGAACACCAGCCGATCACCTTCAAGCCCAACCATCCGCTCGCGCCAGCCCTCTGCGGCGCGCAGCAATTGCCGCACCGGCAGCGCGTCAAAGAATTCATTGGCGATGATCAGCAGCGGGCCATCTTCTGGCAGGGTGGTGACATCGGCGTGATGCGTCACTCCGCGAATCGTGCCGCGCTGGATTTGCCGCAAGGCGTCTGAACCCTCGACGAAATGCACCTGCGGGATGAGCCCGTAGCGCCCGGCCGTGCGCAGCGCGTCAGACGCCAGAGTGCCGCGTCCGGGGCCCAGTTCGACATAGTGCACCGGCCCGGGCCGCCCCGCCCGCACCCAGATGTCTGCCAGCCACAGCCCGATCAGCTCGCCGAATACCTGGCTTACTTCAGGCGCGGTAATGAAATCGCCCGCGTCACCCAACGGATCGCGGCTGGTGTAATAGTGCGCGTTGCTTTCGCCCATATACTGGGCAAGGCTGATCGGGCCTGTTTCGCGGATCAGCCGCCGGAAAGTGCCCGCCAGATCGGCCCGTGCACCGCCGCTCATACCCCGGCCGGCTTGCTCCCGCCGGTCCCGACCGGGTCGCGGCTGAGCGCGTAAAGCGTTACAATCAATCCAAGCAGAATCAGCGGTATTGTGAGCCATTGCCCCATCGAAAGCCCGGTTGTCGCAGCGAATTCGGCCAGATGTGCATCCGGTTCCCGGAAGAATTCGTTAATGAAGCGCGCAGTCGCGATGCCGGTGGTGAAAATGCCCACCATCAGCCCGGGGCGGTAGCGCGCGCCGGTCTTCCAGAACAGCGGCAGCATGATCGCCAGCATCAGCAGCCCTTCCAGTCCGGCCTGGTAGAGCTGGCTGGGATGGCGCACGATGAAGGTAGTGGCGCATTCACCCGGCAGGCTGGGAAGATCGCAGAACACCATGCCCCACGGCACATCGGTTTCGCGGCCCCACAGCTCGCCATTGTTGAAATTGGCAAGCCGGCCCAGGAACATGCCCATCGGCACATTGACCGCGACATAATCGGTCACGCGCAGGAGCGGCAGCTTGCCGCGCCAGGAAACCCAGGCCATCGCCGCCAGCACGCCCAGCAGCCCGCCGTGGAAGCTCATGCCGCCATCCCACAAACGCAGCAGTTCCCAACTCACGAAGCCCTGACCTTCAAAGCTGACAAACAGCTCCGGGCGATAGAATGCAGCATAGCCCAGCCGCCCACCCAAAATCACACCCAGTGTGCAGTAGAAGAACAGGTCATCGACATGGCGCTGCGCCATGGGCGCTCCTGGTGCCTTGATCATCTTGCTGAGATGCCAATAGGCGAACAGGATCCCGCCAAGATAGGCCATCGAATAGAAGCGGAGGGTGAAAAAGCCGAGGTCGATCCCCTCGACAAGGCCCAGGTCTTTCCAGAAAATCGGGTCAGCGGTACCGCCGACGACGGCCCCGGTGGCGGCAAGTAGTGACAGCACGAAGCGAACCTCTATATAGGGGTATGCCGGTCCGGCACACCGTTCGGAGCGGCTTTTGGCACAGCCGGGGATTGGGGGAAAGCCCGTTCGCGGAGAGAAACTCCGCTGACAGGCTGCAGGACGCGGCATCAACGGCATAACGGCAAACGCACACTGGCGTATTGGCTTGGCGTGCGCTGTGAAGATGTCGAACAACCGGGACGACAAGGAGAGAAATTCGCATGCCCACCGATCTTGATACAGCCCTCGATGCTATCATGGACAAACTTACCGCCGCCGGAGCCCCCGCTGAGACCGTGCCGGTCAGTCGCGGCGGCGTGGACATGCCTTCGCTAAAGAACGCCCCGCCCAGCCTGGTCCATTACTTTGCCCATTACTGCAACCAGCATGGCGACCTGCCATTTCTTATCGACGGAGACATCCGGATCAGCTTTGCCCAGGCCTGGGATGCGGCGCAGCACGTTGCCGCCGGGCTGATTGCCAATCACGGTGTCGCACGCGGCGACCGCGTGGGCATTGCGGCACGCAATTCGGCCAACTGGATCATCGCCTATATGGGCATATTGGCCGCCGGCGGTTGCGCCACGCTGCTCAATGGATTTTCCAGTGGCGAAGAGCTGGCGGACCAGATCGAGCTGGTCGGCTGCCGCCTGCTGCTGGCCGATGCCCAGCGCGCCCAGCGGCTCGACGGGCACAATCATGGCGCCCGGATCGTCCTGTTCGACCATGACGAGCAACCTTCGCGCGGGCTTGGCGAATTGTGGGCTGATCCCGCCACTGCCAGTTTCCCCGAAATGGGGCCTCTGGACTACGCCACCATCCTCTACACCTCGGGTTCGACCGGCAAATCCAAAGGGGCATGGTCCGATCACCTCGGCGTGGTCAGCGGTGCGCTCAGCTATGCCATGCAGTCGCTGATGGCGTTCACCTATTTCGATAGTATCGGCAACGCGCCATCCACTCAGGCCTGCGCGCTGGTGGCGGTGCCGCTGTTCCACGTTACCGGAGAGGTTCCTGTGTTCCTGCAAAGCTTCGCGCTCGGCCGCAAGCTGGTGCTGATGCCGCGCTGGGACGCGGGCGAGGCGCTGCGGCTGATGGACAAGGAGAAGGTCAGCTATTTCGCCGGCGTGCCGCTGATGAGCTATGAAATCGCAACTCATCCTGACCGGCACAAATATGACATCAGCTCTTGCACCGGCTTTGCCGCTGGCGGCGCACCGCGCCCGGTTGATCATGTCGGCAAGATCAGGGAAGCCTTCCCCGACGGTTTCCCGCTGCTGGGCTATGGCCTGACAGAGACCAACGGCGTTGGCTGCGCCAATTTCAACGAAAACTATCTCGCCAAGCCTTCCTCGACCGGGAAGCCAAGCCGCCCGCTGGTGGATCTGGCGATACTCGACGATGCCGGCAAGCCCCTGGCGCAGGGCCAGATCGGCGAAATCTCGATCCGTTCCGTGTGCAATTTCATCGGCTATTGGAATAATGAGGAAGCAACCGCAGCGGCCTTTACCGCCGACGGGTATTTCCGCACCGGCGATCTCGGCCGGGTCGATGAAGACGGCTATGTCTATATCGTTGACCGCAAGAAGGACATCATCATCCGCGGCGGCGAAAACATCACCTGCATCGAGGTGGAAGAAGCGATCTATGCGCATGATGCGATCGCCGAATGTTCGGTGTTCGGCATTCCCGACGAGCGAATGGGCGAAGTGCCCGCGGCGGTGTTCTATCTCAAACCGGGGCACAGCCTGAGCGGGCCCGAACTGCGCGAATTCCTGCTCGCGCATATCGCCCCGTTCAAGGTGCCGCTGGCAGATCACATCTGGGTTTCGGAAAAGGCGCTGCCGCGGCTCGGCACCCAGAAGATCGACAAACGCACCGTGCGCAACATGTTTACCGCCGAACAGGCGGCGGCGTAGGCCTTGATCGTTTCAGGCGGAATCAACTGAAACGTGAATCAAGGTCTCATCATATTGATAAGAGCCTGATGCACGTGTGAGATCGAAACCGAAGCGCTTCAATCTCACACGATCAGGCTCTAGCAGCGAGGCAGAGAACCGGCTTGAGTTCCCCCAAGGTCACAAACCAGCGGGCGATTATCGATCGCCGTGCGCTTGCCGAAGCGATCGACGCGCTCGCCTCCGACAAGGGTGAAAAGGCGCGCCCGCAGATCGTCAAGCTGCTGCGCGACGCGCTCGACACAGGTCGCGCCGAGATAGCCCGTCGTCTTGAGGAAAGACCATCCGCCGGGCACGAATGCACCGGCGCGCAATCGTTCCTGATCGATCAGATCGTGCGCGTGGTGCACGATCACGTAACCGAGCACGTCTACCCGGTGGCCAATCGTAGCCGTGCTGAACGGCTCGCGATCCTGGCGGTGGGAGGATACGGCCGGGCTGAAATGGCGCCTCATTCAGACGTCGATATCGCCTTTATCACACCGACCAGGCGTGCGCCGTGGTGCGAGCAGGTGATTGAGGCAATGCTCTATTACCTGTGGGACCTGGGCCTGAAAGTGGGGCACTCGAGCCGCACTGTAGATGACACTATCCGCATGGCGCGCGAGGATCTGACCATCCGCACTGCGCTGCTCGAAAGCCGGTTCATCTGGGGCGACCGCAAGCTCGACGAGGAAGCCAGTGCCCGTTTCTGGGCCGATGTTGTCAAGGGCAGCGAGCGGCAATTCCTCAGCGAAAAGCTGGCAGAGCGCAATGCCCGCCATAAACGGATGGGGGACAGCCGTTATGTGGTCGAGCCCAATATCAAGGAA
This sequence comes from Sphingomonadales bacterium BRH_c3, assembly GCA_001515985.1. Classification (GTDB taxonomy): domain Bacteria; phylum Pseudomonadota; class Alphaproteobacteria; order Sphingomonadales; family Sphingomonadaceae; genus Erythrobacter. The sequence continues at coordinate 27,659 of LOET01000011.1, read as the reverse complement.
GGCAAGGGCGGCCTGCGCGATCTGCAGACGCTGTACTGGATCGGCAAGTATATTCACCGGGTGCGCAGCGCCGCCGAGCTGGTCGATGTCGGCCTGCTGACGCGGCCCGAATACCGCAGCTTCCGCCGCGCCGAGGGCTTCCTGCTGGCGGTGCGGTGCCACATGCACATCATCACCGGGCGCCCGGAAGACCGGCTGACCTTCGACTTGCAACGCGAAGTTGCCGCACGAATGAATTTCGCCGACCGCCCCGGCAAAAGCGCGGTCGAACGCTTCATGCAGTTCTATTTCCTCCAGGCCAAGCGGGTGGGCAGCCTGACCGGCGTGTTCCTCTCGCATCTCGACAATGAATTTGCAGGCAAGCGGGCGCGCAAGGGCTTCTTTGCCGGCTGGGCGCAGAAATCGCGCCTGCTGAAAGGCTACCGCGTATTTGGCGGCAAGATCGCGGCGCCATCGGATGACTGGTTTCGCCAGGATCCGGTGCGGCTGATCGAAATCTTCCAGCTGGCTGAAGCCAACAGTCTGGAGATCCACCCTGAAACCATGCGCCTGGCTGATCGCGACAGCGCGCTGATCAGATCCGATGTGCGCGAGGACCCGCAGGCCAATGCGCTGTTCCTCGAGTTGCTTGCGGGCCGCAACGATCCCGAAACGGTGCTGCGCTGGATGAACGAAGCGGGGGTATTTGGCCGCTTCATACCCGATTTCGGCCGGGTCAATGCGCAGATGCAGTTCGACATGTATCATCACTACACCGTCGATGAGCATACGATCCGCGCCATCGGGCTATTGAGCCGGATCGAGAAGGGTGAACTCAATGCCGACCATCCGTGCTCAGCGCGGCTGATCCACCGCATCAATTCACGCCGTGCGCTTTATGTCGCGGTGCTGCTGCACGATATCGCCAAGGGGCGCGGCGGCGATCATTCGGTACTGGGGGCGGAGGTCGCGCGTGAATTGTGCCCACGTTTGGGCCTGAGCGAAAACGAAACCGATCTCATCGCCTGGCTGGTGCGGCAACACCTGCTGATGAGCGCGACCGCCTTCAAGCGCGATCTGACCGATCCCAAGACGATCGAGGACTTCGTGGGCGAAGTGCAAAGCCTAGAGCGCCTGCGCAATCTCGTGATGCTAACTGCGGTCGATATCCGCGCGGTGGGGCCGGGCACGTGGAACAGCTGGAAGCGGCAATTGCTGGGCGAGCTTTACGATGCCGCACAAGAACGCCTGCGGCTGGGCCATATGCGCGAGGGGCGCCGCCAGCGCGTGGCGGCAAAGCGCGAGGCTGTGCGCGAATTACTGGGCGACAAGGCGAATCTGGTCGAGGAAGTCGGTGCGCTGCTCGACGATTCCTATTGGATCGCCGAACCCGAAGCCATGATCGCGCGCAATCTGGTGCAATATGATGCGGCGCGACTGGTCGAGGAACACCTTTCGATCGAGTGCGAATTCGACCCGGAACGCGGAGCCACTTTGGTCAGTGTGATCGCCGCCGACCACCCCGGCCTGTTCTATCGTATTGCCGGGGGCATCGCGCTGGCTGGCGCGAACATCATCGACGCGCGTATTCATACCGCGCGGTCGGGCTGGGCGGTCGACAATTTCCTGGTGCAGGACCCGCTTGGCATGCCGTTCTGTGAAGAAGGGCAATTGGAACGGCTGCGCAAATCGATCGGTGACGCGCTCGCCAACCGGATCGAGCTGGTGCCAAAGCTGGCGGCGCGTCCGCTGCCACGCAGCCGCGCGGGAACCTTCGATGTTGCGCCGCGCGTTACCTATGACAACAATGCCTCGAACCGTTTCACGGTCATCGAAGTCAATGCGCGGGACCGCCCGGCATTGCTCAATCGGCTCGCACGCGCACTGTTCGAAAGCAATCTTGTGGTCCAGTCCGCGCATATCACCTCATACGGCGAGCGCGCGGCTGATACCTTCTACGTGACCGATCTGACCGGCGACAAGATTACCGCGGCAGACCGGCTCGCCGAAATCGAGCAACGCCTGCTCTATGCCGCAAGTGACACGCGCCAAAGGCAGCTCGAACAAGCCTGAACGGGGGTGCGGGCAGCTGTGGCCAGGCAGGTGTGGCAAAAACGATACCGGCCTGCGAATTGCATCCTGTGGGTGCGGCATGCCGGTTGCATCGGGCTACCGTTAACTTATCATACCGGCAAGTTTTTGAGAGGAGACGGAAATGATCCATAGATTCAGTTCGCTTTCTGCGCTGGCAATGCTGGGCGCTGGAATGGCGCTTGCCCCGGCGGCTATGGCGCAGGACAACGCCGGAACAGCACAGGATGAAGCTGGCGATATCCCTTACGCAAGCGAGATCATCGTTACGGCACAAGGCCGCGCACAGTCTCTGGCAGATGTTCCGATCGCAGTATCGGCGGTATCGGGTGAAGTGCTAGAGAAGTCGGGGGTCAACGATATCCGCGATCTGACACAGATCGCTCCTTCGCTGCTCGTTTCCTCAACCGGCAACGAAGCCAATGGCTCTGCCCGCGTTCGCGGGATCGGCACCGTGGGTGACAACCCGGGCCTCGAAAGCTCGGTCGTGGTGTTTGTCGACAACGTCTATCGTTCGCGTTCGGGCAATGCGCTCAGCGAGCTTGGGCCGATCGAGTCGATCGAAATTCGCCGCGGTCCGCAAGGTACGCTGGGCGGGCGCAACTCCAGCGCAGGCGTGATCAGTGTCAACACCGCACCTCCCGAATTCGTCTTCAGCGGCCATGGCGCCTTTACCTATGGCAATTTCGACGCCATTCGGGTCGAGGCTGGCGTCAACGCACCGCTCAGCGACAAGATCGCGGCCAGGATCGATGGTGTCTATTTCGAGCGTGACGGCTTTATCGAGGACGCGGTCAACAATACGACGGTCAACGATCGCGACCGCTATCTGATCCGCGCGCAAGCGCTGTTCGAACCGACTGGCGATATAAGCTTCCACCTGATCGGCGATTATTCGCGCAAGGAAGAAGCCTGCTGCGCCGCAACTTTCGTGCAGCCCGACTTCGCTCCGCTCGCCAGAATGAGCCCCGGCCTGGACTCTTTCACCCGGCCCGTGGGCGGTCCAGCGCTGACCAGCACATCGAACCCGATCGTTCCGATCCTGCTGGCGCTGGGGCAGGATCCGCGGGCGCTCACACAGAGCACGTTCGAGCGCACTATCTATCCCACGGAGGGGCGCAGCTATGACGGGGTGACCGAAGATTACGGCATTTCGGGCGAGCTCAACTGGAGCTTTGGCGATGTTACGATGACATCGATCACCGCCTATCGCGAATATTTCAATACTCAGGCTTCCGACACCGACTACACCGGGGTCGACATCCTGTACCGGGCTCCGGGCCGCAACGCCGGCGCGCGCGATTTTGAAACCTTCACGCAGGAACTGCGATTCAACGGCAGCGCCTTCGGCGGTCGGCTCGACTGGCTGGTTGGCGGCTTCTACACCAATGAGAAGCTGCAAACGCGCGATAATCTGCGTTTCGGCACGCAGTATGGCACCTTCGCCGCATGCCGCATCGCACTGGCGATCAATCCGGCGCTGGCCAATCCCGGTGCGACCGATTGCTTCGGCGCGAATATCGCTGCCCTGACAAATGCCAATGGCGGCGCGGGCGCATTTGGTGCGGCAACACCGCTGATCGTTCAGGGCATCACCAATCTATCGAACGTGCGCGATGTCGGCGGCACGGGTGACGTGTTCAACCAGAAGAGCGAAAGCATCGCTGTGTTCACGCACAACATCTTCCACATCACTGACCAGCTCGATCTCACACTCGGCCTGCGTTACACCGATGAATCGAAGAAGCTGGATGCCACCTTCGCCAATGACAACGTGTTCTGTCCGCAGAACCGGGCGTTGCTGAGCGGGTTGCTGGGCGGCCCTCTTGCCGGGTTGGCAGGCGGGTTGATCGCACTGTCCTGCCAGGGCAATTCGAACGCCGAGCTTGACGGTGTCTCGATCGACGACAAGCGGAGTGAGAATGAATTCACCGGCACAGCGGTGCTTTCGTACAAGGTGGATCCCGATCTGCTGCTCTATGCCAGCTATTCGCGCGGCTACAAGGCGGGCGGTTTCAACCTCGATCGTTCGGCACTGGCCAATCCGCTGTTCCTTGATGCCAACAATCTCAACACCGCCAATCTTCAGTTCGACGAGGAAACGGTCAACGCCTTTGAAATCGGCGCTAAATATTCAACCCGTGCCTTTTCGGCCAGCATTGCCGCATTCCGCCAGCAGTTCAGCAATTTCCAGCTGAATACCTTCAATGGCTCGGTATTCCTGGTGCAGAACATCAATGGCTGCAGCGCCGATCTTGGTGGAGCTGACCGCGATGCCAGCGCCGCCACGGGCGCCTGCGACACTGACGACGTGAAGTTTGGCGTGGTGGCCCAGGGCTTCGAACTGGAAGCCACTGTTTCACCGATCCCGGATCTATCGGCGAGCTTTGGCATCACCTACGCGGATACGAGCTATGGCAAGAATCTGATCGGTAATGACACCGGCACGCCGCTTGATCCGGCGTTGCGCCTGCTTCCGGGCGACAATTTGTCGAACGCACCGGAACTGGTGGGCACGGCTTCGCTCAACTGGAGCCCGCCGATCGGTGATTCCGGCCTTACCGGCCTGTTCTTCGTCAACGCCCGCATGACCGATGATTTCAATACCGGTTCCGACCTGCTGTTCGGCAAGGAGCAGGACGGATATGTCATCGTCAACGGCCGTGTCGGGGTAGTCGGCCCCGACCGCGCCTGGGCAGTCGAATTCTGGGCCAACAACCTGCTCAACAAGGATTATACGCAGGTTGCGTTCAACACGTCCTTCGTTGCTCCGCAGCAGACCTTCTCGGCCTTCCTGGCAGAGCCGCGCACCTATGGGGTGACCTTGCGCGGCCAGTTCTGAAGCATCGTTCCAGCACTCACAAGCGGGCGGCCTTCGGGTCGCCCGTTTCATTTTAGGCCCTATCCCCAAACAGCGCAGTGCCCACACGCACATGCGTCGCGCCCAGCATAACTGCGGTTTCATAGTCGCTGCTCATCCCCATGCTGAGGCCGCCCGAATCTCTGTCCAGTCCATTGTCCGCCGCGAGTTTTGCCAGCAGCGCAAAGAAGGGCGCGGGTTCGATATCGAAAGGCGGGATGCACATCAGCCCGGCGACCGGGATATTCGCCGCCCGCGCCTGTTCGATCAGCTGAGGCAGATCGCCGATCGCGCAGCCGCCTTTCTGCTCTTCTTCGCCTATATTGACCTGGATAAAGCACGGCACGCGCCTCTCAGCCTTGTTCATCGCCTTCGCCAATGCAGTCACAAGGCTCGCCCGGTCGAGCGCATGGATGCAATCGAACAGCGCGACCGCTTCCTCCGCCTTGTTCGATTGCACCTGGCCGATGAGATGCAGCTCTACATCGGGATAAGCTTCGCGCAGCGCGGGCCATTTCCCTTGCGCTTCCTGCACCCGGTTTTCGCCGAATACCCGCTGCCCCTGTTCGAGCAGCGGCACGATCCGTTCGGCCGGTTGCGTCTTGCTGACCGCGATCAGGGTGATGTCCGCAGGATCGCGGCGCGCGGGCTTGCAAGCGCGGGCGATATTGGCGCGCACCTGGTCGAGCGGATTGTCTGCCATTTCCATCGCGCTGCGCTATAGCGTCCCCATGGCGAAGATACAGGCCCTTCCTGCGCTTTGGCTGATATCGGACGCGCGCAATGACGCAGCGCTGGAGGAGGCACTGCGCCAACTGCCGCGTGGATCGGGCTTCGTCTTTCGCCACTATCACCTGAATGATCAGGCGCGCCGCAAGAGGTTTCGCCAACTCGCTTCAATTGCCCGTGCGAGCGATCATCTTGCCATATTGTCAGGCCACGCCGATTTGGCTTTCGAATGGGGCGCAGACGGAGTCTATGGTCCGCCTGGCAAGCTGGGCAACAGACCGGGTTTGCTTCGCTTCGCCACAGCGCATGACGCAGGGGAGATTTTGCTCGCGAATCGCGCAATGGTCGATGGCGTATTTCTTTCGCCGGTTTTTCCCACCCGTTCCCATAAAGGTGGCGCTTGTCTCGGAATATCACATTTCAACGCACTCGCTTTGCAGGCGGAGATGCCGGTTATCGCCTTGGGAGGTATGAATGCAGAACGTGCAAAGGAACTCGATTGGCCGCGCTGGGCGGCGATTGACGGGCTCTTATAGAGGACTCGCTTGGCCGCACGCCTCTTGACGCGGGACTCGCCAAGGATTCATGGTGTGTTCCGACAGGAGGCAAGTCGATGGCAACCCGCGCGATGAGCAAGAAGGGCGCGACAGATTGGCGCGCGGCGTTTCGCCGCTCGATGCGCCGCGCTGCGCAGATGGCCGGTGCCGGCGGGTTACTCGCGCTGATGCTGTTCCTCGCCCTCGCCCTGGCGAGCTATACCCAAACCGATCCCTCTGGCTCGACCGCGGCCTCGGGAGAGGACATCCGCAACTGGATGGGCGCGAGCGGGGCATGGGTGGCCGATAAGGTGCTGGCAACTTTCGGCATAACGTCGGTGTTGCTATTGCCGCTTCTCTATATTGGCGCGCGCAAATTGTGGCGCGATGTCGAGCATGAGGATGAGCCCGATACCACGCGCTGGTGGCTGCCCTTGGCAATGCTGGTGCTGGCCATGATCCTGCTTTCAAGCGTGCTGGGCCTGACGTTCGAAGGACCGGGCAGCACGCTTCCCGCGCAAATGGGCGGCATGTCCGGCCTGCTGGGTGCCGCAGCGATTGAAGCGGTGGCTGCGCGCTTCGGCGAAGGGGCATCGGGCTGGGTTACACTGGGTCTGGCGCTGGCAAGCCTGGCGATTGGCATTGCGCTCACTACCCGCGTCTTCGCGATCGATTGGCGCAGCCTGCTGACGCTGCCCGATTTCATGCACCGGTTGAGGCCCCACCACGCTACCCGCGAAATCAGCGATGATTCCGGGCAAATTGCGCTGGCGCGCGGCAAAGCGCGCCGGACCAAACCCGTAACCGATCCCAGACCAGAGCCTGCTCCGCGGCGCGCACCGGAAATCAGCGATCCTTCCGCGCCGCCCAAAAAGGCGGTTCTGGCCGAGACCAGACAGCGCGATATGTTCGCCAGCTTCGATTTGCCCAGCCTCGACCTGCTGGCCGACCCGCCCGAGGACAAGGGTGTGAAGCTCGACAAGATGGCACTGGAACGCAACGCCCGCCTGCTTGAGAATGTGCTCGACGATTTCAATGTGAAGGGCGAAATCACTGCGGTGCGCACCGGCCCGGTGGTGACCATGTACGAGCTTGAGCCTGCCCCCGGCATCAAGGCCAGCCGGGTGATTGGCCTGGCAGAAGACATCGCCCGCAACATGAGCGCGATCTCTGCCCGCGTGTCACCGATCCCGGGCAGGACGGTAATGGGGATCGAATTGCCCAATACCGCAAGGCAGATGGTCAGCTTCAAGGAACTGGCCGCTTGCGCCGCCTTTGCCGAGGCCAAAGGCAATCTGCCGATTATCCTGGGCAAGGATATAGCGGGTGAGCCGATCGTGGCGGATCTTGCCGCCATGCCGCATTTGCTGGTCGCGGGTACCACCGGATCGGGCAAGTCGGTGGGCCTCAACGCGATACTGCTGTCGCTGCTCTATCGCTTTACCCCGGCCGAGTGCCGGCTGATCCTGATCGATCCCAAGGTGCTCGAGCTCAAGACCTATGATGACATCCCTCACCTGCTCTCGCCGGTGGTTACCGAACCTCACAAATCGGTGCGCGCGCTGAAATGGGCGGTCGAGGAGATGGAGCGGCGCTATCGCATGATGAGCTCGGTCAATTCGCGCAACATCAATTCCTTCAACGAGAAGATCACGGCGGCTGCCGCCAAGGGCAAGCCGCTTGGCCGCCGGGTTCAAACCGGATTCGACCCTGAGACCGGCGAGGAACTGTTCGAGGAAGAACAGCTCGATTACGAACCGCTGCCGCAGATCGTGCTGATCGTCGATGAGCTGGCCGATCTGATGGTGACAGTGGGCAAGGAAATCGAAGTGCTGATCCAGCGGCTTTCGCAAAAATCGCGCGCCGCCGGCATCCATCTGATCATGGCGACGCAGCGCCCATCGGTCGACGTCATCACCGGGGTAATCAAGGCCAATTTGCCCACCCGCATCAGCTTCAAGGTGACCAGCCGGATCGACAGCCGCACCATTCTGGGCGAACAGGGGGCAGAACAGCTGCTGGGCAAGGGCGACATGCTCTACAAACCCAATACCGGTGCACTGATCCGCGTGCACGGGCCCTTTGTAGGCGATGACGAGGTGGAGCGCGTGGCCGATTTCTGGCGCGCTCAGGGCAAGCCCGAATATGTCGATGCGGTCACTGAAGAGCCCGAAGACGGCGGCTTCTCCTACGAGGATGAATTCACCGCCAGCGACAATCCCGAAGAGCGCAAATACCGTCAGGCGTGCCAGATCGTGATCGAGAACCAGAAGGCTTCGGGCTCATGGCTGCAACGCCAGATGGGCGTGGGCTACAACACCGCAGCCAAATGGATCGAGCGGATGGAGAGCGAGGGGCTGGTTGGGCCGGCCAACCATGTCGGAAGGCGCGAGATCTTCCGCGACCAGGACGGCAACCCGCTCTGATCTGCCGCGCAGCACGCCTCAACGGCCATACCGTTAGCGTCGTCTGGATCGATCCGCACGACCGCGCGGGGCGCGGGACGCGCTCTGCCGTCAATTAAATGCACTGTCACCGCAGCCCGTCACCGCAGCCCACCCTAATTCTCAGGCGTGACTACCACCGGCGGCGGAGGCAGCGCATCGTCTTCGCGCTGCGGATCGCGGGCCGCGCGCTCCTCGTCCGTCAACGGGCGGAAGCTGATCTCCCGCGGCGTGATCAGCCCGTCATCGCGCTGGCGGATGCGGACAATGCCGCGCAGGTCGCGATCGGCCAGCTTTTCCTGCAGTTCGCCTGAGCGCGTCTGCGCGATGTACAGTCGGCCGTTCCGCAGCCCTGTGTCTCCATAGATCGAACCGGTGCTGATGCGCGCCGGATGGGCGCAGACGGCAAGATCGTCTACAGGCACGATTCGGTCGATCACGGGCGCTTCGCCCTCGATGCAGAACTGTGTCAGATAGAAATTGTCATCGCGCGTCTCGCCCGGCCATTCGTAGGTGAATTCGACATAGTGTCCGCGCAGCAGGTCGCGCGGATCGTACCCCGCAACCGGCACGTCCCAATCGGTGCCCTGACGGCTCTTGTAATCGCTCCAGCCCCACAGGGCCGCGAGGCCGGCAACCGGCAAGGCAAGGGCTGCGATGTGCCATGGCTTGCCCGTCATTTCGCCTCTCCCGAGGCGGGCGCATATTGCCTGGAAATCCGCAGCGCGGCCCAGGCAATGCCCAGGATCAGCAGCCCGGCGAGGATCAGGCCGAAGCCGCTGGTGAGCAGGTCGCTCGCCAGTTCGAAGCTCAGGACGATCAGCCGCAGCGCCACCACCGCCACCGAGGCCTGGAACACCCCGCGCCACCCCGCGTGCAGCGCCGCTGCCGCGATGCCGAACCACAGCGCCATCAGCAGCAATCCGCCCGCCAACTCCTCGCCCGACAGGGGATAGGCGATCAGGCACACGATGCCCGTTCCGGCAATGACCGCCGCGCTCGCCTCGTCCGAAGGATTGCGCCGCGTCAGATAGACGAGAGCCGCCGCCGCCAGCGCCAGAACCGTACGCACCGTTTGCGCATCGAGCGCCATCATATTTTCGTCGAATTTCTCGATCCCTGCCGCAATCGCGACCAGCGATGCGCCGCCTACTGCATAGACAAAGGCAAGCTGCTCGATCCGCTTCCAGAACACTTCCCGCGGGCTGCGTCCCCGCATCCATGCGCCCAGCGGGGCGGCCAGCACCGGCACCGCGGTGACCAGCGCCAGCCAACTGTCGGGAAGCTGCTGATCCGCGCCGAAATATCGATCATATGCGAAGGCATAATCCCAGCATGCATAGACGAGCACGCCCATGACCAGCACTGCCAGCAGCCAGCTTTGCCCGCGCGAGAGCATGAGCGGTGCAAACAGCACCAGCCAGACGGCGAGCGGTTGCCACAAGGGCGAGCCTGTCTGATAGACCTGTCCCAGATGCCCGAAAAAGGCCAGGCCCAGCACGCCAAGCAGGAACAGCGTCACCTCCGCCGCCCAGGGCTGGTCGTGCCCGATCCGCTCGCCGCGCAGCAGGATGAAACCCGCGAGCGCTCCGATCAGCGCCAGGTGGATCGCGAGGCGCACCTGCCCCGGCACGTCTTCCCAATTGGCGGCGATGACCGAGATCACGCCCAGCCCGATCGCCAGTGCGCCGATTCCGAACGCTGCCCACAGCGCCAGCGGGCGCGCATGCTGAGCCTCGTGCGCACGGATACGCTCCGCCGTGGCCGCGTCGATCAGGCCCGCTTCGATCCAGCCGTTGAGCTTGCGCACACCCATCGCGGCTCAGACTAACCTATTGTGATGGCGTGGCAAGCGATGCTGCGGAAAACTCTCGCCAAAACGCGAAACGCCGCCCCGTCTGCGTGACGGAGCGGCGCTTCTCGATGAAGTAGCGAGTGAGAAACTTACTTCAGCTCGTCAGCCGTCATAACGATGGCTTCTTTCGCAACCTTTTCATACTTGGTGAGTTTGTCCTCGGGCGAAATGATCAGTCCGATCTTCGCCAGCCGACCGCCTGGCCCCCATGACTGGGTCCATTCCACCAGGAATTCCTTGAGCCCGGGAATTACTCCAAGATGCGCCTTCTTGGTGTAGATGAACATTTCACGGGCGCCCGGATAGGCCCCGCTCACGACATTTTCGTAGGTTGGCGCAACGCCGTTCATCGGCAATCCCTGCACCTTGCCCAGGTTCTCTTCGAGGAAGGAGTAGCCAAACACCCCGACAGCCTTGGAGTTGCCGGTCAGCTTCTGGACAATCAGATTGTCCTGCTCGCCCTGATCGACATAACTGCCATCGGAGCGGACCTCGGTGCAGACCTGATCATACTTGTCTTCGTCGGTTTCCTTGAGCGTCTTCATCGCGGGATCGCTTTGGCATCCCTTTTCGAGAATCAGTTCCTTGAGCGAATCGCGTGTGCCCGAAGTGGACGGCGGGCCGTAAACAAGGATCGGTTCATTCGGCAGCGAAGGATCGACATCCGCCCATGTCTTGGCAGCCTGCGGCTCGCCGTAGGGATTGGCCGCGAGCGCTTCATAAACGATCTTGGGTGACAGGTTCATGGTGAGCCCGCCCGCTTTCGAGGCAAACACCAGCCCGTCGAGCCCGATCTGCATTTCGATGATTTCGGTTACGCCGTTCTTCTGGCAAGTCTCGAATTCGGAAAGTTTCATCCGGCGCGATGCATTGGTCACATCAGGCGTGCTGGCGCCAATGCCCGAACAGAACAGTTTCATGCCGCCGCCGGTGCCGGTCGATTCGATCAGCGGCGACTTCAAATTCGGATTGGTGTTCTGGAAGCTCTCCGCCACCGCCTTCGCGAAGGGGAATACGGTCGAAGAGCCGACGGCACGGATTGAATCGCGTGTGCCCGAATTGCCGCTTTCACCGCAGGCAGCAAGCGCAAGGGTTGAAAGGGCGATCAGGCAGGTGGTCTTGAAGTGACGCATGGAATTATCCTTGATTTGCTCCCGGTTGGATTAGACGCCCGACTAGGCGTCAACCGTGACAAGAGTGTGACAATAATTTGAGGTGGTGCCGGTCAGAAATCGACCTGCGCACGCACGCCCACAACATCGACACCATAATCGGTGTCACCGCCCGCAGCCGGATGGACTGCGCCCGAATAATCGAGCCTGCCATAATTGGCGAGCAGCATGGTGTAATCGGTCGGCTTCCACACCAGCGAGAGGAAATAGCCGTCCTGCGTACCGCCAAGGATGCCGGCATCGCTAAGGTCAAGGCGATCATAACGCAAATTGAGCTGCACTGATCCCATGCCGCCTTCGCCAACAGGATTGGCGGGCTTGGTACGGTCAAACTTGCCGCCCTTGTAACCGCGCGTATCGCCCTTGGTCAGGAAGTAGCCGACTTCGGCATAGCCACCGAAGAAGGTCGGATCGGCCATCCCGGTGGGCATGTTGACGTTCTGCCAGAAGCCTTCTGCCGCCGCGTGGAACGGGCCAGAGATAACCGCACCTTCGAGCCCGAGGCCGAACTCACTGCCTCCACCGAGGTTGCCGGTATTGATAAAACGTTCCGAGGTGAAGTGGACCAGTGGACGCTGGCGATAGCGGACCGTCTCGCCCGCCTCGAGATCGGTGTAATGCAGCGAACCGCCGAAATGGAGCTGCGCATTGCCAAGCCGGGGCATGAACACCACGCGGCCGTCTGCGCCCCATTTCTTGTTGGAGAGGTCTTCCATATTGTCGGTGAACAGGCCGCCCTGGACCAGCACGTCCTTGCCGCCAAATTCAGCCGCCGCACCGACACGGCGCTCAAAGCCAAAGGCATCTGTGAAGGCGGCGCGTTCGATGAAACTGGTGTGGAGCGAGCTGGTCAGTTCTTCCAGCGACTGGAAATTGTTGAACTGGCCGACGCTGATCTCGGCTCCGCCAGCGTCATAGGAAATGAGAGCGTCGGTCACAGCGACAGAATTTCCGGCGAAGTCGACTTCGAACTTGTAGCCAAGGCCGCCCGGCATATCGCCCGAAACGCCCAGCCGCGCGCGGCGCGCTTCGCTGCCGAAGCCATCGCTGCGGCCGGTCGAGGAAGGTACCGAGGTAAAGCCTGCATCATACTGAAGGCGACCGCGCGGCTTGAAGCTCCAGCCGCCCTTGCCCTTGATCTCGGGTGCGCCTTTGAAGGCGATCCTGACGCCATCATCGGCTTTCTCTGCCGTTGCAACGGCGGTTGCCGCGGCTTCATTCGCAGCGCTCGCTTCAGCGCTGGCCGCGTCAGACTTGGCCTCTGCCTGGGCAAGCTCGGCCTCGAGCGTGTCGATGCGCTGCGCCATCGTGGCCATGGCCGCGCGCATTTCAGCCAGTTCGGCGCGCAATTGCGGGTCATCCGGCTGCGCCAGCGCGGGTGTAGAAAGGCCAAGGCCAAGGCCAAACGCGAGAAGGGGGGCCGTGTGCTTCACAATGTTACTCATTGGTTTCCGTTTGGTTGAGGTTTGATGGCGTGATTACGGCGCTGATGCGACAGTTTGATGACATTTTGCGTCCACAGCGGCGTAGCCGAAAGATCCATGTAATATGCTGAATATAAGTATGAAAATATGCCTGCATGCACAGCTGTGCTGAGTCCTTGACGGAAGAAAAAGGCCGCTATCTTGTGGACCGCGCCGGGCTGGCGATGATTGAGAATAGTGGTTAATACTTAGGGTTAATACCTAGGAAAGTCTTCGGTAGATTTAACCGTCCATCAATCGCTTCCTGCCATAGGCCGGTTGATGGGAAGGGTGATTTACATTGCAGCGGCGCTGCTGGCTGCCCTGGCTGCACTTGCAGCCCTGCTGCTCATTGCGCCGGGCAACGCCCAAACGGAAGGCGCGGCCATCAAGCCTGCCTGTCATGCCAATTCGGATCTCGCGCGCAATTTTGCGGACATGGCTGCTCGTGATGCGGGGTGGAATTGCAGCAACAGCAACTGGCAGGCAAACCAGCCTGTTTCATGGCTGCGCTTCGATGCAACCGGGTGGCGTGCAGACCAACTGCCACAGAACTTTTTCACACGGATATCGCGCCATAAAAGCATTGCCATCGCGGCGATAGATACTGACGGGACAATTCGCGAAAAGCACTGGAACGAAGCAGATGGTCGCGCGCTGGCCAATGGGCCGGTGTTCGAACTCGCCCTGCCCGAAATCAGGCCCGATACTCAACATGTCCTGGTGCGGATCGAACTGCCGCATAGCCTTCCGCTGCTGACCAAAGCGCGGCTCACCGCAACTGCCGGGCAGAGCCATTGGTCGCAGCGAGATGTCATAATCCTGGCAATCTTGTGCGGGATGCTGATCCTGCCGTTATTCTTCGACGTCAATTTCTACATCGTCCTGCGCGAGAAATTTGTGCTGGTGCACGCGGCCATGGTCGTTGCAATGATCAACTACGTGCTGTTTGCAGGCGGGCTGATTTCTGCCTTTGTGCAACTGCCGGTGGCGGTGATTTCGGTTGCTGGAATCTTTGCCTGGATTTTGGGCGTGTGCTGCTCGATCCTATTTCTCCTCACCTATCTGGAAAAGAGCGCGCAATCGCCGCTTATGCGCTTTTTGAGCAAGGCGTTCGTAATATGGACGCTGCTGGTGCCCGGGTTTTTCGCCTTGCAGCTCCACTCAACCCAGGCATTCGACGATCAGGGGTATTTCTACAGCATCACAGCCACGCTCGTCTTTATCGCAATCGCGCTCGCCGAAGCGCTCTTGCGTGGCAGCAGGGGTGCGCGTTTCGTCACGCTGGCCTGGTTGCCGATCATGGTCGCATCAATCGAAAGGCTGATGCGCGGATTGGGCAGCCATGTCGGGTCGCCCTCGCTCGAACTGCTGCTTTTCATTGCCATCGGGTTCGAGGTGATCGTCATCTCGTTGGCGGTGGCTGAGCGCTTCTTTGTGATCAAACGCGAGCGGGACATTGCCCTGTCGCGGGCAGACGCGTTGGGCGAACTGACCGAGCGCGATCCGCTCACCGGCCTGCTCAACCGGCGCGCCATCGATGCGCGGTTCGCCGATCTGCATGCTGCCGGTTATGATACCTTCGCGCTGATCGATCTCGACCATTTCAAGCGGGTCAATGATACCGCCGGCCACAGCACGGGTGACAGGGTGCTGCAGATCGTTGCCGAAGTCCTTAACGATGACAAAGCGAGTATCGCGATCCGCATGGGAGGCGAGGAGTTTCTGCTGCTAATGCGTGGAGACGACGCCGAGCTACGGCTGGAGCAATTGCGCAAGCAGATCCCCATCAGGGTGGCCCATGCCCTGCCCCAGCTTGAAGGACTCGTGACTGCCAGTGTGGGCATGATCGTTGCGCCCCGCCGCGCCTTGCCCAAGGCTGAATTCTCGTTGCTGTACAATCATGCCGACCGGCTGCTCTATGACGCGAAATCGCGCGGGCGAAACCGGATCGCCTGCGAAAAGCTGCGCGGGTTCGAACGCCGGACAGGCGATCGCCGCAGGGCGCAGCAGAGAAGGGCAACGGCGGCCTGATTCAGTCCGTGTTCGGGCCTATGAACGGCGCGATCACTTCAGGTCGCACGCGCACCAGGCGCTGAGTTTCCCGATCGAGCATTGCCCAGTTTGTCCGCGCTGAAATGATCACCTTGCCCGCTGCGCCGTGGAAATCGACCCGCCGGATCGAGGTCGCCCCCTGCGCCGCCCCGTCGATCCAGGTTTCGCCGGTCACGCTTTCGCCTTCCGCGATATTGCCGCGATAGTCGATCTCGTGCCGCACCACGACCCAGAAGAAGGCGGCGCGATCCTGAGGCCGCGCCACTGCGTCCCAATGCGCGGTGGCAATATCCTGCACCCAGCTGACCCACACCGCATTGTTGACATGCCCCAGCTCGTCGATGTGCTGGGGCTCAGCGGTGAAGGTGCGGGTGAAGCGCGCGGTCAATCCTTGTCCGCTTTCCCGGCCAGCCCCATCTGCCACAGGATGAAGGCGTATTCCTCCGCCACTTCATAGAGCGAATTCCAGCGGCCTGACTTGCCGCCATGCCCTGCGCCCATATTGGTCTTGAGCAGCAGCTCGTTGCTGTCGGTCTTCACATCACGCAGCTTGGCGACCCATTTGGCCGGTTCCCAATAGGTCACACGCGGATCGTTGAGCCCGGCGGTCACCAGCAGCGGCGGATAGTCCTTCGCCACCACCTGATCGTAAGGCGAATAGCTGAGCATATAGGCGAAGGCTTCCTTGTCGGTAATGGGGTTGCCCCATTCCTGCCATTCGCCCGGCGTCAGCGGCAGGCTTTCATCAAGCATCGTATTGACCACATCGACGAAGGGCACATGCGCCACCACCGCCCCGAACAGTTCGGGCGCCTGGTTGATCACCGCCCCCATCAGCTCGCCGCCAGCCGAGCCACCGCTGGCCGTGATCTTGCCCTTTTCGGTGTAGCCTTTCTCGACCAGGCCTTTCGCCACGTCGACAAAGTCATTGAAGGTGTTGCGCCGCTCGAACATCTTGCCCTGCAGGTACCAGCGACGGCCGAGATCATCGCCGCCACGGATATGCGCGATGGCATAGGCGAAACCGCGGTCGATCAGGCTTAGGCGGCTGGTCGAAAAGCCCGGCGGCACGGCATAGCCATAAGCGCCATAAGCATAAAGGTGCAGCGGGCCGGCGCCCCCATCCTTATCCGGCGCGCGATCCTTGCGCATTACCACACTGACCGGAACCATGGTGCCATCGCGCGCTTCGATTTCGAAACGCGCGGTAGTGTAAAGCGAGGGATCATAACCGCTGGGGATTTCCTGCTGTTTGAGCAGTTCAAGCTGTCCCGATCCGATATCATAATCATAGACCGAAGCAGGCGTGACCATACTCTGGTAGGACAGCCGCAGCTTCCTCACGTCATATTCCGGGTTGTTCGACAGGCCGGTGCTGTAGCTGGCTTCGGGGAAAGCAATCGGCGTCAGTTTCGATGGATCTGCATAGGAACGGATCTGGATCTGATCGAGGCCATTCAGGCGCCCTTCGGTGACATAGAAGCCCTTGAACAGCTCGAATCCGGTCAAGTAGAACTCGTCGGACCCGGCGATCGCCGTTTGCCACTCGCCCGGCTTGTCGAGCGAGGCCTTGGCGAGGCGGAAATTGATGTGATCGTCATTGGTGTGGACATAGAGAACACCGTCGCGCACATCGACCGCGTATTCGACGCCCTTGCTGCGCGGTTTGACCAGAATCGGCTCGGCAGTGGGATTGGCGGCTGGCACCAGCCGCACTTCGCTCGTCTCATTGTCGCCGGTGGCGATGATCAGCCAGTCTTCCTGCGCCGACAGGCCGGTGCCCACGCCGAAGCTCTCGTCATCTTCCTTGTAGAGCGTGACGTCTGCATCAACCGGTGTGCCGATCACGTGCAGCTTTGCCTCAAGCGTGCGCCATTCCTCGGTCGACGGGCCGTAAACCAGCGCTGTATCATTTGCGACCCAGGTCAGGCCCCCGCGCAAATTGGTCAGCTCATCGGGCAGCAATTCGCCGGTTTCGAGATCCTTGATCCGCGCGGTGTAACGTTCCGAACCATTGGTGTCGGTCGAATAGGCGAGAAAGCGCCCGTTCTTGCTGACCGAGGCCGCTCCGAGGCGAAAATATTCGAGGCCTTCCGCCAACTGGTTCTCATCGAGCATCAGCACCGCATCGCCCCCTGCCACAGGACGGCGATAGTGTTTGCGATATTGCGCGCCTTCCTCGAATTCGGACCAGTAGACCCAGTCGCCATCCTTTTGCGGCACGGTGCTGTCGTCTTCCTTGATCCGCGCCTTCATCTCTTCGAACAATGTGTCCGTCAGCGCCTGTTGCGGCGCCATGCGCGTTTCGAACCAGGCATTCTCGGCCTTGACGTAATCGAGCACGTCCTCGTCATCGACCGTGGGATAGGATTGATCTTTCAGCCAGTGATACGGGTCGCTGATCGTGATGCCGTGATGAGTGTAATTGTGCTCGCGCTTCTCGGCAATGGGCGGAGCGGCCGGAGCCTTGGCTGTCACTGGTGCATTATCCTTGTCTGTGGCGGCGCTGGCCGCAGCAAGCGGCACAATGGCCATGCAGGCTGCGATCGCGCTCGATGCGATGCGAGAAAACGTCATGAGAACGGGCATCCTTCCTTGCGACCCGGTGCGGCTGGAAACATGCGCACCGGAAGACTATGACGGGTATATTTAGAGGATGGCGTGTGTGCCGCAAGCACTAAGCGCCACAAATCAGGATCAGCCAAATGCTCATGCAAACCCACGAAGCCCGCCTGAACGCCTTGCGCAAGGAATTGAAGCGCCGCGAGCTCGACGGCTTCATAGTGCCCATATCTGACGAACACATGAGCGAATATGTCGGCGACTATGCCCAGCGGCTCAATTGGCTGACCGGCTTTGGCGGCAGCGCCGGCAGCGCTGTTGTATTGCAGGATTCGGCCGCGATCTTCGTCGACGGGCGTTACACGGTGCAGGTGCGCGATCAGGTAGATGAAAAACTGTTCGAATACCGCTCCGTACCCAAGGACACGATCGGCGGATGGATCGCCCAGCACGCCGCGAAAGGCGCGCGGATCGGCTATGATCCCTGGCTCCACAGCCGCAAATGGGTGGACGCGGTGCGCCTGGCCGCGGCCAGGAACGGCGTGGAACTGATTGCGCTTGAAAGCAATCCGATCGACGCGGTGTGGCAAGACCAGCCCGAACCGTCAGGCGCCGCCGCACTGATCCAGGATGACCGGCACGCCGGACGCTCATCATCCGAAAAACGGGCCGAAATTGCCGATTGGCTTAAGGCCGAAGGGCACGATGCGGTGGTTATATCGGCGCTCGATTCGGTTGCCTGGCTGCTCAATATCCGCGGCGCTGACATTTCGCACACACCGGTGGCGCTGAGCTATGTCATCGCACATGCCGACGGCACGGCGGAACTGTTCATTGCGCCTGAAAAACTCACGCCCGCGCTCGTCCAGCATCTCGGCAATGCCGTGACTCTGCGTGATCGCGGCGCATTTGCCGATGCGCTTGGATCAATGGCGGGCAAGCGCGTGGCGGTAGATCCCGAGTATGGCGTGGCGGCGATTGCCCAACTGCTGGAGGCTGGCGAAGCAAAGGTCAGCTTCGAGCGCGATCCCACGATCCTGCCACGCGCGATCAAGAACCCGGTCGAGCAGCAGGGGCACCGCGATGCGCAGGCCCGCGACGGGGTGGCGGTTGCGCGTTTCCTGCGCTGGCTTGAGGAAAACGCCCCCTCGGGCGAGATCGATGAAGTGGGCGCCGCAGCCAAGCTCAAGCAGCTGCGCGAAGAGCTTGGCAACCTCAAGGATCTCTCGTTTGACACCATTTCGGCGGCTGCCGGTCATGCCGCGCTGCCGCATTACAAAGTGGACGAAAACAGCAATATCCCGATCCCGCCGGGCTCGATCTATCTGGTCGATTCGGGCGGGCAATATCCCGCCGGCACAACCGACATCACCCGCACCGTATGGATCGGGACGCCAGATGGATTGGGCGAACCGACCGCAGAGATGAAGGATCGCTTCACCCGCGTGCTCAAGGGCCATATCGCGCTTGACCGGGCGGTATTCCCGCAAGGCACCGTGGGCGGGCAACTGGATGCCTTTGCCCGCCAGTATCTGTGGCAGGCAGGCGTCGACTATGCGCATGGCACCGGGCACGGTGTGGGCAGCTTCCTCTCGGTCCATGAGGGTCCGCAGCGTATAGCCAAGCTGGGCGGCGGACAGGCAGGCGCTGACCAGGAACTGTTTGCCGGGATGATCCTTTCGAACGAGCCCGGCTATTACAAGCAGGGCCATTTCGGCATCAGGATCGAAAACCTTGTGCTGACCGTGCAGCGCAAGCTCGACGGGGCGGAGGGGGATTACCTCGGCTTTGAAACGCTTACCTTCGTGCCGATCGACCGCACTCTGGTGCAAAAGGCTCTGCTAACGCCTGACGAAATCGCCTGGTGGAACGAGTATCACGCCAAGGTTCATGGCATTCTCGCCCCTCAGATGGAGGGTGACGATCTGGCATGGCTTGAGCGCCACTGCGCCCCGCTGTGAGCCGACATTACCATGCAATTGCGCTTGCGGGATCAGCTTTGTTCACTTAATGTTCCACTTGCACGAGTCGCAAATGGGGCGACTCCATCGGGAGAGCAAGCATGATCGGATATGTGACACTTGGCACGAATGACCTGGCGCGCGCGGCAAAATTCTATGACGCGATAGCCGAGGAGATGGGCGTCGGGCGAATGATGGATTTTGACACCTTCATTGCATGGGGAACGTGGGATGGCGGCGCTGGAATCGCCGCGACCAAGCCGTTTGACGGCAAAGAGGCCACAGTGGGCAATGGCACGATGGTGGCGATCGGGGTGGCCGACAAGGCGCAAGTCCACCGGCTCTACGATATCGCGATGGCGCATGGCGGCAGTGACGAGGGCGCACCCGGGCCGCGCGGCGAGCCCGACCAGAACGGCAAGGTGTTCTACGCCGGCTATTTCCGCGATCCTGACGGTAACAAGCTCAACGCATTCTGCATGGCAGATGCGTGACTTCTACGTTGCGCGCGGATGAATGCCGCGCATAGCGCGATACATTGCGCGACAATTTCCTGCAAAACCGGCATAATCCTGCGACGTGGCGGGGTTAGAACAACAGGACGAGCTGCGAAGGATCTGGCAACGAATTTCGGCCTGTCCCCCTGATGGCCGGGCCAACCTTCGCGGCTCCCCCGAAAAGATTGCAGGAGAATTGAATCATGCGCAAACTGACACTCACCCTTTCCGCAGCCGCCCTGGCACTCGGCGCTGCGTCCATCGCCTATGCCGCGCATCACGGCGGCAAGCATGATGGAGCAGATGCCAATGGCGACGGCATTGTGACGCTGGCTGAAACCAAGGCGCATTCCGCCGCCATGTTCGCCAGAATGGATGCCAACGGCGACGGCGTGATCAATGCCGAAGACCGTGCGGCACATCATGCCGAGCGCTTCGCCGAACTCGATGCCAATTCTGACGGTGAAGTCTCGCAGGAAGAAATGCAGGCAGCACGCGAAGCGCGCAAAGAGAGGATGCAGGAACGCGGCGCCGATCGGCACGCCGCGATGTTCGCCCGCGCTGATGCCGATGGCAATGGCACTCTGTCCGAAGCAGAAATGCGCGCGGCCCACGAGGCGCGGCAGTCCATGCGGCATGGCCGGATGGGCGAACACGGGGGCGAACGCGGGGGCAAGGGCGATCACGACGGCAAGATGATGCGCGGCCATGGCCGCGGCGGCGGCATGGCGATGCTTCGCCAGGCTGACACCGATGGTGACAAATCCGTGACTCGCGCCGAATTCGATGCAGCCGTCGAAGCGCGCTTCAAACAGGCAGATAGCGATGGCTCTGGCACGATTACCGCCGAAGAGCGCGCTGCCGCTCACACCGCAATGAAGGAGCGCATGCAGCAGCGCCGTGATGGCAAATAGAGTGTATGCCCCCGGTTGAGCGACAGGCAAAGCTGCGGCAAGGTGATCTGGCATGACGCTTGACGCACCCACGCAGTTGCTGCTGGTCGATGACGAACCGACCCTGCGCGAACCCCTGGCCGAGTACCTAACCGGTCAGGGGTTCAGCGTGCGCCAGGCGGAAAGCGCCGCGCTGGCACGCAGTGAATTGCGCGTTCAGCGGCCTGACCTTGTTTTGCTCGATATCATGATGCCGGGCGAGGATGGACTTTCGCTGACCCGCCATCTGGTCGAAACTCAACGCGTTCCCGTGATCCTGCTGACCGCACGCGGTGAAGCAATGGACCGGATACTGGGGCTGGAAATGGGCGCGGACGACTACATCGTGAAACCATTCGAACCGCGCGAGCTGGTAGCACGCATCCGCTCCGTGCTTCGCCGAGCGGCGCAGCCACCTACCAGCGATCCGGCAAACGGCGATCGGCACTACAGTTTCGAAGGTTGGCGGCTTGATCCCCTGAAGCGCCGCCTGACTGATCCCGAGGGCACTTTGGTGCCGATATCGACCGCCGAATTCCGTATGCTGCGCGCTTTCCTCGACCATCCGCGCGAAGTGCTCAATCGCGACCGCCTGCTCGATATGGTTCAGGGCCGTGAAGCGCACCTGTTCGATCGCGCGGTCGACAACCAGATCAGCCGCCTGCGCCGCAAGATCGAATCCGACAGCCGCGATCCGCAGCTGATCCTCACCGTTCGCGGCGGAGGTTACCGCCTGGCGGCGGATGTCACACGCCCGGCTCCGGACGCAAGGTAATGGCGCGCCTCCTTCCCCGGAGCCTGCAGGGCCAGGTCATGCTGGTGCTTGCGGTCGGACTGCTGGTGGGCCAGGCGATCTCGGGCATATTGCTCTATCGCGCCGCCGAACAGCGCCGTGACGCAAATGCAGTCAACCAGATCGCCCTGCACCTCCTCACCGCCGAGGAACGCGCCGCCCAGCGCCGCGCCATGCGCGAAGCCGTTCGTGACGCGCGCGAGCGGCCTGTAATGCCGCACGAGGAGGATCACATCGGGCCGATGCGCCGGATGATGCGGTTGGAACGATCGGGCATCGAACAAAGCGACACCCCGCCAATGCTATCCGGCGAAGTGCGGATGCCGCGCTTCGAATCCGCGCTTGGCGAGATACTGGCCGAGCAGGGGATGTCGCCGCGCAGCATCCAGATCGTGGCACGGCGGGGCAATGATGACCCGTTGATCGCCGCAAGCCCCCGCCTGAAGCGGCGGTTGGGCGATCTCGACTGGCGCAACAAGAAAGTGCTGGTTGCGGGGATCGAGCGCGCCGACGGGAACGGATGGACGATCGTCCGCCATCCGCTGCCTGACCGCCCGAAGGGCGCGGCAAGGACAATCCTGTTCCAGACGCTGGTCATCCTTGCAGTGCTGTTCGTGCCCCTGTTCCTGGTTCTGCGGCGCATGACCCGCCCTCTGGCCCAATTGACCGCGCGAGTTGGCGATTTCTCGCTTCGGCCGGAAAATGCGGTCCGCCTGGAAGAACGCGGCCCCCAGGACATGCGCCGCCTGATCGCTGCGCACAACGCAATGGAAGCGCGCATCGCCGCCATGCTCGACGAGAAAGACGTTATGCTGGGCGCGATCGGGCACGATCTCAAGACACCGCTCGCCGCGCTGCGGGTGCGGATCGAAAGCGTCCCCGATGGAACGCAGCGTGCCCGCATGGCCGAAAGTATCGAGGATATCACCCGCACGCTGGACGATATCCTTGAACTGGCGCGGATCGGCCGGCCTGGTGAAGCGGTAGAGGTAACCGATCTCGGCGCGCTGGTCGCTTCGGTGGTGGAGGAATACGAAGATCTCGAAAAACCGGTCGAAGCGGGCGAGCTACCGCGAATTGCACTGCCGCTTCGCTCGACATTGCTACGCCGCGCAATCCGCAACCTTGTCGACAACGCGCTGCGCTACGGCAAGCGTGCCCGGGTTTCAGTGGTGCAACAGCAAGGCTGGGCAGTGATCCGCATCGAAGACGAAGGCCCGGGCATCCCGGCGGAGCAGATTGCTGTCATGCTCGAACCTTTCCAGCGCGGCGAGGCAAGCCGCAATCGCGGCACTGGCGGTGCGGGCCTGGGCCTGACGCTCGCGCGCGCGATCGCCCTTCAGCATCGCGGCGAACTGGAGCTCGCCAATCGCCCGGAAGGCGGCCTTCGCGCGGATATCCGCTTGCCAACAGGCTGACAGGCGCTCAACCAGCGACCGCCGCAGATTTCCACATTCACGAGCCGACATGGGAGAAACAATTTGCCGAACATTCTTTATGGCGCCCCGCTGTCGCTCTTTTCAGGCAAAGCACGCGCCTATTTTGACTGGAAAGGCGTGGAATATGAGGAACGGCTGCCTACGCCGGATGTCTATCGTGACGTGATTCTGCCCAATATCGGGCGGCCGGTCATCCCGGTTGTCCAAACATCCGGCGGCGAGATCCTGCAGGATACCACCTGCATAATCGACCATTTCGAACGGGCCGAACCCGGCCCCTCGGTCTATCCTGAAACACCGCGCCAGCGGCTCGCCGCGCTGCTGCTCGAATGTTTCGGTGATGAATGGCTGGTGATCCCGGCGATGCACTATCGCTGGCACTACAATGAAGACTTTGCCTATAGCGAATTCGGCAAGACTGCCGCGCCCGGCGCATCGGCGGAGGAGCAATATCGGCTGGGCAAGGAACGCGCAGGGCCGTTTCGCGGCTCGCTGCCCATTCTTGGCGTCAACGATGAGACTGTCCCGGCGATCGAAGCCGGCTATGAAGCGCTGCTGGCCGATCTGGACTCCCATTTTGCCGAGCACGCCTTCCTCTTCGGGACACGCCCTTCGATCGGCGATTATGGCCTTATCGGTCCGCTCTATGCCCATCTCTATCGCGATCCAGCCTCGGGCGAGATCATGGAGCGGTTGGCCCCGCGCGTCGCGAAATGGGTGCGGCGCATGGTCAATGTCGAAGCTCCGCAGTCAGGTGAATTCCTGCCCAATGACGAAGTGCCGGAAACGCTTCATCCCGTTTTGCGGCGGATGATGGAGGAGCAAGTCCCGCATCTGCAGGGCGTGGCGCGAATGCTGGGGGAATGGGCCCGCCAGAATGAGGGAAATGAGCCGCCGCGCGGGTTGGGCATGGCCGATTTCGCTATCGAGGGAATAGGCTCGCAGCGGATGGCCTTCCCGTTCAGCTTGTGGATGCTGCAACGCGGCCTTGACTATCTGGCATCGCTTTCAGGTGCGGATCGCGCCGCATGCGAGGCTCTGCTGCGCCAGGTGGGCGGCGAAGCGCTGCTGAATTTCGACCTGCCGCTGCGGCTGACGTTCGAAAACCATCGTCTCGGCATTGCGCGCTAGCGCATCAGCCCGCCGATCAAATTGCGCACAAAGCGCCCGGCGATACCGCCGCCATACTCGGTTGCGATTGCGCCGGCCGCCGAAGTGGCCGCGGATCTCATCGGATTAGCGCGCGATTTCTTGCCCAGCACAGCGGCAGCGGCGATCGAGGCGGTAGAGCCGGCCGCGGCAGCGGTCGCGCGCTTGATTGCCTTGTCCCACACCGAAGTGGTCTTGCGGCTGCGCTTGCGCACTTCTTCCTCGCCCTTTGCCTCGACTTCCGCGGCGGTTGCAGCCGCGTCGAGTGCCTTGGCGGCAAGCACCTCCATCGCGCTTTCACGATCGACCCGCATGTCATATTTGCCGTCATGCGGGCTGACAGACTGGATGATCGCGCGCTCCTTGGGCGTGACCGGGCCGAGCCGCGAGCGCGGCGGCTTGATCAGCGTGCGTTGCACCACCGTGGGTGCGCCGTCTTCATCGAGCGTGGAAACCAGCGCTTCGCCCACTTTCAGCTGGGTGATCGCTTGTTCGACATCGAGATCGGGATTGATGCGGAAGGTTTCAGCCGCAGCCTTGATTGCGCGCTGATCACGCGGGGTGAAGGCACGCAGCGCGTGCTGCACACGGTTGCCGAGCTGGCCAGCGATCTCTTCCGGGATGTCGATCGGGTTCTGCGTGACGAAATAGACCCCAACGCCCTTCGACCGGATCAGGCGCACGACCTGTTCGATCTTGTCCTCAAGCGCCTTGGGCGCATCGTCGAACAACAGGTGCGCCTCGTCGAAAAAGAACACCAGCTTGGGCTTTTCCGGGTCGCCCACTTCGGGCAGGCTTTCGAACAATTCCGCCAGCAGCCACAGCAGGAAGGTGGCATAAAGCTTGGGGCTGCGCATCAACTGATCGGCAGCCAGCACATTAATTATGCCGCGGCCCTGTTCGTCCAGCTTCAGGAAATCGTCAATCTCGAGCGCCGGCTCGCCAAAGAACCGGTCCGCGCCCTGCGCCTCGAAACTCAGTAATTGGCGCTGGATTGTGCCAACTGTGGGCTTGGCCACGTTGCCATACTTGCCGGACAGTTCAGCGGCATTCTCCGCTGCCCAGGCCAGCACCGCCTGCAGATCGGCAAAGTCCAGCAACAACAGCCCGTTCTCGTCAGCGTGGCGGAACACGATCTGCAGCACGCCTTCCTGCGTGTCGTTGAGATCGAGCAGGCGCGCCAGCAGCAGCGGCCCCATTTCGGAAATCGTGGTGCGGATCGGGTGGCCCTGTTCACCATAAAGGTCCCAGAACACCACCGGATTGTCGGAATAGGCATAATCCTCCATGCCCAGTTCCTTCGCGCGCGACTCCAGCTTGTCGGCATGCTTGAAAGTAGGCGATCCGGGCAGGGCAACGCCCGACAAATCGCCTTTCACATCTGCGACAAAGACCGGCACGCCCTCGGCAGAGAAACTCTCAGCCAGTCCCTGCAAAGTCACCGTCTTGCCGGTTCCGGTGGCGCCCGCGATCAAACCATGACGGTTGGCCCGCGACAAATCGAGATATTGCTTCTCGCCATTGGCGGCGAGGCCCATGAAAATGCTATTCATGATGGTTGCCGGTGTCCCTTTGCCCGAGAATTGCGACATTCTGTGTGGCGCACCGCAGGCAGCGCGGTCAAGTGCTCGACTTGCTGGCGCGATAAGCTAAGGCGTGAATCATGAGCCAGGCCGCTCCCTTTATCCTGCTTGACGATGCGCGCGGCGTCGATCCCGCTGCGGCGCACCTGTTCGAGAATCCGCGCAAGCTGTTCGTCGCGCAGCGGGCAGATGAAGTGGCCGATGTGCTGGCCGCGGCAGATGCCGCACGGCTCGCAAGTGGTGCAACGCTGGCGGGCTATCTCGCTTACGAGGCAGGGCTGGCGCTTGAGCCAAAACTGGCGCCGCTGGCCGATGCGCGAACCGGCGCGGCAGGCCCGCTTGTGTGGCTCGGCCTGTTCGATGAGACGCGCGAACTTGCCGCCGATGAAGTGCCGCTATGGCTTGCCTCGCGCGCCAGCGGCGAGGCTTCGCTTGGCCCGTTGGAGCCGCAGCTTTCCGCCGGCGGTTACCAGGCGGCATTCGCGCGGTTGCAGGAAGCGATCCGCGCAGGCGACATCTATCAGGTCAACCTGACTTACCGGCTTGCCGGCTCATATCGCGGCGATCCGCTCGCGCTCTATGCCGCGCTGCGCCCCGCCGCCGAAGCGGGCTACGGCGGAGTGATCTTCGACGGGTCGCATTGGCTGCTGAGCCTCAGCCCCGAGCTGTTCGTCTCGCTCCGGGGTGGCGAAGCCAAGGTCAAGCCGATGAAGGGCACTCGCCCGCGCGGTGCAACCGAGGCGGCGGATCGTGCGCTGGCCGATGACCTGGCCAATTCGGCCAAGGACAGGGCTGAAAACCTGATGATTGTCGACCTGATTCGCAACGATCTTGGCCGCGTGGCCGAAGCGGGCAGCGTGCGGGTGGACGCGCCCTTCACCGTCGAATCCTATCCCACCGTGCACCAAATGGTTTCCACCGTGCGGGCGCGGCTGCAAACCGGCATCGGCGCGGCTGACCTGATCCGCGCAATCTTTCCCTGCGGCTCGATTACCGGTGCACCCAAGATCCGCGCGATGGAACTGATCGACGAGATCGAACGCGATGCGCGTGGCCCCTATTGCGGGGCGATCGGGCGGATCGATCCAAATGGCGATGCTGCCTTCAATGTGGCGATCCGCACGCTGCGGCTGACGCCCGAGGAAAACGATCGCGGGCGCGCGGTTATGGGGGTGGGCTCCGCCATCGTGGCAGATAGTGAAGCCATGGCCGAACGGCGCGAATGCGACGTCAAGGCAGGCTTCCTGCGCCGCAGCGCGCCAAATCACCGCGCGGCGGATTGCGATCTGATCGAGACCATGCTGTTCGATCCCGAAAGCGGCATCGACCTGCTCGAACTGCATCTGGAGCGGATCAAGGCCTCAGCGCATGAGCTGGGCTTTTCTTTCGATCGCCATGCCGCGCGCAACCAGATTCAGGCGCTGTGCTTTAACCTGGAGACGCGCGCCAAACTGCGCCTGCTGGCTTCGCGCCGGGGCGCGCTGGCGCTGGAAGCTGGACCTGCTCCCGAACCGGCAGACGAACCGCTGGCCTGCATCGCGCTGCCGCTGCCGGTCGAT
>LOET01000010.1 GCA_001515985.1 Sphingomonadales bacterium BRH_c3 | reverse complement strand
GAGCGCCGCGCGGGCCGCGCCGGCCAGCTTTACCACGTCGCGCTTGATGGCGGCCTGCCGAAGAAGGTTTCCGAGGCGCGCGTTGCATCAGGCAGTTATGACGAAACCGGGCGGATCTTTGCCAATGTTCCCGGCTGGATGGCATATAACGGGCTGGCTGGTGGCAGTTCTGGCTGGCGCGGTTACCGCGGCGGTAGCAGCCCTTCGATCCAGCTGATCGATTTTGCGGGCGGCACAGCCACCACCATTCCCGGCGATCGTACTACCGAATTCGATCCGGAATGGATGGATGGAAAGCTCTATTTCCTCTCCGATCGTGACGGCAAGGTGTTCAACATATTCCGCTTCGATCCGGCAGATGGCACGCTGGTGCGCGTTTCGAACGAAACGGTGTGGGATATTCGCCAGTTCGGCGCACATGGCGGCGAAATCGTCTATGAGGCGGGCGGCGAGCTCAAGCGGCTCGATCCGGCCAGCGGTGCGGTGACGCAGCTCAAGATCACGCTCAACGCCGATTTGCCGCAGCGCCAGCCCGGCTGGAAAGACGTTAGCGGCAATGTGACCAGCGTTGCTCTTTCACCTTCGGCCAAACGTGTCGCAGTGACTGCGCGTGGTGAGCTGTTCACTGTGCCGACCGACAAGGGATCGACCCGCAATATCTCGAACAGCGCAGCGGTGCGCGATTATACCGGCATCTGGTCGAATGACGGGCAGAAGCTGGCCTATATCACCGACAATGGCAGCGGGCAGGCGCTGGTGATCGAGGATCAGAGCGGCATCGAAGCGCCGCGCCGGATTGAGCTGGGCGGAGATTTCTATCAGCTGGTCGAATGGGGCGGGGATGGCAAGCACATCGTCTATGCTTCCAACAGGCTGACGCTTCACGCGCTTGACTTGGCCAGCGGCAATTCATGGCAGATCGCCACAAGCGATCGCCGCAACGGCGATTTCGATGCGGCGATCTCGCCCAAGGGTCGCTGGGTGGCCTATACCACTCGCGGGGCGGCGAATAATGCTTCGCTGGAGCTTTATGATCTGGCCGAGCGGCGCAGATATCCGGTGACCGGCGATTTCGCCGATATTTCCTCGCCCACCTTCTCGAAGGACGGCAAATTGCTGTTCTTCGCAGCCTCCACCAATGCCGGATCGCAATTCGCGGGTCTCGACATGACGACGCAGGAGCGGCCCTATCGCGCGGGCATCTATGCCGCCGTGCTGGAAGCAGACGGCAAGAACCCGCTGGGGCCGGTGCTCGCCAATGAGGAAGCTCCCGAAAAGGACGAGGGCAACGGCAAGGACAAGGGCGACAAGGGCGACAAGGGCGACAAGGGCGACAAGGGCGATGACAAGGCTGTCGCAGTAGCCCCCGCCGGGATCGCTGACCGCATTGTTGCACTGCCGGTTCGTGAAGCGGCCTATTCGGGCATCGCGACGGGTAAGGATGGTGCGCTCTATCTGGTTGAATCGGTGCAACCCGGCATCACCGCTGGCCCGGAAAGCGGGCAGGAAGATTCCACCCTGTTGCGCTTCGATTTCGAAGAACGGGAAACGAATAATCTGCTGAGCGGCGTGGTCGCGGTATCCACCGATGCGGCGGGCGAAAATCTGCTGATCCAGAAGCACGACGAGACTCTGCTCACCGCCAAAGCTGGCGAAAAGCTCGAGCCGGAGCCGGTCGATCTGTCCGGCTTGCGGATGCTGGTCGATCCCGCTGCTGAATGGAAGCAGATCTTCGGCGACGTGTGGCGCATGGAAAAGGCATATTTCTATGCCGAGAACATGCATGGGCTCGATTGGGACGCAGTGCGCGCCCGCTACGAACCGCTGTTGGCGCATGTCGGGCGGCGCGAGGATCTGAACGAGCTGCTGGTCGAGATGATTGCCGAAATGCAGGTCGGGCACAACCGTGTGGGCGGCGGCGATGTCTATGACAATTCCTCTGCCCGGCCGGGCCTGCTCGGCGCAGACCTTGCAATCGAGAACGGGCGATACCGGATCAAGCGGATCTTTGCCGGCGGGCGCTGGAACCCGTTCCAGGCGGCTCCGCTAGCCGCGCCGGGTGTCGATGTGAAGGAAGGGGACTATATCCTCGCGATCAATGGGCGCGAGCTTGGCCCGGATGACAATATTTATGCCGCCTTGTCCGGCTCTGCCGGGGGGCAGGTGGCGCTGACCGTTTCAGCGACACCTGGCGGCACCGGGCGAACTTCGGTGGTTGAACCGATCCGTGATGAGGGACAGCTGCGGTTGTGGGCCTGGATCGACGGCAATCGCGAGCGTGTCGAACAGGCAACCGGCGGCAAGGTGGCCTATGTCTACATGCCCAATACCGCCGATGCCGGTTACACCTTCTTCAACCGTATGTATTTCGCCCAGACCGACAAGCAGGCGCTGATCCTGGATGAGCGGGCAAATGGCGGCGGGCAGGCGGCGAATTACGTGATCGACGTTTTGAATCGCAAGTTTCTGTCAGGCTGGAAGGATCGCGAAGGGCTGACCTGGTCCACGCCGGGTGGCGGAATTTGGGGCCCCAAGGTGATGCTGATCGATCAGGACGCGGGTTCGGGCGGTGACTGGATGCCCTATGCCTTCCGGCAATCGGGCATCGGCACGCTGATCGGCACGCGCACATGGGGCGGGCTGATCGGGATCAGCACCAATCCCGGCCTGATTGATGGCGGTTTCCTGACCGTGCCGTTCTTCCGATTCTACGATCCGAACGGACGTTTCTCCATCGAGAACGAAGGCGTTGCACCGGATATCAGGGTTGAGCTTGACCAGATCGCGCTGGAGCAGGGGCGCGATACCCAGCTCGAGGCGGCGATTGCGGTGGTGTTGCAGCAGCTCGCAGAAAATCCCCCGGCGCAGCACCCTGCGCCCCCGGATCCGGTCGAACCGGGGCAGTGAGGCGGGCTGTGGCGCAATGTCGGGCGGAATTAACCGCGGCCAATGCTTTCATATGTAAAGCCTGCAGCGCGCATATCTTCAGGCTTGTAGATATTCCGCAGATCCACGAGCATCGGCGTTTTGGCGAGCGATTTGACCCGTTCAAGGTCAAGCGCCCGGAAGGCGTCCCACTCGGTTACGATCACCACCGCATCGGCGCCTTCGATCGCGGCATAGGGGCTGTCGCACATGGAGACATCGGGCATTAGCGGGCGCGCCTGTTCCATGCCCTCTGGATCGTAGGCTGCAACGCTGACCCCGGCATCGGCCAGCGTCTGTGCGATCGCGATTGCGGGCGAATCGCGCATGTCGTCAGTGTTCGGCTTGAAGGTGAGGCCAAGCAGGGCAACCTTCTTGCCGCGCGCGGCATTGGCACCCCCCAGTGCGTCAATCACCTTTCGGCCCATCGCCCGCTTGCGGCTTTCATTGGCCTTGACCACCGCCTCGACGATGCGCACCGGGCTGTCATAGTCTTCAGCGGTCTTGAGCAGCGCGAGCGTGTCCTTGGGAAAGCACGAGCCGCCATAACCCGGGCCAGCATTGAGAAACTTGGCGCCGATGCGGCCGTCCATCCCGATTCCGCGGGCAACATCCTGCACATTGCCACCGACTTTCTCGCACAGGTCGGCCATTTCATTGATGAAGGTGATCTTGGTCGCGAGGAAGGCGTTGGCGGCATATTTGATCAGCTCACTCGAACGCCGGCCCGTGAACAGGATCGGCGATTCGTTGAGGAACAGCGGGCGATAGACTTCACGCATCACATCGCGCCCGAAATCTTCCTCCGCGCCGATCACGATCCGGTCGGGCCGCTTGAAATCGCCGATTGCCGCGCCTTCGCGCAGGAATTCGGGATTGGAGACGACCGCGACCTTGTGGCTGGTCCCGCTGGCCCGGATGATGCGCTCCACTTCGTCACCGGTGCCCACGGGCACGGTCGACTTGGTGACCACCACTGCGTCATTGGCAAGGCTGGCGCCCACTTCTTCGGCGACGGCATAAACGAAGGAAAGGTCCGCATGGCCATCGCCCCGGCGGCTCGGCGTGCCCACGGCGATGAAGATCGCGCTGGCGCCCTTGATCCCTTCGGCGAGATCGGTGGTGAAGCTGAGCCGTCCTGCCTTCACATTGCTTTCGACCAGCGCATCGAGCCCCGGCTCGTATATCGGCATCACGCCCTGATGCAGGCGATCGATCTTGCCCTGATCCTTGTCGATGCAAACGACGTCATGGCCGAAATCGGCGAAACATGCGCCTGAGACCAGGCCGACATAGCCCGATCCCACCATTGCGATCTTCATGAAGTGAGTTCCTTGTGCTTGATCTTTATGCAGCTTTCCTTTTCGACCGCCTGGATGGTGCGCCGCTGGCTGCCTTCGAGCACCAGCGCGGTCAGGATGCCGCTGCGAAACGCACCGGTGTCGATACCGATACGTTGGCGTTTGTATTCGACTTCGTCGAAGATGGTGTGTCCGTGGACTATCACCTTGGGCAATGGCCCCTTGTGGCGCAGGAAGCGTTCGCGAATCCACAAGAGGTCGCTGCGGCGCTGCTCGTCGAGCGGCAAGTGCGGATCGATGCCGGCGTGCACGAAGGCATAGTCGCCAGCCACAATCATGTTTTCGAATGCGGCCACGAAATCGCGATCCTTGCCAGGAACCAGGCCCTGCAGGCGCTCGAACAATTCTTCGAGCGACAACTGGCGATATTCCTTGCGCGGCAGGCCATAGCTCAGGATCGTCTCGCGCCCGCCGTGCTTGAGGAAATGGCGCAGAACTTCCGGATCGGCAAAGGATTCGAGAAACATCTCTTCGTGGTTGCCAGCCAGGATGCGCACTTCGCGGGCCTTTTGCCACTTGCGCGCGCGTTTGATTACGCCGGCGCTGTCAGGCCCGCGGTCAATCAGATCACCCAGCAGCACGATGCGGGTGGTGGCAGGCGGATTGGCCGAATCATCTTCTTCGATTGCGGTGATCAGCCTGTCGAACAGGTCGAGCCGCCCATGGATATCGCCGACCACATAATATCGTTCTCCACCCGGCACGCGCGGGTTCGATGCACGCTCCTGGCTGCGGCGGAAGAATTTGTCGAAGGGGGCTAGAATCATGGTCCAGTTGCAATCTTGTCGCGCTTCAGCGCCTTAGGCGAGGCGCGCGTGATCGGCAACCGAGTGGTGGGAAGAGGCACAGCATGCCCGCACTGGTGCATAAAATCCACACTTGCCCAGCTTCGGGGGAACTTGCGCAATTTGTCTTGTGCAATGCAGCAAAAACATGCACGATTATTGCGTTTCCGGATGAGATTGCCCGTTTGAAGAGGCAGCCGGCGGATACGCAGGTGGGACGAAGCAAAAACACAACACAAGGAAGTTGTCATGCTCACGTCCATTCGCGGCCTTACTGCTGCAAGCTTTGCTACCGGTCTTGCTCTTTCAGCAGCGCCGGCTCTGGCCGAAACCATCGATATCGAATCTTATGATCCGGTCGCGGCCAATTCCAATATTTCCTTCGAAATCGTTGACTCCGAGTCCGCTATCGATCTTGATCGCGCCTTGGCCGAGATCGATGTTGAAGCAGCCAGCAAGATCGGCGCGGAAAGCGACATCACACTGTCGGCTAACGTCGCCCTGGTGACCGATTACCGCTTCCGCGGTGTCTCGCTTTCTGGCGGTGATCCGGCGATCCAGGGTGGTTTCGATATTTCGCATTCGAGCGGGTTTTATGTTGGCACCTGGGGGTCGTCGATCGACGGCGGCAGCGCATTTGGCCAGCTGGAGCTCGATCTCTACGCCGGTTGGGGTGGTAACCTGGCCGAAGGCGTCTCTTTCGATATCGGCCTGCTTTACTACATGTACCCGACCGATGGTGATGCCCTGGTCGACGATTTTAACGTCAACTACTGGGAGCCTTATGCTTCGCTTGGTTTCTCGATCGGTCCGGCATCTGCCACGGTTGGCGTCGCCTATGCGTGGGACCAGTCATCGCTTGGCGATGAGGACAATCTGTATGTCTATACCGACCTTGAGGCAGGCCTGCCCGGCACTCCGCTGACGCTGGCCGCGCATCTCGGTTACACCGATGGCGTGCTGGCGCCCCCGCTGCTGGCTGGCGCGCTTGATGATACCGGGTTTGACTGGTCAATTGGCGCTTCGGCGGAAGTAGGCGCCTTCTCGATCGGCGTATCGTATATCGGTGTCGAAGGGCCAAGCATTGACGGCTTTACCGATGACACGGTGGTGGCAACGCTTTCGGCGAGCTTCTAATCGGTCAATTCCAGCGCGGCTTGGCTGTCGCGGCTGATTGCCAGAGAAGGGCGCAGGCGATTTACGCTTGTGCCCTTTCTCTTTCCTGGGGGCGCAATCAATCGAGCGCGAAGTTCACAGTGGTGACCACGCGCACCTTTTTATACGGTGTGTCGCTGACGCCCCAGCCGCCGCTGTCGCCGTCGCGCGCCTCAATTGAGAAATAACCCTGCGTGGCGTTCTTGATCTCGCCCACGCCCGCGCCGCTATCCTGCGCGAATTGTTCAGCAGATGCGCGCGCATCGCGGGTTGCCTCGGCCACCATCTCGGGCTTGATGTCGTTGAGCCTGGTAAAGCTGTAAGCCATGCTTGACCCTTCCTCCAGGAACACGCCCCGGTTGACCAGATCGAACTGCTGCGCCACCGCCTTTTGCGCGCGTTCGATATCATCGCTGCGCAGCGCCATGCGCTGGCGCACGGTAAACTGAGTGATGCCCTCATTTGTGTAGCTCGAGACATTGGCCCCGGTTGGCTGCAGGGCGTCTTGCGGGAAGCCTAGCTCGCTGAAGAAGTCCCTGATCGCTTGCGTATCGCTGCGCATCTTGGCTTGTGCCTGGGTGAGACTGGGGGAGGTTGCGGAATAGGATATCGTCCAGGTGGCAAGGTTTGCCACAACGTCGCGTTCGGCCAGCCCGCGCACGGTAACCGAGCGGTCGGCTTCCTTGGCCCGGAGTAGCCCGTCACCCAGCAGGTAACCGCCGACGATGAGCCCCAGCGAGCCGATCAGCGCGGTGCCGAACCAGCGCAGTGTGACGGGATCGCCCAGGAATGCGCCAGCTTTTGTGTCGCTTGCGGGTTGCACGGCAGGCTCGTTCATCGCATCTTCCTTCCAAATCGATTTGCACGACAAGCCGTGCATTATCATCGATGAACCGATTTTGAATGAAAGGTGCCGAGCATGGTCAAATATCTTCACAGCATGATCCGGGTGACCGATCCCGATGCCACGGTGGCGTTTTTCAACCTGATCGGGCTGGAGGAAGTGCGCCGCTTTGATGTGGAGGCGGGGCGATTCACGCTGATTTTTCTCGCGGCGCCGGGGCAGGAGGGTGTGGCCGAAGTCGAGCTGACTTATAACTGGCCGAACGAGGATGGCAGCGAAGCTGAACAGTATGATGGCGGACGCAATTTCGGCCACCTCGCGTACCGTGTCGAGAATATCTATGAAACCTGCCAGCGACTGATGGATGCAGGGCACACGATCCATCGCCCCCCGCGTGACGGGCACATGGCCTTCGTCAAATCACCCGACGGAATATCGGTCGAGCTGTTGCAGGAAGGCCACCTGCCGCCGCAGGAACCCTGGGCGAGCATGGAAA
Source organism: Sphingomonadales bacterium BRH_c3 (assembly GCA_001515985.1). GTDB lineage: Bacteria > Pseudomonadota > Alphaproteobacteria > Sphingomonadales > Sphingomonadaceae > Erythrobacter. Next base: position 8,413 of record LOET01000010.1, on the reverse strand, counting down.
ACACCGGAAGCTGGTAGTTGCAGGGGCGCCGCGCCTTGGATGCGTCCCTAGGCGCCTTGGTGATCCCAGGGGGTCATCCCCGGGCTGGCTGGTTGCCCTGATCCGAGCAATCCTCTTCGGGATGGGTGGTGGTCATCCGCAGCACGATATAGCCGAGCACCGCCGAAATGGCGGATCCGCACAGGATGCCCAGCTTGGCCTCGTCGATCAGCAACTGGTTGCCGGGGAAGGCGAGGCCGCCGATGAAAAGCGACATAGTGAAGCCGATACCGCACAAGATCGAGATGCCATAAATTTCCGCCCAACTCGCCCGGTCGGGCTTCTGCGCGAAGCCGGATTTGACCGCCAGCCACACCGCCCCAAAGATACCCAGCTGCTTGCCCACGACAAGCCCGGCAGCAATGGCATAGGGCAGCGGATCAAACAGCGCCTCAACGCCCAGCCCCTGCAGTGCGACACCCGCATTGGCAAAGCCGAATACCGGCACGATCAGATAGGCGCTCCACGGGGCGAGGTTGTGCTCCAGCTTCTCAAGCATCGAATTGCCGTCTTTGCGCATCATCGGGATCGTAAGCGCTGCAACCACCCCGGCGATAGTGGCGTGGACACCGGTATTAAGCACGCAATACCACAGCACCAAAGCCAACAGGAGATAGGGCCACAGGACGCTCACGCGCGCTTTGCCAAGGCCAACCATCACGCCCACCACCACTATAGACGCGACCAGCCACATCACTTTGATTGTGGGTGTGTAGAACAGGGCGATGACGAGCACCGCCCCTATGTCATCCACGATCGCCACGGTCAGCAGGAACAGCCGCAGCGATGCCGGCACACGGTTGCCCAGCAGGCCCAGCACGCCCATCGCAAAGGCAATGTCTGTTGCAGCGGGGATTGCCCAGCCGCTGGTGTATTGTCCGCCGCCCGATACCAGCATGTAGACCAGAGCCGGGACAAACATCCCCGCTCCTGCGGCAACCACGGGCAGGCGGCGTTTCATCGGATCGGCCAATTGCCCGGCGATGACCTCGCGCTTGACTTCCAGCCCGACGACAAAAAAGAAGATCGCCATCAATCCATCATTGATCCACAGGTGTAGATCATCGAGCTTGGCAATCGGGGTCCAGCGAAGATCCCCGTAGAACAGCTCTCGATACTCTTCCGAAAATGGCGAATTGGCCGCCAGCATGGCTGCCGCAGCGACCAGAATTAGCAGCACGCCAGCCGATGCATCGCTGACGAACAGCGCGCGCACCGGGGCAAAAAAAGAACGAAGCGGGTTGTAGCTGGTATTCATGACAGGGTGGGCTCTCACGGATTTTCTTCGCCGTTGCAAGGGGAGAATGTTCGAGTTAGTCTGCTAACTCAAGCGAGGGGGTCGCCTTGCCATTACTGGAACTGTCTACGTGGCAACTGCTGGTATTGTTCCAGCATGAGCTGCTGTTATTTGCTGGAATATTCTTTCTTATCGGCGCGCTTGACGATGTTGCCGTGGATTTGTGCTGGCTGTGGCTGCGGTTGACGGGCCGCGCGCGCAGCGGCAAAATTGACAGTGCACCGCTCGCAACTGCCGAGCTTGAGGGATTGGCGGCGGTCTTCATTCCGGCGTGGCAGGAAGCCAGCGTGATTGGTGACACGATCGCGCATGCATTGAACGCTTGGCCCCAGGCGGAGCTGCGGCTTTATGTCGGGTGCTACCGTAACGATCCGGCCACAATCGAGGCGGTGACAACGGCGGCTTCAGGCGATCCGCGGCTGCGGTTGGTTATTCATGACCGCGCCGGTCCAACCACCAAGGCCGATTGCCTGAACCGGCTTTATCGTGCGCTGCTGGAGGATGAAGTGCGCACTGGCCTGCGAGCGCGCATGGTGGTGTTTCACGATGCCGAGGATATGGTTGATCCAGCCGCGCTCAAGCTGCTCGACATGGCGGTTTCGCAGGCGGATTTCGTGCAATTGCCGGTGTTGGCGCTGCCGCAGGCAGGCAGCCGCTGGATCGGCAGCCATTATTGCGAGGAATTTGCCGAGGCGCATGGCAAGGCGCTGGTCGTGCGCGATGCGCTGGGCGCGGCTCTGCCGGCAGCGGGAGTAGGCTGTGCAGTTGCGCGAGACGCGCTGAAGCGGCTTGCGCGGGAGCGCGGCGGGGAAGGGCCGTTCGAGGCCGAATCTCTGACCGAAGATTACGAGCTGGGCCTGCGGATTGCAGAACTGGGCGGGCGCTGCCGCTTTATTCGTATGCGGCATCTCGATGGCGGGCTGATTGCCACGCGCGCCTATTTCCCCGCTCGGCTTGACCTGGTGGTTCGCCAGAAGACGCGCTGGATTCATGGCATCGCATTTCAGGGGTGGGACCGGATGGGCTGGCATTCGGGCGCGGGCAAAGCGGGCCTTGCCGAACACTGGATGCGGATGCGCGACCGGCGCGGGCCGCTTACCGCGCTGGTGCTATTTGCCGGTTATCTGCTTTTGGCGCTTTCGGCGCTCGGCTGGGTGGTTGCGGCACTGGGCCATGGCGAAGCGGTTGCGCTATCGCCAGTGCTCAAACTGTTGCTGGCAGCCAATTTCGCTGCGTTCTTGTGGCGGGTGATCTTTCGCTTCGGTTTCTCCGCACGCGAATTCGGGGTTAAAGAAGGGCTGCGCGCCGTGCTGCGTATCCCGATCACCAATATCATCGCGATCATGGCCGGCCGCAGGGCTCTGGTGGCTTATGTCCGCTCGCTGGTGGGGCATGGCGTGGTATGGGACAAGACCCCGCATTTCGATCATCCCAGCCGCGCAGGAGACCCGGCGATGGCACGGGCGCGGGCGCGAGCGCGTAGCCTGGCATGAGCATGCGTAGGAAGAATGCTGCGCGCACGCGGCGCGGACAGCCTCTGATCATGCTCGCGGTGGTTCTGTCGGTCTGGACTGGCGCCCGCATTGCTATGTGGGAAACACCATGGTCGACCATTGGAGGGTTGAGCGAGCTTGCCGCGCCGAAGCTGGCAGCCCGTGAAATTCCGCCGCCGCCCACCATCATTGCAGCGGAATTTCCGCAGCAAGCCGATGCAGGTTTAGTCGGGCAAAATGCATCGCCCAGGGCCGGTGACGCGATACGCGGCCCGCGGGCAACGCCGCCACTGCAATGGAGCCAACTTGCCGCACCGCCGCCCCAGGGCAGTGACAGGGCTGAAGCGGGCCAGCAAATGCTGTGGTTGGCGGCGATGGCTCGTCTGCACCTGCCAAGTGAGTTCGAACCGCAACTGGAGCAGGTCGCCCGCCCCGGAGAGACTGCAACATTGGCGCGGAATCGCGATTATCCCCACACTGGCCGCTGGTCGCTCGATAGCTGGGCGCTGTGGCGTGAAGGATCGGGCAGTGCGCTGGTCTCGCAAGGCCGTGTGCCAACCTATGGCGCGAGCCAGGCAGGGGCGGTCTTGCGCTATAGCCTGGCTCCGGGCAGCAGCCGTGATCCGCAAGCATATGCCAGGGCCTATCGCGCATTGATCAGCGGCGGCGAGAGCGAGCTTGCGACGGGGCTTTCTGCGCGGCCGCTTGCACCAGTGCCGCTGCGTGTTCACGCAGAATTGCGGGTAACCGAATTCTCCCAAAGCACCGAACTGCGCCCGGCAGCCTTTGTCACCACCGAACTGCCGGTGATTCGCTTGCCCGCAGGCCTGCGGGCCGAGGCCTATCTTCAGGCCGGCTATGTGGCTGGAGAAGCAGCCACCCCCTTCGTCGACGGGCAAGCGCATGTGTTGCGTGGTGTTTACCGTTTTGACCTTGGTCAGCTGAGCCTTGGCGCGGCGGCCTGGGGCGGGGCACAGGAAGGCGCTGGGCGGCTCGATCTTGGCCCCAGCGTGCGGCTGGACATGACTATTGGCGAGACCCCGGCGCGCATCTCGCTCGATTACCGCGGACGCATAGCCGGTGATGCAGAGCCGCCTTCGGGTATGGCGCTGACGGTTTCGACACGCTTTTAAGCCGATACCGGCCTTCAGCGGCTTTAATCCGTAACCCTGCTGGGCTACGCGGGTTTCATGGATGTTTACCTGCCCATTGCGAATCTTTCCGTGAACGGTCTGCTGATCGTCGCGCTGGGCGGGTTGACCGGCGTCCTGTCCGGCCTGTTCGGGGTGGGCGGGGGCTTTCTCACCACGCCACTGCTGATATTCTACGGGATCCCCCCAACGGTGGCCGCCGCTTCGGCTGCCACACAGGTCACAGGCGCCAGCGTTTCCGGCGTGCTGGCGCATAGCAGACGCGGCGGCGTCGATTATCGCATGGGGGCGGTGACGGTTGGCGGCGGTATTTTCGGCGCGTTGATCGGTGCCTTGCTGTTCCGCTTTTTCCAGGCGATCGGACAGATCGATGTGATCATCAACGTGCTATACGTGATCATGCTGGGATCGATCGGCTCGCTTATGCTGCAAGAGGCGCTTGCGGTGCTCCGCCCAAGCGAGGGCAAGGCCCCGCAAGTACGCAAGCGCCGTCACCACCCACTGGTGGCGGCGCTGCCGATGCGCTGGCGGTTCTATCGTTCGGGGCTTTATATTTCGCCCCTCGCGCCGGCCATACTGGGCTTTCTGATTGGCATATTGACCATGTTGATGGGGGTGGGCGGCGGGTTCCTGCTGGTGCCCGCCATGCTCTATATCCTGGGAATGAGCGGCAATGTGGTGGTCGGCACTTCGCTGTTCCAGATCCTGTTCGTGACCATGGCGACCACCATGGTGCACGCGCTTACAACGCAGGCGGTCGACATTGTGCTCGCCGGATTGCTGCTATTGGGGTCGGTCCTCGGTGCGCAGTTCGGCACGCAGATTGCGCTCAAGGCGCGGCCCGAAATCCTGCGACTGGTGCTGGCCGTGATTGTGTTGGCGGTAGCACTGCGAATGTTGTTCGGGCTTGGTGTGCAGCCTGACGAGATTTACACGGTGGCGCCGCTATGAGGGCGCTGTTGTTGATCTTTGCTGCGCTGATGCTGATGGGACAGCGCGACGCGATCCTGGTGCCAGCGGTATCGCAGAGCGAGGTGCAGGTACGCCAGGGCTTCACCGGTACAGAACTGCTGCTCTATGGCGCCATCCTTGATCCGCGCGGCGGGCGTGCAGGTTCCGATTACGATATCGTGGTGGTGCTCAAGGGCCCGAGCGAGCCGATCCGAATCCGCGAAAAGGAGCGCATCCTTGGCATGTGGATGAACGCGGAGAGTTCGGACTTCCGCTCTGCACCCGCGTTCTTCGCAGTCGCCGCTTCGCGCCCTGTCGACCAGATCGTTGATGAGCGTACGGCCGCGATCTACGAGCTTGGCACCCAGTTCATCCAGCTTTCGCCAACCGGGCAGATAGAGCCTGAAAAGCAGGCGCGCTTTGCCGCCGGCTTGGTTGATTTGCGCCAGCGCAAGGGCCTGTATAAGGAAGACATGGGCGGCGTCACGATCAGTGAACAAGTCCTCTATCAGGCCCGGATCGGCTTGCCATCGAATGTCACGACTGGCCAATATACCGCTGAAACCTTTGCCATTCGCGATGGCCTGGTGATTGCCTCTGCGATTGCGGAAGTCGAGGTGCGCAAGGTCGGCTTCGAACGCTTTGTCGAGCTTTTCTCGCAAGCCTATGCGCTGTGGTACGGGATGGCGGCAGTATTCCTTTCGGTCTCGATGGGCTGGATCGCGGGACGATTGTTTGCGTTCATATAACCTTGGCCGCAGTGCCATCGTTGACACGATTTTAACCTCGTCACGCTAGTCCACGCCCATTGTGAATCCACGCGATTTGGGGCCATTGCATGACCGATATGGGCAATCAGAATTTCGACCAGTTCAATCCGGCAGGCGGGCAGCAACCGCATGCCGCGCCGCCGCCCGCATCGCCGCCCGCATCGTCGCCTGCTGGGTCCGCCCAGAATGCTCCAGCAGAACCCAGTGACAACGCCCGCATGCCGATTGGCGTAGTGCTTGAAATTGCCGGTTCGGGCTCGCAGATCGCGCTCGATATCGAGCGGCTCAACGAATGCATGGATGACGAGGATCCGTCTATCGCGCTGGCCGGCCAGGTTGGCAGCCAGATCAAGATTCGCGTGGGTGACAGCTGGCTGCTCGCCAGCGTGCGCAACCAGCGCAAGGATCGCCGCGCCAATGGCGGGATTCTGGCCAATATCGATTTCCTGGGCGAAGGGGTTGAAGAAAAGCTGACCGGGCGCTTGCGCGGGTTCCGCCGCGGTGTGACGCGCTATCCGGTTCCCGGAGCGATGATCTACCCGGCCACCACTTCCGACCTCAAGCAGGTCTATGCCAGCGATGGTCGCGCCAATATCGAAATTGGCACGGTATTCCCCACTCGTGATATCCGCGCGGGGCTTTATATCGACGCCATGCTGGGCAAGCACTTTGCGCTGCTCGGATCGACCGGCACCGGTAAATCGACCAGTGCCGCGCTGATCCTGCACCGGATCTGCCAGGCTGCGCCCGATGGTCACATCGTGATGATCGACCCGCACGGCGAATATTCGGCCGCGTTCCGCCAGACCGGGATGATCCTCGACGTTTCCAACCTGCAGATGCCCTATTGGCTGATGAACTTTGAGGAACACTGCGAAGTGTTGCTGACCAGCGGCGGCAACGAACGCCAGGTTGACGCCGATATTCTGGCCAAGTGTCTGCTGCATGCGCGGCAAAAGAACCGGCTTGCCGAACGTCTCGGCAAGATTACCGTCGATTCGCCTATCCCCTACCTGCTGTCGGATCTTTCGACCAAGCTGCAAGACGAAATGGGCAAGCTCGACAAGGCTACTTCTTCCGCGCCCTTCATGCGGATCAAGAGCAAGCTTGACGAGATCAAGGCTGACCCGCGCTACCAGTTCATGTTCTCCGGAATGCTGGTGGGCGACACCATGTCCGAATTCATCGGCAAGGTGTTCCGCATGCCGGGCAACGGCAAGCCGATTTCGATCATCGACGTGTCTGGCGTACCGTCTGACATCACCTCTACGGTGGTGGCTGTGCTCAGCCGCCTGGTGTTCGACTTCGCCATCTGGGGCCGCGATGATCGCACCCGACCGATCCTGCTGGTGTGCGAAGAGGCGCACCGTTATGTGCCAAACGAGAAGAATGCCGATGGCTCTTCGGTGGGCCGCATTCTTTCGCGGATCGCCAAGGAGGGCCGTAAATACGGCATCTCGCTGGGCCTGATTACACAGCGTCCGTCCGACCTTGCCGAAGGCGTGCTGTCGCAGTGCGGCACGATCATCTCGATGCGCCTCAACAATGATCGCGACCAGGCTTTCGTGCGCGCAGCCATGCCTGAAGGTGCGCGCGGCTTCCTCGATTCGATCCCGGCGCTGCGCAACCGCGAATGCATCGTCTGCGGCGAAGGTGTGGCCATCCCGATCCGCGTGGCCTTTGACAATCTCGAGGAAAACAAGCGGCCTGCCTCTGAAGACCCGAGCTTTGTCGATCTGTGGAACGAAAGCGGCGGCGAAGAAGAGACTGTCCAGCGCGTTGTCCAACGCTGGCGTTCGCAGGGGTGATTTTCATTCCAGGCACCGTCATTGCGAGAAGGCTCGCAGAGCCGACACGGCAATCCATCGTCGAACGCTGAGAGTGGTGCAAAGGCAGATGCTGGATTGCTTCGCCTTCGGCTCGCAATGACGATTTGGCTCACGTTCCGCGCGTATCACCGTACAAATGGATATGCAGCCGGTCGCTCATGCGGAAGCCGTGCTCAAGGCATAGCTGGCTGAGCCATGTTTCGCGCGCGCGCAGTGTGGCGCTGTCGGTGCCTTCCGCCATCAGGAAGACGTGGCCCGGCCGGAAGCGATAGCGGCGCTGCAATTCCAGCACCTCTGCCACATCCTCAGGCGCGGCGATCACAAACTTGAAAAAGGCGCGCGGATCGGCGGCGTAAGCGTCGAGCCGTTCGGGGATCAGCGCCAGCGCGGCGTCGTTGCCTGAATGCGAAAGCTTGGGGCTGACGTTGTATTGATCGACACGGATATCGAGCCGTGCGGGCGCTGCAATCGTGCCATTGGTTTCGATTTCGACCGCAATATCGGGCAGATTTTCCAGCATTTCCGCCAGTGCCCCCGCTTGCAACAAAGGTTCGCCGCCGGTGATGACAAGGCGCGACTGGCCCAGCGCGGCAATCCGCGCGGCGACATCGGCAGGGGTGAGCGTCACCTGATTCGCCTTGCGCGCGTAGGTTTCGCCGCCGCGATGCGGGCGGTTATCGCCCTCGAAATGCCAGGTATAGGCGGTGTCGCACCAGGTGCAGGCGAGGTTGCAGCGCGACAGGCGCACAAAGGCGACCGGCATGCCCGCGCTCGGCCCTTCGCCTTGCAGGCTGGCGAAAATCTCCGGTTCGCCGGGAGACTGGGTGGCGAGCGTCAGCATGAAATCCTCCCCGTAGCGGGGAGGGGGACCGCCCGAAGGGGG
>LOET01000009.1 GCA_001515985.1 Sphingomonadales bacterium BRH_c3 | reverse complement strand
GTTGCGGCGGTCGATGACGACGGGCTTGGCGGCGCCAATGCGGGCGCGGATGCTGCGACCGATCTCGATGCCGATGCGGGTGACAGCGGTGCTGGCCTGGGCGACGAGAGCGTGTTCGTGGGAACCTTCACGGCCGACTTCGGTAATGACGGGCCTGGCACGTTCACGCTTGCAGGCATGAACGCGACGAGCGGCACGGTCGGCACCGAGAGCGTCGATTACAGCTGGGATGCGGGTTCCAACACGCTGACCGCGACGATCAGCAGCGGCAGCCGCACTGGCACCGATCTGTTCACGGTTGCAGTGAACCCGACCTCGGGCCAATACACGGTGACGCTGCTGACCAACGTCCTGCACGCCGACGACGGTACCGATACAGAGAACGATGCGAGTGCGGTTCTGACCTTCACCGCAATCGACAGCGATGACAACGATGCTGTCGACGGCACGCTGACGATCACCTTCGACGACGATGTGCCTACCGCCAATAATGACGGTTCGCTGCTGGCGCCGATCGCGATTGCGGAAGACACTTCGACGCCGATCGACGTATTCGCCAATGACGTAGAAGGCGCGGACGGAGTTGCCCTTGGCGACATCGCGCTGGAAACCGATGCGACCAACGGCACGGCAGTTTATAACGGTGATGGCACGTTCACCTACACTCCCGACGCGGGATATGCGGGGCCAGACAGTTTCACCTATACGATCACCGATGGCGACGGGGATACCTCGACCGCAACGGTATTTGTCAACGTGGGCGCGGATTCGGCTCCGGAATTCAACGCGGGCAATGCCGTAGTTGACGAGGACGGGCTTCCTGGCGCCAACGTTGACAGCAATCCGCTGCAGGTGAGCCCGGCCGAGACCGACTCGACCGAGGACAACACCGACACGGTGAACTTCACGGTCGATTTCGGCAACGACACTCCGCTCGATGTGGATGCGGCGATCGCCTTCATCAATCCGGACAACCTTGACGGCCAGTTGAGCTCTAACGGGCAACCGGTTGACTTCGCGCTCGATGGAAACGGCGATCTGGTTGGCACCGTCGATGGCGGTGCGACCGAAGTGATCCGGATTTCGCTCAATGCGGGAACGGACCAGCTCGATGGCACGGTCGATTACAGCTACACGGTGACGCTGTCGCAGCCGCTCGACCATGCCGATGACGAGAGCGAGAACACCGCGCTACTGACCGGCGTCACCATCGAGGTGACCGACAGCGACGGCACGCAGTCGCCCGACACATTTACGGTGACGATCGTCGACGATGTTCCCACTGCCAACAATGATACCGACAGCACCGCAGAGGGTGGCTTCACGGCCGGCAATGTGGTTCTCGGCACCGGCAGCCCTGACGGCACGGCCGGGGCCGATGTGAGCGGAGCGGATGGCTTTGGCACTCCCACCGTGATCGGCATCACCAGCGTAAACCAGGGGACTTCGGACAGCACGGCTGACGATGGCTTCGGCAACTTTGTGCTGGCCGGCGAATACGGCACGCTGACGTTGAACCAGAACGGCAACTACATTTACCAGTCGAATCCCGACACGGTCCTGCCTCCGGGCGAAACAGATGTGTTCACCTATACCATTGTCGACGCTGATGGGGACACTTCGACCGCAACGCTGACGATCACCATTCTCGATGTTTCGCGGCAGCCCGACAACCAGACCAAGACGGTGTTCGAAGCCGCGCTTGACCTGAATCAGGATGACCGGACCGGCACGCTCAACGATGACCTGGCAGCAGGCAATGTGGAAGGCAGCCAGCCGGGGCTTGATACCGAGACGGTGTCGGGCCAGCTCAACGTGGTTGGCGCAACCAGCTACTCGCTGATCAGCTTCACTGACAATTATGGTGAATTCCAGCTCAATGCCGACGGTAGCTACACCTACACGCTGACCGATCCGGTGCTGAGCCCGACTGGCAACAACTCGACCAACACCTTCACCGGTGTCGAAACGATCGTCTATGAGGCCAAGGATGCCAACGGCAACACGGTGCAGGGCACGATCACGATCGACGTGGTTGACGATGTGCCAACGGCAAACGATGACACGTTCAACCAGGTAAGCGAGAATGCGGACGTGGTTGGCGATGTGAAGCTCGACAACGGCAATGGCGCCGATGTCGAAGGCGCCGATGGCGCGGCGAGCTATGTGTATAACGACGACCATAACGGCCAAGGCACGCTCGACTTCCTGCCCGACGGCACCTTCACCTACACGCCGGCTGACGGCGAAGAAGGTACGGTTACTTTCACCTATACGCTGTCCGATGGCGACGGTGACGAGAGTACCGCCACCGTCACGATCAACCTGCAGGATGACAGCACGCCGACGGCAGGCACGGTCACCGCGCGCCTTGATGACGACGGGTTGCCCGGCGGCAATGGCCCGAATGTTGCGGGCGACGATCTCGATGCCGATCTGGGTGACAGCGGAGCTGGCATCGGTTCGGATACGGTGTTCATGGGCACGCTGACTGGCAATGCCTTTAACGATGGTCCTGCGACATTCAGCCTCGCTGGCATGGTCGGGCAGACCGATGCGGCAGGATCGGGTTCGTTCGCGGAAACAATAAGCTACACTTGGAGTGTTGACGGTAACACAGGCATCGGCACGCTTACTGCGGTAAGCGATGTACGCGGCGCGGTGTTTACCGTGTCTCTTGATACAGCCACTGGCGGCTACACCGTTACATTGCTGCAGAACTGGCTGCATGATGGCGGCAATGACGGTGAGCTTCCTGGCGGGGTCGACTCGCTTAACCTCACCTACACGGTGAGCGACAGCGATACTCCGGCTGACACGGCTAATGGCACGCTGACGATCCAGTTCGGCGACGATGCGCCGAACGACTTCACTCCTGTCGATCTGACGGACACCACTGGCGTGCTACCTACGCAGGACGATGCTCTCGTCAACAGCGGCACGGCAACTGCAACACGCCTGATCAATGATCCGAACAATGACGGTATCGGCACCAATTTCATCGGTGCAGATGGCTTTGGTAGCCTGACCTTCACAGGCGGGACCGATGGAGTGACGACGTTCGAAACCACCGGCGGCGATCCGATTACATCGGGTGGCGACACGATCTACCTGTTCGGCTTTGGCACGGGCACGCTGATCGGCACCACTGATCCGACGAATACCGATGCCGCGGCAAAGGTGTTCACGGTCACGCTCAACACCGGCACCGGTGCGGGCGACGATGCCACCTACACGATCGATTTCGATCAGCCGCTCGATGACGGTTCGGGGTTTGTGTTCGACGACTTCTCCTCCGCTCCTGCGGGTCAGAACCGGTGGATCGGACTCGATGCTGACGGCGTCGACATCAATCTTTCGCAGAATGACAGCGAGGATTTGCTGATAACCGGCCTCAACGGTGGCACGGTCAATACGAGCGCGACCGACATTGGCAGTAACAACCAGTGGATTGATGAGAACGAGGGTCTCCGACTCGATTACGTCACAGATGTTGCACGTGATCCCGGCCAGGATGAAAAGGATGCCGGGGGTTACACCTTCGACGCTCATTACCTGGTCACCGACTCTTCCTTCACGGTCATGCAGGTGAAAAGCGGCGGTGCGCAGGCTGCGGTTACGATCTCGCTGTTCCTTGACTCTGATGCCGCCCCCAAGGACACGCTTAGTGGGACACCGGTTGATGTCGATTTCAGCTCGCTGACGGTGACCGATGCCAATGGTGTGGACATCACAGCGCTGTATACCAACGGTAATCCGAACGACGGCAATTTCGTCGACAATGGAGACGGAACCGTAACGGTCACCGGCCTTGGTGCGGGCTACACCGTCTCCTTCGAGGGCGTGACTGACTTCAATGCAGTCGAATATAGCCATGGTGGAGGTGATGATTTCGCGCTTGGTGCGTTCGGCTTCAATTCGGTGACAGCTGGAAATGATCTGACGTTCAGCTTCGACGTCCTGGCTACCGATGGTGATGGCGACACATCGACCGGAACCATCGATATTACAGTGACTCCAGACACTTCCGTCACCCCCGTCGTGCTTGATCTCGATGGTGGTGGCAACGAGTTCACCAGCCTCAGCGGCGGCCTTGCCTATGATTACAATGGCGACGGTGTGAAAACGCAGACCGCGTGGATTGCCGCGGGCAGCGCGATCCTGGCTTATGATCTGAACGGTGACAACATCGTAACCGACGCCTCCGAATTCGTGTTCGGCGGCAACGGGATGACGGACCTTGAAGCCATTGCTGCAAAGTATGACGACAATGGCGACGGCAAACTCGACGCAAACGACGCCGCATATGGTAAATTTGGGGTTTGGATCGACGCCGACCTCGATGCTGTTTCCGATGCGGGCGAATTCGTGACGCTGGCCGATGCCGGGATCAGCTCGATCCAGCTGGTGTCAAATGGCATCCCCACGATCGAGGCTGATGGCGATGTCACCGTTTACGGTACGGCCAGCTTTACCATGGAAGATGGCAGCACAGGTGCAGTATCTGATGCGGCCTTTGCCACCGGCAGCGATGTCGACCCGGCGATGATGGAGGCGCTGCTGGCGCTGCAATCCTCATCGGAACCCGCAGATGCCAACCTGGCCGATGCGACGGGCATGGATCAATCGGATGAGGCGCCCAAACTGGCCGCCATCGTCGATGATATCATGGCTGAGAACGCAATCGACACCATGCTTGACCATCTTGCAGGAAAAGACGCGGATTTCGTTGGAATCTCTGAAGAAGGCGGCTATCTTGATGATGGTGCCTTGGCCCAGATGATTGAAACGGGCGCGTTTGCCTTCGCCGGCAATATGGTGGCTGACTTGCACGAAGATGCAGCAGCCCTCGCAACGATACACGCTTGATATAGAATCCTTTGACCAGGGGGAATGATATGCGGTTGACCAGAATTATGGCGACAGGTGCGTCGCTGGTGGTGGCACTTGCCACGCACCAGGCCGCGCTGGCCCAAAGCAGCGATTTTGATCGGCTAATGGGCATGGACGTCAGCAGCCTTCGCGGCGAGATCCAGATGCGTTTTGACGCGGCGCTGGCGCTCTCCAAGGATCCGGCGATCATCAATGCCGATAATCCGCGCCATGTGTGGGCGAATGAGGCCAAGGCCCAATGCGGTATCGCACTGGGCTATCTCAAATCGCGCACGAAGGATCCGGTGTCGGTTGGCAAATGCCTCAAGGCATACGAGCTGATGCAGGAAATTCCCGCACCGCCGCCCCCGCCTCTGCCGCCACCACCACCGCCGCCCCCGCCGCAGTGCGACAATCCGGCGCTGATCTTCTTTGAGTGGGACAACCCGGTTCCGCCCGCAACAGAAGCTCAGCAGGTGGTGGATTTCATCGCCGAGTTCTATCAGGTCTGCAAATGGACCAACCTGACCGTGGTCGGCCATGCCGACAAGTCTGGCTCGAATTCCTACAACATGCGCCTTTCGCAAGAGCGCGCAAACAATGTTGCCAACATGCTGCGCCCTGCCGTTTCCGGCACCACCGTAACGGTGGAATACAGAGGCGAGGAAGAGCCGCGAGTTCCGACTGAAGACGGTGTCCGCGAGCTGCAGAACCGCCGTGTCGAAATCCAGGTGCCATCCAATTAAGGGAGGGGTGAGATGAAGAATACAACTATAACGAGCTTCGCCGCCGCTGTCCTGCTGGCCACGACATCACCGGCGGCCATGGCGCAATCGACCGGCGATGTGGTTTCGATGCAGGAAGCGATCGAGACTGCAATGCTGTCTAATCCAGAGATTATGCAGGCGCAGTATAATACCGAGGCGATCCAGATGGAGCGCGAGCAGGCGCAATCACTGTATTATCCGCGCGTCGACCTGGAAGTTTCTGCGGGCGTTCGCCGGCTGGAAAACAGCACTCGCCGCAATCTGGGCATTGCCGATAACGAGCTTTACCCGATTGAAGGCCAGGTGACGGCAGATTGGACGCTGATCGATTTTGGTCGCCGCCGCGGCGAATTGTTACGCCAGGCAGCGCGCGTTGATGGTGCATCGCTGCGTGTTATCGAGCGTTCGGAATTCATCGCGCTTCAGGTTGCCCGCCAGTATCTCGACGTGCTGTTGCAACAGCGTGTTGTGGCAGCAGCAGCCGATAACCGGATGTTCCACGAGAACCTCGTCAGCGATCTGACACAAGGTGTTGAGCAGGAATCGATCTCGGTTGCTGACCTGCAGCAGGCTGAAGAACGGCATCAGTCCGCCATCGTGCAGGAAGAAGAGGCGAAGCTGGCACTCGAAACAGCCCAGAATTCGCTTCGTCGGCTGACCGGCCTGAATATTTACCAGGCCAGTCTACCGCCGGATCTTGGCACGGCTTTGCCGGCCTCGCGCGATATGGCGATCGGCATGGCTCGCACAGACAACCCGCTGGTACGCGAAGCCCAGGCAGATGTTGATGCTGCGCATGGGCTTGTGATGAACGCCAAGGGCGATTTCAATCCCACGATTGGCGTCGATGTGCGTGGCCGTGTTGGCGATGACATTGATGGCTTTTCTGGCGAAACCAACGATGTGCAGGCACGTGTCTACCTGCGCTGGAACGTCTTTAACGGCGGTTTGACCCAGGCAAAATATCAGGAAATGGTGCATCGCGCGTCGCAGGCACGCTATCGCATGCACGAAATGATCCGCCAGGCCGAAGAAGATGCGGCCAATTCCTGGACCGCGATGGAAGCCCAGAAAAGTATCGGTCAGGCATTGACACGCCAGGCTGAAGTCAATGATGACCTGCTGCTGAGCTATCGTAGCCAGTTCAATGTGGGGCGGCGCTCGCTGCTTGACGTGCTGGACGCGCAGAACACGCGTTTTAACACCATTGTTCGGCTGGAAACTTCACGTTTTTCTCAGCTTTTTGCGCAATATCAGATACTGGCAGCCACCAACCGTTTCCTGACCTCTCTTGAAGTGGCTCCGGGTGCGGGTGCAGGCAAGAGCGAGCGCGAGCGGTTTGACTATGGTCCTCCTAAGGATGCTGAAACCGACTATCGCCGTTACGCCAACTGAGTCTGGTTGAAACAAATGCGAGGTTTTCGTGCTGCAGAACAGGAAGTTGGACGCGCTGCAGGCGAATGACCCGCTGATTCGCTGCATCGGGGAGTTGGCCCGCCGTTATGGTGTGGCCTTCTCCCCGCTGATGTTCGATTCGCTTGCGCGTGACGGGGCAGGGCGCTTGCCCTTCCACCAGGCTGAGGCAGCGATCGAACTGGCCGGGCTCGATTTCGACCGGCATGATTACAAGAAATTACCAACCCGCGATGCTGACTATCCGGCGCTGATTTCTACAGTCAGTGGTGCGGCGGCGGTGATCCAGCAGGCGCGCGAAGGGGAATTGCTGCTTTGGACCCCGGACGCCGGGGAGGCGAAATGGTTGCCGCGGGATGAAGTGGCGGCCGAATATGCCGGGCAGTTTCTGAGCATTTATGGTGACCCGGATTCGCTGCGCGAGCAGGAAGCGCCGTGGCACCAGAAAGCACGCCATCACTGGTTCTGGGGAGAACTTCGCAAGGAGCGGAAATCTTTCCGCGTGGTGCTGGTGGCTTCGTTGATCATCAATTTGCTGGCGTTCGCGCTGCCGCTCTTCACCATGAATGTCTATGATCGGGTGATCCCGAACCGCGCGGTCTCGACGCTATGGGTGCTCGGCATCGGTGTGCTGCTGGCCTTTGCGATGGAATTTGCACTGCGCGCTGCGCGCACCAACGTAATTGACGAAATCGGGCGGCGGCTCGATATCAAGCTATCGCAGAAGATTTTCGGCCGTGTGCTTGGCCTGCCATTGGCATCACGCCAGGGCAATACGGGCGCGCTGGCGGCGCGGGTCAGCGAATACGCCATGGTGCGCGATTTCTTCGCCTCGACAACGATTGTATTGATGGTCGATATTACCTTCCTGGTGCTGTTCGTGGGCGTAATTGCCTATATCGCCGGCTGGCTGGCACTGGTGCCGGTTGTGGCGATGATACTGATGGCTACCGCCGGTTTCTTCCTCCAACGCAAGGTGGCCGATGCGGCGCGCGATGCGCAGGCCGATCATGGCCTGCAGCAAACCTTGCTGGTCGAATCGGTGGCCGGGATGGAAACGCTCAAGTCGATGAATGGCGAACGGGCGATGATGGGGCGGTGGTACAATCTGGCCGATATCGGCAGCCTGTCGCAACAGCGGCTCAAGAAGATCCAGTCGGTCGCGGTCGGGCTGGCTCAGACTTTCCAGCAGGTCTCATCCATCTCGCTGGTTGTGGGCGGTTATTACCTGTTCGACGCCGGGAAGATCACCATGGGCGCGATTATCGCGATCGTGATGCTGTCTTCGCGCTCGCTCGCCCCGGCAGGACAAATCGCATTTCTGCTCACTCGCTTCCGCCAGGCGCGCGAAACGCTTGGCTCGATCGAGCGGTTGTTCGAGGTTCCCGACGAACGCAAGTTCGGTTCTTCAACGCTGCCCGCGACGGTGCGTGACGCCACCCTCAAGCTTGAGGATTTGAGCTTTTCCTATCCCGAAGCGCCAGTGCCAGCGCTTGACGGAATCAACCTCACCATCAAGCCCGGTGAAAGGATTTGCCTGATCGGGCGTGTCGCTTCGGGAAAGTCGACGCTGGGAAGGTTAATTTGCGGCCTTTATCAGCCGAGCGAAGGCGCTTTCTTGGTAAATGGTATCGACTCGCGTCAGTTCCGCCCGCAGGACTTGCGCAATGCATTCCGCTTTGTGGGACAGGACGCCACCTTGTTTACCGGTTCGATCAAGGACAATCTCGCTCTCGGCGCGCCCGAGGTTGAAGAAGCGCGTTTGTTTGAGGCTATGCGCATGAGCGGGGCGGACGAGTTCCTGGCGCGCGACGACAGTGGATATGACCGTGCCGTGGGCGAGCAGGGGCGCAGGCTGTCGGGCGGGCAACGCAGCTTTTTGGCCTTGGCTCGCGCCTTTGTCAGCCCGTCTGAACTGTTGTTCCTCGATGAGCCGACCGGCGCGATGGATTCCCAGACAGAGCGTCAATTCGTCGAACGGGTAAAGAGATCGCTCGAACCCAACCAGACGCTGCTCATTTCAACCCACCGACCCGCTCTGTTCGACCTGTGCGAACGGATCATCGTGCTCGACAAGGGGCGCGTGGTGGCTGATGGCAGCAAGCAGGAAATCCTTGCCCGCGCAGCCAATCAGGCCGGAATGAGCCAGACAAGTTCCAGCAAGGGAGAAAGTTCCAAGTGAGCGGCAGCATGGCCTCCATCGTCCGGGCTTGGCGCGACAGCGGCGGGGCAACTCGCGGCCGAATAGCGCTGGGCGGCGGGTTTGCGAGCGTGCTTGGCGTGGCACTGGCATTTGTGATTGGCAATCCTGGGCCCAGCCGTGCGGAGGCCGGTATGGCCATGCGTTCGAGCGAGGTGGCGCGGCTCAAGAATCTTGACCAGGGTGCACAGGCCGAACTCGTGATCGAAGGGAAGAGCGCGCAACAACGCAACGCCATGATCCCGACAGCCGATCTGCCGCTTATCCGGCAGGCCGGATTCAGCTCGATTTCCAAAGGTACCGCGCAATTTAACAGCGCGCTCACCTGTCTGACGCAGGCGATCTATTACGAGGCAGCCAACGAGCCGGTGAAGGGCAAGCGTGCAGTGGCGCAAGTGGTGCTCAACCGCCTGAGACACCCGGCCTATCCCAACTCGGTATGCGGCGTGGTATATGAAGGTGCTTACCAGCGCGTTTGCCAATTCAGTTTCACTTGTGATGGCGCATTGCTGCGCCAGCCGCTGGCGCGCCAGTGGAGCGAGGCTCAGGCCGTGGCGAAAGATATGCTGGCCGGCAAGGTTGAGCCCTCTGTCGGCACGGCAACGCATTATCATGCCGATTATGTCGTGCCGCGCTGGGCCTTCACGCTCGCGAAGATTGAACAGATCGGCACCCACATTTTCTATCGTTTTCCGGGCAGCGCGGGCGATAAGTCCGCTTTCAGCCGCAGGTGGAACGGTTATGAGGCGGTTCCAACGATCGATTTCGATCGGCTGCGCGGATTGTTGGCTGCCAATATTATCGAGCCGGAGGAACCTGAATATACGCCAGGCCTTACGGTTGCACCGCATGTTGCCGACCGCCACGCACCGAGCGATGTAGGCGGCCGGATCGACACCACCAAGAACTGGCGCCCGTCGATTCCCGACCCCGTCAATTCTGTGGGCTCTTATGGCGTGGCCCGTGCGAAGCAAGGTGAATCCAGCGGCGGTGCCAATATTGCCATCGCCGATCTCGATGAGGATCGACAGTGAACGCGACAGTAAACGCGACAGTGAAAAAGTGGTACGAGACGGTTTCCGATTGGGATGCCAATCGGAAGCTCATTGCGGCGTGCGCGCTGACATTCTTCATTCTGTTGCTTTGGGCCAGCGTGGCGCAGACAGAAGAGGTGACGCGCGGCATGGGCAAGGTCATCCCATCCTCCAAGGCTCAATTGGTTCAACCCGCCGAGGCTTCAGTCATTGAAGAGATACTGGTGCGCAGCGGGCAGAGCGTGAAGAAGGGCCAGCTGCTGGTCAGGCTTGACGATGATATCGCAGATTCAGAGCTGAGTCGGCTGCAGACCGAAAATGCGCGGCTGACTGCGCGATCGGAGCGGCTCGAAGGCGAGGCGACCGGGACCGAACTGGGCTGCGAAGAAGGCAGTACTTGCTTAGAGGAACAGCGCCTGCAGGAAGTACGTTTGGCGACTGCACGCAGCCAGCAATTGTCGCTCGCCTCTGCCGTGGAGCAGCGCCGGCGCGACCTCAGCGAAGCCCAAGCAACTGTATCCACGCTGGAAAACAGTGCTCGTCTGGCTCAGGAACAGGTTAGCATGCTCGAGCCGTTGGCGGCGCAGGGTATTGTTCCGCGCACAGAATTAATCACCGCCCAGCGCGACCTCATTGATACGCGCGGCCGGTTGGCTGCCGCACGGCAGGCTGTTGCGCGTTCACAGGCTGCGATCCGTCAGGCCCAAGCCGATCTTGCCGCTGCGCGCAGCGAATTCCGCCAGCAGGCTCTCAACGAACAGTCTGAAATCAACACCCGCATTGCGGTGAATCAGGAGACCATTCGCGGGGCACAGGCACGCCGCAACCGCAATGAATTGCGTTCTCCCGCCGATGGTATCGTCAACAATGTCCAGATCACGACTGTGGGCGGATTTGTGGGCGCGGGCGAAGAGATCATGCAGGTGGTGCCAGTGGGCGACAAGCTGCTGGTCGAAGCGCGGATCAACCCCAAGGACATCGCGTTTATCGCGGTGGGCGACCGGGCCAATGTAAAGGTCACCGCCTATGACTTTGCCACCTATGGCGGGCTGCGTGGTGAAGTGCTTCAGGTGAGCGCGGACAGCGTCTATGACGAAGTCGAGCGCGAGACCTACTACACCGTGCTGATCGAGACCGATCGTTCGTTTCTTGAGCGCGGCGGGCAACGCCTGCCGATCGTGCCCGGCATGATCTGTGACGTCGAGGTCATTACCGGCAGCAAGAGCGTGCTGAGTTATCTGCTGAAGCCGATCTCTCGCGGCCTCAACGAGGCGCTCACCGAACGCTGAGGCGATGCCGGGTGGGGGCTTGGCCCTGCTCAAACCCTGGCGAGACCTAAGTAATTTCTCGTCAGTTGGCGTAGGCAACACGCATGGTGCGCGGGCCTGGAGGGCCGCCCAGGGTAGTGCCGTGGATAAAGCGCTCACCCGCGGCAAAACTCATTACCGGGCGATAGCCATAATCTGCACTGGCAGGGGCAACCCGGTCGCTCGCCATGTCAAGCATGAACCATTCGCCTTCGTGCCGCACTAAAAGAACCGCGTGATCGGCCCGGCGCAATGTGTCGCGCGCCAACGTGAGCATCATGTCCTCGCGTGCAACTCCCGCCGCGCCCAGCAATTGCATCTTGAGGATCGCATAATCCTCGCAATCGCCCATGCGGCTGCGCAAAGTGGTGCGCGCATCGGCCCAATAATCGCGCCGCCCGTACTGCGCGCTGTCAAGGCGATAGGTGATCTCGTTATTTACCCAGCGGTTGACCGCCATCATCAGGTTGGTGCGATCGCTTGGCACGTCACCCAATGTAGACGCTACATCGCTGGCAGATAGCTGTTGTGTGGCTACCCGCTCCCACGAGGCATCGAAGCGCGAGCGACCGATGCGGATCCGTTCTGTGCCGAGGAAGCGGCCCGCGCTGCGAATGGCCGGCCAGCGCCCGCCATTGGCGGTTATGGTGCTGGTTACGGCATAGGAGGCTGTAAGCGTGTCGGCGGCGTTAGGCGAGGTGCGTGCGCCCAGCAATTCGCATGCGCGGGCCTGCCCGGCGGTTAGTGCAGGCGCGACCGCCACGGGGGCGGCGGCCTTGGCCAACGCTGCAGGA
>LOET01000008.1 GCA_001515985.1 Sphingomonadales bacterium BRH_c3 | reverse complement strand
ACAGGCGCTGCCCCGCGCGGGCCGACGCAGGCGGAGCTGGCGGCCGCCGGGTCAATCCCGCCGAGCGAGCAGCGCGCTATGGCCGAGGGCATGGTCGAACGGCTCGAGCAGCGATTGGACGCAAACCCAAAGGATGTCGCGGGCTGGGTTATGCTGATGCGGAGCCGGATGACGCTTGAGCAACCTGATCTGGCGCGTGAGGCGCTGGCAGCGGCGTTGCGCACCAACCCGCAAGATGAAAACCGGCTGCGACGCGAGGCGCAGGCGCTGGGCGTACGCTAGAGTCAGGGCGCTAGATCCCGGCAGATTAAAGCAGGCTTGAGATCACTTCGCGCTGTTCAATGAGAAAGCTTGCCAGCGTCAAGGTCAGGCCGAGCATGAAGACGCGATAGGACCAGCCGAGCAGTCGATATTTCCTGCGCCGGAGCACTTGCCCATTCTGGTAGATGTCCCGCAGCATCAGGCGGAACACGTCCTCGTCTGCGCCCAGTTCGTCGATGACCCGATCGGCAAACTCCTCTTCATCCATGTGTGTGAAAACGCCGAAGAACAGGATGTTCGCGCGCGTATCGGCTACCGGTTTCGACCCCGCAGACGGGATTACCGCTGCAACCGCAAGGAAGGCCGCGATGAACGCAAAGCAACCCAGCAGGATGAGGGTTGGTGACGCAGCTCCGCTTCGCGCCTGGCCGACAGCCAGTGAAAACACCACGAATGATGCGCCCATCAGCAGGCTGGCCTTCTGATCGGCCATCTGGCTCAGCGCCAGATTGGATATGGTGGCGGTTCGAACGAGATGGATCGCTTGCGCCGAGAAGCGCCGTTCACTGCTGTCACTCATCGTGCCTACACCACTCCAAAGGCCAGCATCGCATCGGCTACTTTCTTGAACCCTGCGATATTTGCGCCTTTTACGTAGTCGACATAGTCAATGC
Source organism: Sphingomonadales bacterium BRH_c3 (assembly GCA_001515985.1). Taxonomy (GTDB): domain Bacteria; phylum Pseudomonadota; class Alphaproteobacteria; order Sphingomonadales; family Sphingomonadaceae; genus Erythrobacter. The sequence continues at coordinate 51,240 of LOET01000008.1, read as the reverse complement.
TCTGGCGGCCATGTGTGAGGCAGCGGGAATGGATGCCCTCCATGATTTCCTTGAGCATGACCTGCAGCTCTTCTTCGCTCCACGAGCGACGCAGCGAATTTTGGCTCATTTCAAGGCCGGAAACCGCGACACCTCCGGCATTGGCGGCTTTGCCGGGGGCGTAGAGGATCCTGGCATGCTTGAAGACATGCACCCCTTCAAGATCGGTGGGCATGTTTGCCCCTTCCGATACTGCCATGCAGCCGTTCTTCACGAGCGTGCGGGCATCCTCGCCCAGCAGTTCATTCTGAGTTGCGCAGGGAAGCGCGACGTCACAGCTTACATTCCACGGGGTCATGCAGGCATGAAACTGGGCATTCGGGAAGGCCTCGACATATTCCTCGATCCGCCCGCGCCGATGGGTCTTGTGGGTCTTCACCCAGGCTATCTTCTCCAGATCGATCCCGTCGGGATCGTAAATGAAGCCGCCGGAATCAGACAAGGTCAGAACCTTTCCGCCAAGATGGACAATTTTCTCCGCAGCATGGGTCGCCACATTGCCCGAACCTGAAATGACTGCGGTCTTGCCCTCGATGCTCGTGTCCCTGGTCGCGAGCATATTCTGGAGGAAATAGACCGCGCCATATCCGGTCGCCTCCGTCCTGATAAGCGAACCGCCATACTCCAGTCCCTTACCGGTCAGTACTCCGCTGAACTGGTTGGTGATCCGCTTGTATTGGCCAAACATGTAACCGATTTCGCGGCCGCCAACCCCGATATCACCTGCCGGGACGTCAATATCGGCACCGATGTGGCGATAGAGCTCGGTCATGAAGCTTTGGCAGAAACGCATGATCTCGCGTTCGCTCTTGCCCTTGGGGTTGAAGTTTGAGCCTCCCTTGCCGCCGCCCATGGGCAGGCCGGTAAGCGCATTCTTGAACGTCTGCTCGAAGGCAAGAAACTTGAGCACGCTCTCGTTCACGCTGGTGTGGAAGCGGATGCCTCCCTTGTAGGGCCCGATTGCGTTGTTGTTCTGAACCCGCCATCCACGCTGTACGCGAATGCAGCCATTGTCATCTTCCCAGCACACCCGAAAGCTGATCACGCGGTCGGGCTCGGCCATGCGTCTCAGGATCTGTTCACTGTGATATGCTTCCTTGTCGGCGATGAAGTCGAAAATGTCTTCCGCCACTTCCTGCACTGCCTGGACAAATTCGGGCTGGTGCGGATTGCGACGTTTGACGCCCTCCATAAACCCGGCAAAGTCAACGTGATCTGACACGGCCATATGCTCTCCCCCTCAAGGTTGTATCGCGTGGAACGCGAATGCGCGACCGGCTTGCCAAGCGAATCCTGCGATCCAGCAGGTGGAGCAAGGCAGAATCAAGCCTACGACTTTGGCGGCTCGCAGGGAAGGTGCTGTTGTTCCAATTTCGAACGATACGTTGATCCGGCCGGAGATACGCGTCTTGAGCTCGGAATGCCTCGGGATTGACTGGGTGAGAGAATACCATCCTGACCCTGGACCGGCTTCACAGAAGCCACGGATGAATACCCTCCATGATCCACTTGACCGTGACGATTGCAACGGTTGCCGCCGTACAATTCAACAGGAGCGCAGCGAAATCTCGCCGTGCACCCATGGCTGGCCTGATGACAAATTCCAGAACGATGGCAAGCAGGCAGAACAGCGCAATAATGTAGCGGGTTTCGATCAGGTACCGCGACGCATAACGCGCCGCTCCTCCCGCTGCTGCAAAGGTCAGCGCCCAGAGGATCGACGACAGGATTCGATTGTATTGTGTCATGAATTGGTACCTGGAGTATCTTGCCGGTCTGGATCGGCTGATGAAACTGACATCAGCACTCTAGCCTGAGCGGCGCACCAGATCTGCAACATAATCGGCAATGGCAAGGCTTGCGGTCAGCCCCGGAGATTCGATCCCGAACAGGTTTACGACGCCGCGCCCGCCGTGAACCTGTGCCTCATCGATCCGGAAGTCTGCGGCTGGCTGTCCGGCCCCGACGATTTTGGGCCTTATCCCGGTATAGTCAGGTGCCAGCCGATCCACCGGCAGCTCTGGCAAATAGGTCATTATCGCAGAAACGAAGTCTGCGAAGCGGCTATCATCGAAAGAATAGTCGATCTTGTCGATCCATCGGACATCGGGCCCGAACTTGGCCTGTCCGCCCAGATCGACGGTCAGGTGAATACCCAGGCCGCCGGGTTCGGGCAGGGGATAGACCGGGCGCTGGCAGGGACTGCGGCTGCCAAGCCGATAGTAGTGCCCGATGGCATAGTGGGCCTGCGGCACACTGTTTTCCTTCAGGCCTCTGATGGATCGGGCCACCGCTGGCGCCATCAGACCGGCGCAATTTATGAGATGGCGCGCACGCAACCGGGTGGGATCCTTGCCGCCTGTTTCAACGAAGATCCCGCTATCGCTGACGGCGCAGCCCGAAACTGGTGTTTGCAGCGCGATCATGCCGCCATGCGCTTCCAGCTCGCCTGCCAATGCCAGCATGTATGCATGGCTGTCGATGATACCCGTGGAGGGGGAGAGTAGCGCGGAATGACAGGCAACCGCAGGCTCCAGCCTGTGCGTTTCGGCCTGTGTCAGCAATTCGAGGTCCATGACATCATTGGCGATGGCGTTGCGCCGAATTGCTTCGAGCTTCACGACCTGTTCCTGCGAGCAGGCGACGATCAGCTTTCCCGTGTTTCGCAATGGAATGCCGCGATCCTTGGCATAGGCGTAGAGCTGCTGCTTGCCGCGCCGGCAAAATTCGGCTTTCAGGCTTCCCGGTTCATAGTAGATCCCGGCATGGATGACTTCCGAGTTGCGACTGCTCGTATGCGTACCGATCGCATTCTCGGCTTCAAGGACGAGTACCTCACGTCCTGAGCGAGCGATCGCAGCCGCGCAGGCAAGGCCGACGACGCCCGCACCAACCACGATGCATTCGACATTTTCCATGTTGGCCCCGCTTTCGCAACACGCGTCCTGCCGTGTCCCGCCCGGCCTATATCCAATCCCGCGCGCGCGCAGGCAAGTGGCGACCGGATCGCTAGGCCGTATTAGCCCTGCCAGGCATGGGAACCTGCCCCAAGGCGGTACGACATAAGAGCGTTTCACGCCAACTTCACACTTGAGCTAAACGGTCAGTGTGATGATTGCCGCCACTATTCCCCTCTCCGAAATCGATCGGGAGGTATGGGACGCAATACCTGCGCGGCCGCGCACGCCGATGCGGCAATACATCTGGGCTGCGGCGTATCAGGAAACGCTGGCGAATGGAGAGGTTCGGACTTTTGTCATCGGTCCGCAGTCGAAACCGCTTGCTGTCGCCCCTTTTGCCCAGCCGGCGAATGGTCCGCGCAGGCAGGTTCTCCTGGGTGCGGAAGATATCTGGGAATCTGTCGAGGTCGCCGCGCAGGATGAACAAACGCTGCGAGACCTTGCGGAAACCATCGCGATCAGCGGCCTCCCGCTACGGTTCGGGCATCACCCGATCGACACGCCGTTTCATGAATACCTGGTACAGGCCTACCGCGGCAAAGGGTGGGTAGTCATGGCCCGGCAGCCGATGGGCGCCATGCCGAAGATTGATCTCGATCATTCATGGACTGAGCCAGAAAACCATTTCAGCAATCGGCGGCGATCGGATTTCCGCCGCATGGCGCGAAAGGCCCAGGCATCTGGCGACGTAACATTCGAGATTGTCGAACCTAGCCCTGAGGAGCTTGAGGCGCTGATGGATGAGGCATTCGATATAGAGGCGCGAAGCTGGAAGGGCCGTTCGGGTACTGCAATAAAGCAGGACCAACGGACTGAGGCATTCTACCGTGCCTATGCCAGAAGCGCGATGGAGGCAGGCATTTTGCGATTGTGCTTCATGCGCATCGACGGTGTGGCGGCAGCCATGCAATTTGCGGTTGAGTGCGAAAACCGCTTCTGGTTGATCAAGGTCGGCTATGACGAGGCTTACAAGCACGTTTCGCCCGGCAACCTCCTCATGCGGGAGACCATCAAATATGCGGCGGAAAGCGGGCTGGAAGGATATGAGTTTCTGGGCAAGGAAGCCGAGTGGACCAAACTTTGGGCCTCGCACGCTCGCCCGATCGCCACGATCCGGACTTACCCCTACAATTTGCAAGGTGTCAGCGCCTTTCTCTCTGATGCCATCGGCTTGGCTGCCAAACGGATTGCAGCGCGTCTGAGAAAATGAAACGGAGGCTGAGTTGCGAAACATAATCAAGCCCATAGTGATGCCGATCGTGAAGCGCGCGACGCGCACCTATGTTGCAGGCGATGACCTTGGCGAAGCATTGAGCCTGGCAGGCCGCGTCCGCGAGGCCGGCTTTTCCTGCACGCTATGTTACTGGAACGATGGCACCGAAGAGCCAGCGAAAGTAGCGAACGAATATCTCAAGATCCTGTCACAAGGAGCTGAGCGAGGCCTCGATCTGGCGCTGGCCGCGAAACTTCCCGCGCTTTGGGAGCGGCAGGAGGAAGTGGACCGGGTCGTCAAAAGGGCGCGCGAGCTCGGCTTTCCGGTGATCTTCGATTCCCATGACCCCCATAAGTCGGATGATATCATCGCGGCGCTTGAGAATACCGGCCCCGAGGGCATGGGATGGGCCATTCCGGGGCGCTGGCATCGCAGCCTGGAAGATGCCGAACGGGCGATCGAGCTTGGCGTGAGAGTGCGGGTCGTGAAGGGGCAATGGGCTGACCCGACCGATCCGGACATCGACCTGCGAGAGGGATATCTGCAAGTGATCAAACGCCTGGCCGGGCGCGCTTCGTTCGTCGGTGTCGCAACACATGATGCGCCGCTCGCCCGTAAGGCGATGGAAATCCTTGCCGAGGCTGGCACACCGTTCGAACAGGAATTTGTTTTCCCTTTGCCAATCGCGCCCGCGATGGAGGAGGGGAAACGGTTCGGTGCGGCGGCACGGGTTTACCTGCCATATGGATCGGCGTGGCTTCCCTATTCGCTTTCGCGCGCAGCCGCCAATCCGATCATGCTTTACTGGTTGGCACGCGACACAATCCTGGGGCGCAAATTCAACGTGCCGCAACGCAAAGCGGTCTAGACTATAGCTAGAATCCGATCGGCTTGCGCTGGAAGGCTCGCACATAATCGACTTCCATCAGCACTGAATCCGGTGTGGTTACGTCCATCTGGCTGGTATCGGCGGGGAAGGAGACGAGCATGTACATCGGCTGCTTCATTTCTTCGAGCGTTGGCGTCCGCCAGATCGCCTGCCTGTTCAAATAAAACACGATTTCTTTCTCGCTGACTTCAACGCCGAAGGTGTTGAATTGTTTGCTCAGCATCCCGGCGGCGATACTGTGATGCGTGGAAAAGGTCTGCCTGGCTTCGCCTTCGACGCGCGGATGCTTGTGTATCCCCAGGCTGAACCTGTCCGGATCATGCGTCAGATATTCGAAAACATCGATTTCGGCAGTCCCCTGCCGCTTGTCGACGCCGATCAGCCAGAACGAGGGCCAGAATCCGGGCGCCTCCGGCAAGCGGGCCCTGACTTCGAAATATCCATATTTCTGGGCGAAACCGCTGTTACAGGCATCCCAGGATGACAACATCCCGGAAGCCCAGCTGCCATCGGCCAGTTTCTTCGCTTCGATCCGCAGGATGCCGTCCCGTGTTTCGAACGGGAAACCGCGCTTTGGCGCCATGAACCGGGCGGAGCCAAAATCCCCCGCCCAGGGCGTATGCGCAATCCACCTGGAAAGGCACCCCCATTCGGAGACATCGAGGCTATCGAATTCCTCCCTGAATGATGGTTCGAAATCGGAGAGCTCCAATTCACTAGGTGCGGCTGTTTCAGCGGCCCCTCCACAGCTGAACAGGCTCAGCATGGCAAGTGATGAGCAAATCTGAAGCGCCAAACCATGGGGCCATTTTGACATCTCGGCTAATCCTCCATTCCGCTCAGCCATGTTCTCGAACCTAAAGGCGTGACGCAGCGATCCAGGCAGCTTCTTCGGGTGTGAGTTCAGGATGCAGGAAGTCCACCAGCAACACCACGCGGACTTCGTCGGAATTATTCTGCGCCTGGTGGTGATAGGATGAATCGAAGATCATTGCCTCGCCCTTGCGCCATTCGCGGCGCAGCCCCCCAACTTCGATGAAACCGTTGCCCGGCGCGATGAGCGGCAAATGCATGGTCAGAAAGACGTTGGACACATCCCGGTGCGGTTGGATGACTCCGCCCCCATCCAGGATCGAGAACATCGCATCGCGGAACGAGGGATAGTGCGGGATCGTCTTCAACAATGCAGTTGTCTTGGGACACATCGCTTCACATTCCGGGATTTCGCGGTGCCTGGTCACGAACTGGAAACTTTTCCAGAAGTCACCTTCGAGGCCAGCGTATTTGTAGGCGTGAATTTCATCTTTGTGCCGCTTGCTTACTGCCTCAAATTCCCCGGCAATCTCGTCAATAGAATCCTCGAATGCCTTGACCCACGGAAAATCCTGCACATCATGCCATGGCCGCGATGTCAGACCGGCGAATGTGAAGCCTTGGGGGCTGGGCCTGACGGTCGTGTCGCTATTGCCAGCTTCGCTATTGATTGAAACACGCACTCTCTCAAGCACTTCTCCTGCTCGATCGTTCGCAGCCATAAGCTCGAGGCTGCGCCGGTAAGCTCTCAAGCGTCGGACGGCCGAAATCATCAGCAGACAGGAAATTGCGAGAGGCGCGCCAATCGCGATGGCGGTAAGCAAGATCTCAATGGCTCTGGCCAGGTAGGTGTCATTCGCGAGCAGCAGAAACATTGCCGAGGCAAGCATTGCGAGCGCGCCAAGGACAAGGGCGGGCTGCAATAAACGCTCAATGTGCAGCTTTACGCTTGTCCCCCAGAACAGTTCGACACCATTGGTGCCGATGGGCCAAGCGTATCTCAGCACCAGCAGAGAGCTGGCAGTAAACACTAGCGCAAACGCACCGGCAGCAGCCAGGTCCGACTGGGCGGAGTGATGGATTGCGACGTATGCAAGGTAGGCTGCGCATGCCAAAAGCAGGCCCGCTTGTGCGACGAGGAAGGCGAATAACCGTTTGAATCCTGCCAAACCGTCCATGATCAACCTCTTCCGTGTCTGTTATTCATTCCAACAAGCTTGCCCATGATCTAGCGGTTAGCTGCAGCCATGCTACTTGCCGAAGAATCGGCAATTCCGGCATGTGCAGAACTCTGGTCCAGGCCCTTCGATCTGGCCGTGCGAAGCAGCTCATCATAAAGCGCCAGCAATTCGTCCCGCCACCCTTCATGCGTACAGGAAAGGGCCATGGTGCAATCGAACGCCTTGTGACTGGCGCTCTCCACCGCAGCGTCATCGTCAAGCTTTTGGACGGCCTTTGCAAGGGAACCGGCTTGTCGATCAGCGGCAAGGAAAGCGCACCCCATCTCGGCAGCCTCACGCGCAACAAAAGAATCCGCGAACGCTATGAGCGGAACACCGCATTGTAGCGCCTCGAGGGCAACCAGCCCAAATGGCTCGGGAAGCCTGCTGGGCATGATCAAGCCCCGCGCGGATTTGACAAGTTCGGCTATCTGCGCGTGAGAGCACCATCCCTCCCAGGCGATATCGGGGAATTTTTTCGCCAGGCGGGGGCGGTCTGAACCATCTCCGATAATTCTTAGCTGGCGGCCTGCCTGGTGAGCGGCTTCTGCCGCCAATTCAACGCCTTTTTCCTGCTCGACCCGGCCGATGAAAAACAGGTCGGAATTTTGTTCCGCCTTAACCCGACTTGTCCGAAAGGGCTTTACCGGATTGCGTACTACCCGGATACGGTCTTCCGCGATGCCGGCTTTTTGCAACCACTCGATCATGAATGGATGAATGGCAGCGACAAGCGCATCAGTTGTAGCAAGGTCGAGAAGGCGCCTTTTCACTGCCATGCGCGCCACACGGAAAGTCTTCTGCGATTTGCTCCGCTTGTCGCAATTGGTGCTCATGCACGCGATACTCATGGGCTGGAGGCTGCAAACGCTTTCCTGGCGAAAATTGAAGAAAGTCCCATTGGGGCATGCGTGGAAGAAGTCATGGGCGTGGATGACAAGGCGGCCCTCGACGCTTGCGAGCGCGTAAAGCACTGATGGTGACAGAATTTGTGCCCAGCCATGCAAGTGATAGACAGCATTTGGGCTGTCGAACTTGCGGATCACCTGTCTTGTAAAGTCATACGCCCTTCTGTTGAACAGGCCTTTCTCAATGCGCTCCAGAAACGGCAGTGACAGCAGTGGGCTGCCCCCGAGCGCGACAATTTCCACATTGGCGGGCAGATCGTGTGCCTCGCCCGAATCCCCGGTTACATAGACAACTTCGTATCCGCTTTCGGCGAACAGGCGGGCGGAAAGCAGGGCCAGCGAAGTGGCGCCTCCGACCGGTTTCGAAGCATCGTTGATAATGATGATCGGGTCGGGGATCATGAAGCGCTGAGCGCAATTGGACGCGCCCCCAAGAACTTGGACCCGTAGGCACGTCTCACGTCCATGATGAAGAGATCATCACAGCTGTCGATGTGATGGCACCCTGTAGTCGCCTGGGCCCGATCCGGTTCGATCCTCCTGACCTCCCTTTCGGAATAGGCATCCATCGAAAGCTCGGTGATTTCCATGAACTTCAATCCGTAACCGTACAGACCGTGGCTGGTGATCTGTGCGGGGCGGATCAGGCGGCCATCCCTGACAAATGGGCGCCCAGCGTTGCGCGCGCTTGTCGTATCAAGGACTACCGGGTTCATGGGGTGCGGCTCGACATGCTGCAAATCGGGCCCGTCGACGCGAAAGACATGCAACTCCATGCAATGATCGAGAATGTTCCCGGAACACAGGTTGGTGAGCATCCACCACTGCTTGTTCCATTCGATCAGGGTGGTGTCAGCCGGAGATGTTCCCTCAAGAGCGGTTGCATGGAGCGTCCATTTGCCCGGAAAGTCCGTGCAGCGCCAAATCTCGACGCGATTCCGCTCATGAGTTTCGGGGATCATGAAAGTTTCGCCACCGGCATCGAACACGTAGGGGTAAGAAAGGTGGACGTCGCCAAGCTCGATCCCGATCACGTCCCTGATCGAGCTCCCATCCAGGCGGCCGACACAAATCTTGCCCGCATGACCATTCCCGTTCCAGGCTTCAAAGAACACCCAGCTTTCGCCGCCCTTGCGGAAGAGAAAGGGGTCCGCCCGAAATTCGCCGTTCGGTTGCGGCAGTTCCCGCAAGTTGTCCAGGCTTGAACTCAGAACGTCACCCTCGCCAATAACCAGCGACCAGTTATCTGGCTGCCCTCCTATGCGCGCGAGAGCGAGTTTGGCGATCCGGTTACCAGTCCGGCCAATCAGTTTGGCGCCATAGCGCAGCACTTCGCGCCAGCCGAACTCGGGGAATGGCGCGGGGGGCATTAAGGCAGCGTGGCTGGCAGAGCGGGCCTCACCGCTTCTCTGCCGCAATTTCCCGAGCATTTCCCGTTCGACCAGCGCGGGCAACATGTCTTTGGCATATTGCGCATTGAGTGTTGCACTGAATTTCGTGTTGGTCGTGCAGGTGGCGATAACTTCCCTCGAGCCGTCGTGCATCCGGCGCAAAATTGCACTCTGCGTAATCGGAATGGCTTCCAGGCTCTCATGAAAACCGAATAGTTCGGGCAGCCCTGAAGCGTCCGCGTAGAAGTTATACTCCCAGAACTCCTTGCCGCAGCCCAGCAGGCAATCCGCATCTGCGCCAGGCAGGTGGGAAAGCACCACGTCCAGCCCGGCTTCAGCCATGGCTTGATCATGCGCGGGCTTGCTGGGGATATTGCCGAGCTTCCCACCCGATAGGCGCGCGTATGGTTTCCCAGCCCGCAAGAACAGCGCCCTCTCTATTTTTGACAGGGCCTGAAAAATTACAGAGGGCCTGCGCTTGCGGGCAAAACGCTGGTGGGTGAGGAATGCCTCGAGCGATATCGCGGGATGCCGGTTCAGGCGTTCAAACAGCGAGAGTTCCCATGGCTCGAAGTCCTGGCCAGGATAGACCAGGATTCCCACGCGTAACGGCGGCGGCAATGACTCGCTCTTGGACATATTGGTTACTTCATACCGCTACATCGCTCTCCCGGCATGGAATATTAAGTGGTACGAATGTTGGTTAGGGCTGCAATCCGGGGAGCCTGCCGATATAGCCGCTGCACAGGTGGTGGATGCCGCAGGCTATGGGCTTCAGCCTGCCTATGCTGGCTGCCAGCGGGATGATCGGAGAGCTCATAGGTGCGAATTGCGGTGATCGTTGCCACGTTGGGAAGGCGCCAGGCGTCGGAAGATCTGGTCAATGATCTTTGCGCTCAGACGCGGTTGCCGGATCGGGTCATATTTGCGGTTACGACAGCTGAGGATGCTCCGATGCCCAACGCAAGATTGGGCAATGAGACTTTGCTGTGTGAGCGCAAGGGAAGTTGCGTACAAAGAAATCGCGCGATCGATCACGTTGTTTCAGATTGCGATATCATTATATTTTTCGATGACGATTTCATTCCGGAGGCAACATATCTGGAGCGGCTGGAGGCTGCCTTCGCAGCCGATGATGACATTGCCGGGCTGACAGGCCTGGTTGTGGCCGACGGCGTGAACGGCGCAGGGCTGGAGCGCGAAGAGGCGCTTGCAGCGATCCGCCGCCATACCGAGCGTTTTCCGGAGGGTAGCGAGCGCGCGACACAGCTTTTCGGCCTTTACGGTTGCAACATGGCTGTCCGCACAAAGGCACTTGGCAACCGGCGGTTTGACGAGAACATGCCTCTGTACGGTTGGCTTGAGGATCTCGATCTTACAAACCAGTTGCTACAGGAAGGCCGCCTTCTCAGGCTGGACCGGTTGGTAGGCGCACACCGGGGTATCAAGGCAGCTCGAACGTCTGGCGTTCGCCTGGGCTATTCGCAGATAGCCAATGCCTTCTATCTCATTCGAAAGGGCACTGCTCCCAGGAGGCCGATGTACGAGAACATAATAAAATATCTGGCGGTGAACCTGATACGATCCGTCCGGCCCGAACCCTTCATTGACCGCCGCGGTCGGCTCAAGGGCAACCTTGTGGGCCTTCTCGATATCTTGCGGGGCCAGTCACGCCCGGACCGAATTCTGGAACTGTGACCTACTGTGGTTGTCGCGCGCAGATATGGCTGAATCAAGTTCACGGGCGCATGCCTCGATCGCTTGCCTCGTTTTCATGATCACTTCGGCATGCGCATCGCTGTCAATCCCTTCACGAAGCGATGCCTCAATCAAATCGGCAACCTGACCTGGTTCGGACTGTGTGTGGTTGGCCAAATATTGCCGCCTTCCAACACTATCGAAAAAGGCTTCCATTTTCGGATCCCACGCCATGCCAACATGCGGGATCCGGAAAGCATAGGCCAGGATGTTGGCATGCAGCCTGTGCGCAACGATGGCGTCAAAAGACCTGACCGTTTCTGCCAGGTCGCTTGGAACGAGCGGGCGCGGCATCCTTTTTACCCTTGGGTCATCGACAGCGTCGAGAACGATTTCCAGAAAGGCTTCGCCGTCCTGCGGCCCGTTTGTGAACAGCGTAACGCCAAGCCCGCGCGAGAGCAGTTCCTTTGCAAGCGCGCACCAGAAATCCCGCGCGGTGTTGAATGAAAAGTCGTCGTCATCCCTGGAATGACGATCAAGCGTTCTAGGATTCATAATGCCGATGCCAATTTCAGGAATGCCAGTGCTCCTGGGCGACGGTTTGGCCGTATAGACATCCGCTGCGAGAAGGCCGGGATCTGAACAGAGGTTGGCCTTGGCCAAGCCGGATCGCCCGAAGTGGCGATTCCAGTTGTATCGCGACACGCTGTCCCGGACAGCCACATGTTCCAGGCTAAAACCGGAAAAGGCCTTCAAGAAAAGGCGCCGCGCGGGTTTCGACAGGTGCTCCGAAACGCCAACGCCAAAGACCGCCAGCAGCGCATTGACACGCCGGGCCTCGCCCAGTGCCGTATACAGCTTGAGTGGGAAATTGAGATCCGTATCGGCGAGCAGCTGCCCTCCGCCAACTATCACGCCGCTCACTCCCGAAAGCTGCCGTCGCCAGATTTTCCGGTACCTTAACTGGATGAGGGCGATCAGGGCCGTAACGGTCCCCAAGCTCCGCAATAGCGGGGGCAGGGCATCAAGGAACTTCAGAACACGGCCGCGCCCTGCATCCAAACCGCTGCCAAAGCTCTCCCTTCCGGCAAGATCGATCGAATGGACCTGCCAATCCGGCTGGACCCGGGCAAGCTCGCTCTCAAGGCATTCGGCAATGACACCATCGCCCAAATTCGGGCTGAATTTGACATTGAGAAGGGCAATTCGTTTCATGACAGCGGCCGCTCGGATCCAGTTTGCGGTCTCGCTATCAGAGTTCCTGACCGAAGGCGATCCAGTGGATAAGGTCCAGGCATCGAACAAGGTCGCATGTGATTTGCTGGCGCCTTGAACTGCATTCCCTTCCAATCGCCATTCAGGACCGGATGGGTTTATTGCGCTTATATCTTCCTGTTTCTTATGAACATCACGGGCGATTCATCGGCATCGTTGCGAGCAACGGGCACATGCTGGGTCTCGTCGAAGACGAAGGAAGAGCTGGCTTTGGCTTGGGCTGCATTCGAAGGCTGAAATTCATGCCGCACCCAGTAATCTGTCGCGGACACCTCAGCCCAGTCAAAACCGATCCTGTGCAGGGCACGCAAGGTTGCTTCCTGCGGCGTCACAGTTTCACCTTCATATTGGACCATACCATTATCCAGCGCAGTGCAGGTGATGGAAGTATCCTTCGAGAAGTAGAGGGTGGTATCGGGTTTTGCGCTAAACGCTCCGAAGCGGGATGCGTCATGCGAAGCCTTGATCTGTTCCATGCGTGCGCGCACCTGCGGGGAAATGCCAAGTTCCTCGTCGCTCAAGTTCACGGTTGTTGTGGCAGCCAGTTCGATCGCTGCGCGCAACATGTCCGGGTTCATCCTGAAGAACCGCGAATCGCGTGCATCACAATGGTCAGAGAAAAGGTAGTGAAGGTTCCGGTCCAGTGACTCGCAATCGGGCACCTTCGCGGCATAGTACAAGCGGAACGGGATCGGGAGATCCTTGTCATTGATCTTGCGTATCTTGTTCGCCAAATCGTCCTTGACTGTATATTCAAACCTCACGAAGCCCGGCATTGCATCGTTCGTCAGGATGAAGGCGGTCCCCTCTTGCCCACTCATCGAACACCCTCCGCTATATCGACCCGCTTGAAACTGGCAGATCAAAAAAGCCTTGTGGGCAGCTTTGTCTGATCAACGAAAAACCTTCAAACCTTGGTCAAAAATTCAACCTAGGGTGCAGGGCGCTGCTTCTGCAAAGGATATCTCGGACTAGTTCAATTTTGACCGGTGAGGCCTTGCAGCCCCGCTGCTTGCATGAACCCTCTGACTGGTTGGATTTGAAGAACTTCAGCCCCCCGTTCGCGGTTAATGACGAACGCCGATCAGAGTAATTTCATCACTTGATCCGGTACTCGTGCACCGTGCCTCTTCCATCGGATTAGACCTTAAGGACATTGATTTTGCGCAATCAGCCTCGGTCTGGAAATAGCGAACTAGTGGGACCTGTTGGGATTGCCGTTAGCGACGGAACTTGTAATTTGGGTGTTGTGCATGACTGTGAGCGTTTTGGGGGCTTTCCTGCATGATGCCAGCCGATAGCTGGCCAACGGCAAGTATAGGAGTGGTCGATATCGTCATGGCTAACAGGCAAGCAACTGATATATATGATGACGTTTCGGATCACGCCTGGCTTTACCACGAGCTTGGAAAGACTTTCGATCCGGATAGCGCCGTGCATTTTAGCGACATGATCGAAGTGTCGGACATGTTGATGGCGGGCTATGCACGCTTTGTTGGCCAGGGGATGCCCCGCGAAATGGTAGGATTTGCCATGCTGGGCGCCACAATGAACCTCTATGACCTGTTCGGCATGCAGGCCAGCCTTCCCAAGATCTTGCGCGGCCTTGCTGATCGTATCGATCAGAAGACTGATTCCTGCCGCCGCTGATCGCACTGCGACAATGACACATCGGGTTTCGGCCTGATGGTAACGTAGTTCGGGCGCAATATCTCGCGAAGCCGGGGTTTGAGCAGCTCCGCTTCCTGACCTTGCATGTTCGGCGATCGCTGCCCGCAATTCGTCCTTTCGGATTAGACGGATGCGCGTTCGGTCTAAGCACAGTGCGCGTCTCCCGCCCGCGGCTTCCAGGCGATATGAATGGCGGAAGGATGGCTAGTCAATGAGAATGCAGACCCGCACCGATTGGCCTTCAAATATAAGAAGCTATGAATAACACAAAATGGTTTTGTTTATAGTTGCGGGATTTCTTTCAAAAACGGGCTTGAACAATAGTGTCAGAAAATAATAGAAAAATTACATTAGCAATGCCTGTTTTCAATGGGTCAAATTTTATCAGAGACGCTATTGATTCTATAATTGGGCAAACTTTTACAGATTTCGAACTGATAGTTTGTGACAATGCGTCCGAAGACGACACTTGCGACATAGTCCAGCAATACGCCGCGAAGGACAGCCGCATCGAATTGATCAGAAACCCCCGCAACATCGGCGCGTCGGCGAATTACAATCTGGGCTTCAGGCACGGTCGGGGAAAATATCTGAAGTGGTGCGCTCATGACGATACGCTGAGCCCCAATTACCTTGAAGCCTGCATTCGCGTGATGGATGCCAACCCCGATGTCGCGCTGGCCTTTGGATCGACGCTTGGCATTACGGGCAAGAATGAAATCGTACGTCCGGTGGGGGATGAAACGCCTTCGCTGGAAAGCGACAACCCCGCTGAACGGTTCCAGCGAGCGATTGAACTGTCAGGCACATGCTTTCCCATTTTCGGCGTCTTCCGAAGGGAAAATCTGGAGCGCTCTACCCTTCATCGACCCTATTACGGCTCGGACCGGGCAGTGCTGGCCGAAGCCGCAATCATGGGAAAATTTCGGCGCGTCGAAGAAGCGATCTTCTACAATCGCGAACACGAGCAGCGCTCGATCAATATCGATGACAAGGTCCAGCGTAGCTTTTGGCAAACCGGCAGGAAGAGCCGCGGAGCAGCAGCTGAACATCTGCAACTGGCGCGTCATCTGTTCGAGATTGCTTCTCGCCACAGCGACATCACTTCGCCCTGGCCGCTGCGTGCGGCGCTGATCCGGCGAAGCCTGCTCCCGATACAATTGGGAAGATACGGCCTTGAGCTGGTCCATATGGTTTCACCCGCTGCTGCGCAGGCTGCGAAGCGGGTTTTCGCGAAGCCTCAACGCAACCACGAAGCAAGCAAGATGGTGTAGGACATGACAAGTTTTGACCTGACGAAAGTGAAAGTCGGTATTCTCGCCGGTGGACTTGGCTCG
Organism: Sphingomonadales bacterium BRH_c3; assembly: GCA_001515985.1. Lineage (GTDB taxonomy): Bacteria > Pseudomonadota > Alphaproteobacteria > Sphingomonadales > Sphingomonadaceae > Erythrobacter. Next base: position 35,826 of record LOET01000008.1, on the reverse strand, counting down.
CGTCTTTCCGAAGAAACCGAGACCCGCCCGAAGCCGATGGTCGAAATCGGTGAAATGCCGATCCTGTGGCATATCATGAAGATATATTCGCACTATGGCTTCAACGATTTCAGCATCGCGCTGGGCTACAAGGGCGATTACATCAAGCGGTGGTTCCGCGAACATTTCAGTGTGTCGGGCTCGATCTCGCTGAATACGCGCAAGGGCGGGGTTCTTCGCCATTCGCCGGACTGCGTCCCTGACTGGAATGTCGACCTCGTCGAAACCGGATTGAAGTCAGGCACGGGCGGCCGGATCAAGAAACTGGCCCATTGGCTCGGCGACCAGACCATGATGGTGACCTGGGGTGATGGTGTCGCAGATATCGACATCGGCAAGCTCCTGGCCTTCCACAAATCCCACGGCAAATTGGCGACACTTACCGCGGTAAGGCCGCCAGCCAGATATGGTCACCTCCAATTTGACGGGGACCTCATAACGGACTTCACCGAAAAGCCGCAGATTGGCGAAGGCTGGATCAATGGTGCCTTCTTCGTCCTTGAGCCGGAAGTGATGAACTACATCGATCACGAAGAAGAGATGTTTGAGCATCGCCCGCTGTCGAGATTGGCCGAGGATGGGCAACTCATGGCTTACCGCCATGAGTCCTTCTGGCAGTGCATGGATACCATGCGCGAAAAGCAGTTACTCAACGAATACTGGTCGTCTGGAAAGGCGCCCTGGAAGATATGGAAGGACCAGACCAATGAAAGTTCTTTTGACTGGGCACCGCGGGTACATCGGTACGGTGCTGACCCGACGCCTGCTGGAGCGCGGTCATGATCTAGTTGGCCTTGACAGCAATCTATTCGAGGATTGCTTTTTCCTTCCGGAGACCGCCGAGATTCCCTCGATCGGGGGAGATATCAGGGAATTCGTGCTTGATCCCTTTGCCGCAGACAAGCTGCGCGGTCTCGATGCGATCATCCATCTTGCGGGCCTGTCCAACGATCCGCTGGGCGATTACCGGCCCGGCCTTACGCAGGAAATCAACTCGAAGGCCTCGATCGATCTCGCCCGCCTGGCCAAGGCGGCCGGCGTACACCGCTTTATCTATGCCTCATCCTGCTCCAACTATGGCGCCTCGGGCGATGGGTTTATCGACGAGGGCGGGGCGCTCAACCCGGTAACGCCCTATGGCGTCTCGAAGGTCGAGGCGGAGATTTCCATCGAGGCTTATGCCGATGAAAGCTTCAGCCCGACGTTCCTGCGCGCATCGACAGCTTACGGCTTGTCGCCGATGCTGCGCTTCGATCTCGTCGTAAACAATCTGACAGCCTGGGCTTGTACGACTGGCGAAGTCCATCTCAAGAGCGACGGCAGCGCCTGGCGCCCGATCGTCCATGTCGAGGATATAGCGCTGGCTTATGTTGCCAGCCTTGAAGCCGATCGCAGCGAAGTACACTGCGAGGTGTTCAATGTCGGCCAAACCTCGGAAAACTACCAGATCAGGGAAATTGCAGAAATAGTCCGTGATGTGGTGCCCAATTCGCGGATCGGCTTTTCCGCCGGCGCAAGCCCCGATGTGCGTAACTACCGGGTCGACTGCAACCATATTGCGCGAAAGCTGCACAATTTCAAACCGCAATGGACGTGCCGCCGCGGCGTTGAGCAACTCTACGATGCATTCGTTTCCAGCGGCCTGACTCTCGAGGACTTCGAGGGTCCCCGCTTCAAACGCATTGCCCACATGAAGCAGAGGATCGCCCAGGGTACTGTGGGCGAGGACCTTTTTCCCGTCCGGCAAATGGTTGCCGCCTGAAAGGTTAATGATGAACCAGATTTTCCTGGAACAACCCGGCAAATATTCGCGCACCGAAACGTGCTGCCGTTCCTGTGGCGGAAATTCGCTCGAACCATTCCTTGACCTGGGCTCCACACCGCTGGCCGACAGGCTCCTGACGCAAGAGATGCTGGAAGAGCTTGAGCTTACATTTCCGCTCGTTGTCGCTTTTTGTCCGGACTGCTCGCTTGTCCAGATCCTGGAGACAGTCGCGCCAGAAATCCTGTTTGCCGATGCCTACCCCTATTATTCGTCCTTTTCACCAGCCTTGATGGAGCATTCGCGTGCGAATGCGCTGGCACAGCTTGAGGAGCGAAAGCTTGGACCCTCGAGCCTTGTGGTCGAGCTCGCCAGCAATGATGGCTACCTGCTGCGCAATTATGTCGAGAACTGCGTCCCTGTAATGGGTATCGACCCTGCGGACGGGCCTGCCGCTGCTGCCAGAAAGATCGGAGTGCCGACCTTGTGCGAGTTCTTTACCGAGGAATTCGCTGCAGACTTTGCCGAAAGCCATGGCCGGGCGGACGTTGTGCATGGCAACAATGTCCTGGCACATGTTTCAGACACCAATGGGTTTGTGGCCGGGATAGCAAAGATCCTGAAACCGACAGGTGTAGCGGTGATCGAGATGCCCTATCTCTTGCCGCTGATCGAGCACATAGAGTTCGATACGATCTATCATGAGCATCTGTGCTATTTCTCACTTACGGCGCTGGACAAACTGTTCCGCAGGCACGGACTGTTCCTGAACCGGGTCGAGGAGCTTTCGATCCACGGCGGATCGCTGCGCATCTTCGTCGAACCTAGCGAGCGGGTCGAGCAAAGCGTCATCCGCATGCTTGCCCATGAGCGCGCGATTGGCCTCGACCAGGCCAGTTTCTTCGCCGAGTTTTCTTCGCGGGTCGATGCGCTTAGGAAGGAACTGGTTGCACTTATCGCGGACCTCAAGGCGAAGGGACATTCGATCGCTGCCTATGGCGCCGCTGCGAAGGGGGCGACCATGCTGAATTATTGCGGTTTGGACCGGAGCCAGATTGACTTCGTGGTTGATCGCAACGTCAATAAGCAAGGCAAGTTCATGCCTGGCGCCCACCTGCCGATCCTTGAACCTGAAGCTCTGGCCGAGCGCAAGCCCGATTATGTCCTGATGCTTGCCTGGAACTTCGCGGATGAAATCATCGCGCAGCAGCAAGCCTATCTGGCGCAAGGCGGTCAGTTCATCATACCCGTGCCACATCCAAGGATTGTCGCATGAACCTGGGCGATAGCCTCCTGGCGGCGGACACCATTTCCCAAGCTGATGATCTTTCAGAGCAGTTCACCTGCCCCACTTGCAAATCCGGCAGGACCGAGCTCTTTCATGAGGTTGAAAACGTCCCCACAAACTCTTGCATCCTGTTCGAGACCCGGGAAGAGGCGCTGAACTGCAACAAGGGCTCCATCGCGCTGCGCTTTTGCCATGGTTGCGGCTTTATCTACAATGCCAGCTTCAAGCAGGAGTTGACCGAGTATTCAGGGCGTTACGAGGAGACCCAGGGCTTCTCGCCAACATTCTCACGCTTCCATCGCAACCTTGCCGAGGAAATGATCGAACGCCATGGCCTGTCCGGCCGGGACGTGATGGAGATCGGCTGCGGCAAGGGCGAGTTTCTTGTGCTGCTTTCGCAGCTGGGAGAAAATCGCGGCGTGGGGGTGGACCCTAGCGCCCTGCCGGAGCGGCTCGAGGGTGTGCCCGGTGCAGAGCGGGTCACGCTAATTCCCGAGTATTTCGAACCGCGGCATTGCCAGGTCCAGCCGGATTTCCTGTGCTGCAAGATGACTCTGGAGCACATCACGAAAACTTCCGAGTTCATTGAAACGATCCGTGCCGGGCTGGACGAATCCAGGCAGACCGTGGTGTTCTTCCAGGTGCCCGAGGCAGACCGGATCATCAGGCATTGCGCCTTCGAGGATATCTACCACGAGCATTGTTCCTATTTCACCGAGAGTTCGCTTCGCCACTTGTTCGAACGGAGCGGTTTCAAGGTCACAAGGACCGCCATTGAATATGATGATCAGTACCTGACGATCGAAGCGGTGCCTTCCTCCGGGAATTCGGCAACGGGGACACGCGCCGCGATCGACGAACTTGCCGATCTTGTGCGCAGCTTTGCGGAACGGCTCGAACTTCACAAGCAGCATTGGCGCGAAAAGGTCCAGCAAGCGAAGTCCGAAGGAAAGACCGTGGTCCTCTGGGGGTCAGGATCGAAGGCCGTGTCGTTCCTGACATCGCTTGGGATTGCCGACCAGGTCGATTTCGTCACTGACATCAATCCCAATCGCCACAATCACTACATGCCGGGGACAGGCCAGCTGATTGTCCCGCCAGAACAGCTGGTGAAGATACAGCCGGGATTGGTGATTGTCATGAACCGGATCTACGAGGGCGAGATTTCGCAGTCGCTTTCGGATATGGGCGTTTCCTGCGATGTGGCATGCCTGTGATGGAAATCGGATACCTGTCCAAGAAGGATGCCTTTTGAGGTCGCAGCTGAAATGAAGATCGCGATTACAACGGCAACGGACAGCGGCTATTTGCCGGCAGCTTGTTGCCAGCTCAAATCGGTCGCCGATCATTTGCCTGATGGATACGATGTCAGCCTGAACCTGGTTTGTTGCGATGTCAGCGAAGGGGATATCGCCGCGGCGCGGGCATTCTTTGAGAGCAAGGGTGTACCGGCAAATATCATCCTCCCCGATTTCGTCGATGAACAGATCAAGCCGATCAACCAGAGATGGCCTAGAGCGGCCTATCTGCGGCTCTACTTCGACATGATCTTCGGTACGGAAGTCGATCGGCTGATCTATTTTGACGCTGATACGCGCATCATGGCCTCGATCGAGCCGCTGCTGGCCTTGGACCTGCAAGGGTTTCCCGCTGCCGCAGTGCACGATTTCGTATACTACCTGAGCGGCAACATCAGGCGACGCCGCCGGGACCTGTTTCTGTCTGATGACGCCCCTTACCTTCAGTCAGGCGTGATGGTGTTCGACTGGCCAAAATTGTTGGCGGACGGCGCACTCGAACGCGCACGACAATTTCTGGTCGACAACCCTGAAGGCTGCATGGAGGCGCCCGACCAGGACGCTCTCAACCATGCCCTTGAAGGAAAGTGGCTGCCACTCGATCCGCGGTGGAATCTGCACGAGACTTATCTCAACTTCGGCGGCAAGCTGACCCCATACCTGGAACATTATACCTCGACCAAGCCCTGGTCGAAAAGGCGGCCACCCCGGTGGGCGGATGCGGCACAATGGTACCGGGAGGAATTGCGAGATACGATCTGGTCGGGGTTCATCCCTGAACAAACCACTGGCGACAAGATACGCTCGCAGCTCGATTTTCTGAGGTTCCGCTACGCACCAAAAATCCGCAACGCGCTTGCGCTTTATGCGCCTGTCGTTCTGGATATGATGAAGGTGCCAAGGCACCGCTCCGACAATTCCGAACTTCCCTGGGCGCCGCGAAACAGCAAGGATGTCGAGGACATGGCTCGCGCGCTTGTTTCCGAAGCGCATGGCGAGCGCGGCTTCATCCGGCCGCCAGAAGGAGTACTGGACGGGCATGGCAAGGGCCGTCCGATAGGCCTCGCCTGACCCGCGCGTAGCTCAATGCTGCGACACTGCGTGCTCGCGGCCTGGCAATTCAACTCGGCAAGTTCTGGTCAAGGGTACCATCAGCTTGCGCCTTGGACTCATGGCGGCTTCTCCGCCCGGCTTTAACTCGCTGAACCAGAGTAACGATCTCGGTAACAGGCCCTGCGGGCCGTCCGGTTGCGAGCCATGCCATGCAGATGGCCGCGGCATAGAACGCGCCGCCCGCCAGAATTTTTGCGGCCAGGTCGATCATGACGCCGACGTTGGCGTTTGCGAGCAGAAGGTCGACAGCAAATACCCCGAATGTCATCGAAACAAGACCGCAGATTGTGAAGCCGTGATGCTTCAGCTGATGAGCCACCGAGATATTCAGGAGATGGCGCAGGAACAGCAGTTCGATCATCACAGTTATCAGTTCGCTTACAAGACGGCCGATGGCTGCGCCAATCAGCCCTCCGCCAATCAAGCCTCCGATGATCAAGGGTATCTTGACGAATACTGCGATGATCTGGCGGATGAAAAGCAGCTTCGTTTTGCCAAGCGCCATGGCGACCGGCTGCAGCCCCACGGTGAAGGTACCCAAAGCATAATAGAGGGCGCAAATCTCCACGAAGGGGATCGCAGCCAGCCACTGGTCCCCCAAGGCGATCTTGACTGCAGGCCCGGCTACCAACGCCAGGCCGATGCCAAGCGGCGCAATCAACATGGCGATGGAGGATTGTGCGAGCAGATGCGACCGGGTCAGCCGCGCCATTTCCTTCGAAAGATTGGCAAGACCCGGGAAAAGCGCGTGCTTGATAGGCTGTATGGTTTCGCGGGTTGGGATGACCGCGAAATTGTCAGCCATTGCATAGATACCCAACTGGGCCTTGGGAACGACGAGGCCGATGATCAGCTGGTCGATCCGCCAGTTCAATGTTTCGAACAGCTGGTTGAGGAAAATCCAGCCCGAGAATGCCCAGATTTCCTTTACATGCTTGAGCGAAAGACGTGGCCAATAGGGAATGAGCAGATAGCTCAGCAAGGCTGCGGCTACCGCGCCAAATGCATTGCCAGCGATGATGGCCCAATATGATTCCAGAATCAGTGCAAGAATGATTGCAAGGCCAACACCGGCCGCCTTCTGCGAAAACTGCACCAGCGCGAGGGACGCGAAGCTCATCTTCTTCGTCACCAACCAGATATGCGGGTTTTGCAATCCGATCATCGCACCGGTGATCCCTGAAACGATGAAGACCGGGACCATGTCGGCGTTCGAATAGACCAATGACAATGGCCAGGCAGCCAGCGCGAAAAACAGGCAGATGATGATCGAGCGGATCAGTGCCATGGTCCACGCTGTATCAATGTGCGATCTGTCGACTTCGTCCTTCTGGATCAGGGCATTGTTGAGCGAGAGTTCGGTGCAGGATTGCACGACTGTGAGGATGGCTGTCGCGATCGCGACGATGCCGAAATCTTCTGGGGTCAACAGCCTGGCAAGGACAAGTATCGCGCCGATGCTGAGCAGGTTCGATGCAATGCGCGCGCCCCCAAGGGAGAATGCACCGCGCACTACGCCCAGCCGCAGATTCAAAGCACGTTCCGATCACCGGCAGTTTGGGCATCGTTCGGCAACACCACCCCTGAAACGAATTTGGCTGCCGCACGGCGGGGATATGTGCCGAATCGGCCAAGCGGCAGGCGCTCGGCGGCCGTTACCACCGCATTGGTTCCTGTTCTGAGGATTTTGGCCAAGCTCCCCGGGCGCGTGATCGCGCCTTCGCACAGGTCCACATACTGGTCGGCAAACAACAATTTGAATGCACCGTCGCCCCGGCCGAAATCGATCAGGGCAATATCATGCTGCTCCGCGGCCATAGCGCATCGGTCCACCAGATTGATGCCTGGCCCAAGCTTGTAGGCCGCAAGATCGTAAGACGGGAACCACCAATGCCAGACACTTGATGTCCTCAATCCGAAATGCGCCGCCAACAGCCTGTCGCCAGCGTGTAGCGTCGTCATGACGGCTGAAAACTCGGGGTCGGAATAATGACGCAGCCTCTCAAGCACTTCGCTAATCCAATCGGACCTGATCCGAAACTGCGTGCCGGCTCGCTCATAAAGAGCATTCTTCATCTCTATGTGGCGCCGGTAAATACTATCGTGGGAATCGTGGAATGTGAAGCGGAGCGGCCCGATGTCCTTTTCGGTCTTGCGGCTTCGCCGGCGCATTTCGCGCTTTGCCTTGGTCCAGCTGGAATCCTTGCGCGCTACGAACGCATTATATCCGTCGCCAAGATTCATCTGCGGTGAAATTGAATTGCCCTGTGCATCGGCAGTCAGTTCCTCAAACGAGGCTGGCAGATGATTATAGTCGTAAGAGGAAATTCCCGCCGCCTGAAGCAGGTTATGCGGATTGATCCGCACACCTGGAGCCAAGATCGGTCCCTGATAATCGTTGAGCTGCCCACCAACCGGCTTGCCAACGCCGCTCCGCAAAAGATGGAATGGCAGGAATCCCACAACGTCGCCATGTTGTTCGAAAATGGCAATGCGTACATCGCAGCGGACTTCGGCAACTGTCTGCGTAAACTGGGGCCAGTAGAACGGACTGTGATAGAGGGGATTTGCCCGGCAGCAGGCCTTCCAGAGTTTGATCAGGTCCGGCGTAAGCTCGCTGGCTTGCAGAGAATGGCCTCGCATGGCTTTCATTTTCCCATCCGAATGAATTCGGCGGGTGCCCGGCCCAGAGTTTGGCCCGGAGCCTGACAGGGCCTGGCAGCTGTCTGGGTGGCTGCGGGACAGGGCAGGCGCGGGCGGGTCACGACGTGGTGACCTTTTCCGTCTTAACCCGGCTTTCCCAGCGAAACTCCCTAAACGGGGGTTTCAGTTCTTCGGCCACATCTGCCAAGCTCGTACGCAAGGCAATCGCAGCACCGGCCATGATGGAAAACAGGGCGGCGGGTATCGCATGAGGTGAGGATACTGCCGCTGGAACGAGGCTCACCACCGCTGCGGTTGCCAGAGCACCGCCGATGGACTGGTAAGGGATCGGGCCAATACCCCAGGTCGACTTCTTCGAAGCCTGGAAAACCGATTTCAGATAAATTCCAAATGTTACTATGCCGATCAATCCGGTCGAACCGAGGATGGCCGTGACCATGCTTGATGATCGAAAGCTGCCCGGGCCAATCCCCAGTCCATACGACGCTATAAAGCTGTCCCAACCCTGGAGAGCCCAGAACAGCCGTTGCTGACCGGAAAAGCTGGCTGGCTTTCCGACTGTCATGTCGATGATCAACTCATAAACGGCAAATGGCAGCCGCGGGATAGTCGCCATAAGGACGGCCAGTAAGAACAGAATACCGCAGGCTGCAATTACCGCGCGCGCCAATTTCCCGGGCGGGGTTGCAGCAGGAAAGATCATTGCGCGAAATGTGAAGAACAGGGCGTAGGCACCAAGCGCCACATATGCGGTTGATGCGGTGCTTAACACCAGCATCAGTGCAAGAGCCGCCGCCGCCAATCCCGTTGCCCTTGTCCGGATCGACCGGTACCACAATTCAGCCATCGCGAGAAAAAGAGTGAAGCCCAGCCCAGCGTAGCTTGATGCCTCTGGAAGCACGCCTCTGATGCGGATGAAGCCTGAAATGGACAAATCGAGCGGTGTGTAACCGCCATTTCGGAATAGACTGAGGATTACCTCGAAACTCGTCCCGCGTGTCAGCAGGTCAAGAACACCCGTTCCTATATGAAGCCAGCTGGCGAGGATGAGCGCCGCGACCAGGGCGTCACCACCTGAAGGAAGACGGCAAAATATATAGCTTGAGATTGCGAGCAGCAGTGCGCCCAACAGATAGAAGCCAGCGGTCATGTTCTGCGAGGTAGGCTGCAGCGGGACGGTGTCGAAGGGGCCCATCGATGGGTCCGGCCGCATGGGAAAAACATCCACCATGCCGCCAAACATGCGCGGCGCCAGATACGCGCAGACCATGCCGTATAAAACAAAGAAGACGATCCATTTATTCTCGCTCACAGCAGCTGGCAAAAAGCGGAGATAGCCGCCCTTCGGAGCCAGAATTCTGAGGCTGGTAAACAGCAGCGCGAATTGAACCGGCGGGATGGATGAGCCCCCCAAGCCAGGAAGTGCAATGGCGGCGGAACCATCAAGAAGCGCGCTGATGACAAGAAAGATAAGTGCGCCTCGCACGCTGCCAGCCAGCACGACATAGGTGCCGATCAGGATCTGGACCATGCCGATAATGGTGAGTTCCATTGCCCTCTTCGCTCAGTTCGGCTGCGCCAGTTGCAATATCTTCCGGTCGAACTGCTCGGGCTCGAAAAGGCTTGCCTGTTTGATGGCCGCTGCAGGATCAAAATCCTTCAGGAAAAACTCCATCTGTTCGACTGCTTCGATGAGTGATCCGGCCGTCTGCTCGTCGAAAAAGATCCCGGTCTGGCCGTGTACGACGCTGTCCCTTACCCCGCCGCGTCCGTATGCGACCACGGGGCGGCCCGAAGCCATGGTTTCGACAGGGGAAATGCCGAAGTCTTCTTCCGCCGTGATGACCAGCGCCTTGCAACGCGCGTAGGCATTCTTGAGCGAGGTAAAATCGAGCCGATCGATAAAGACGATATTCGGCCGCGCGATGGCCCGCAATTTCTTCAACATGCTTCCCGAGCCGACCATGGTCAGCGGCAAACCGTTCGCATTGAAGGCCTCAACCGCAAGGTCAGGGCGCTTGTAAGGTACCATCTGTCCGACCCAGAGGTAGTTGTCATCGATCTCGGCCGACTGGTGGAAAAGACTGATATCGACCGGAGGGTGGATCACCTCGGATTCGCGGCGCCAGACCTTGCGGATGCGCTGCTGGATGAAATGGGAATTGGCAATGAACTGGTCGACCCGCGCGCTCGAGGTGACGTCCCACTGACGCAAGCGATGATAGATCAACGGCATCGCCCCGCGAGCAAGCAAGGGTGCTTCGGCGCGATACTGGTGATAGTGATCCCATAAGTATCGCATGGGGGAATGGCAGTAGCACAGATGCATCGCGTCTGGCCGGGTGATCACACCTTTTGCAGGGCCGGATTCACTGCTTATGACAAGGTCATAGGCAGTGAGATCGAGGCACTCGAGCGCCATCGGCATCAGCGGCAGGTAATATTGATACAAACGCCGTGCGAACGGAAGCCGGTTGACGAAACCCGCCTTGATCGGCGCCTTCTTCAGGGTCGCCGACATGCTGTGCGGATCATAGACATTGGTAAAAATGTCGGCATTCGGAAAGATCCGCAGGAGCCGCTCGACCACCCGTTCGCCGCCGCGCATTGCGACAAACCAATAGTGTACAATCGCCACGCGCCGTTCCGAAAAGGTTCCATTGATCAAAGAATGATCCAAGCCCGTCCGCTCGGCGGCCAGTCTAGGCATAATATTCCTTGTACTGCGAATAATAGAAATACGGGTCGTGCGGATCGAGGAACGACCGGCGTTTCATGTTGACACCGTTAAGCACGGCGCCAAGGACATTGACCTTGTCGGGTGGGAGCCTCCTCAGCGCGGCGCGGATCGCAAACTTCGAAGTTGCGCGCCATTTTGTTGCAAATACAACAACATCGGCGCGGCCCGCCAATATGCGAGAGGCGGCTATCGGAAGGACTGGCGGCAGGTCGAGAATGATCCTGTCAAAATGGCCGCGAAGCCGCTCCAGGAGGTCCACGAATTCCTGTCCGCGCAGCAGGTGCTCCGGTTCCTCCGCGCTTGGTGACAGCGGAAGAACGCAGAAGACATTCTCTCCTACATATTGCTCAAAATCGATCGGCGCCGTCCCTTTCAATACATCGATAAGACCTTTTTGCCCTGCCTGCATGTTCAGCAGCCGGCTGATGCCTTGCCTGCGCAAATCACAATCAATCAGCATGGTGCGCATCCCGCCCGCCGCCAATACGCTGGCCAGGCAACACGACATGACCGTTTTGCCTTCGTTGGGCAGCGCGGACGTAATCGCGATCACTTTTGCCTGTCCCTGCGTGGCCAGATCAATCGATGCGCCGAGCGAACGGAACGCCTCTGAGAATCCCGATTTCGGAGCATCCTGTATGGCCGTTGCCGGGTGGTCGTTGCCATCGTCGATCGATGACAGGAGCGGGATCGACGCCAGGCACGGAATGCCCAGGTCGCGTTCCACTTCTTCGGGCGTGGAAAGACCATGGAACAGGGCTTCCTTGATGTAGGCTGCCAATACTCCCAGGCCCAGGCCAATGACCAATGCCAATACCATATTGAGGATTATGTTCGGCGAAGCGGGAAAGATTGGTGCTTCCGCCAAGGTGAGGATATTTGCACTCGGTTTTTCGCTGCCTTCCGCTGCAATAAGCTCCTTGAAGCGGTTAAGATAGGTTTCGTAGATGCCTTGAGATGCTTCGGCGGCGCGCTCCAATTCGCTGAGACCAACCATTGCATCATTGTTTTGGGATAGCCGACCGCGCGCCGCAGCGAGACTGGAAGTCAAAGATGCGAGGCGCTGTTGCGAGACGTCCTGCTTGGCCCTCAGGTTGGAAACCACTCGACCGATCTCTGCTTCGATCCTGCGCCGAACCTCGTCCAGCTGGCTCTGCGCGCGAATGAGCAGTGGGTGATTGGGGCCGTATTTCGCCGACAGGTCTGCAACGCTGGTCGCAGCCAGGGCTTCCTGGGAGCGCAATGAGGAAATGACCGGCGAATCCAGTGCTTCACCGACATCATCCCCCGTTGAACCGGAACTGAGCTGGGCGAGGGCGGTTCGCAGCCGCGCCTGGTCTGCTGCCGCTGCCGCACGCGCTGTTGTTACCTCCTGGTTGTAGGTTGCGATTTCCTGCTCCGTAAGGGATGCGCCCGAAGTGCTGAGCAGGTTATTCTTTATCCTGTATTGCTGGAGTGCCTGAGTGTCGGCCTGAGCCTGATCGCGCAGCTCGGCCAGGCGTTGCTCCACGATATTGCGGGCCTCTGCATTCCGCTGCTTTTCTGAATCGAGTTCCCAATTGACGAACTGGCGTGCAAATTCGTTCGTTATATCGGCAGCAGCCTTTGCCTCCTCGGCCTCATAGGAAATGGCCAAGGCGTAGCTTTCGCCCGCCCGCCTTGCTGAAACATGTTCCTGGAGCTGTTCAAGAAGGGCACGCTGATCGCTGTCAGACATGCCTTCGGTCAGGCCCAGCTCCTGAGCCACGCGTTGGGCCATCTCCTGAGAAGTGATGATCTGTATCTGCGTCTCGACCACTTCATCGCTCAACACAGGCTGGGCTGAAAGTGTGGATGTCGATTGAGTTACGATCGCTGCATCGTTCGTCAACATCACGGTCGCTTCCGCGCGGTATGTCTTTCCAGCCAACAGCGAAATCGCCAGACCGGCCAGCAGGGCCGCGGCTGTTACCAGCAGGATCAGCTTGAGCTGCCGATGGAAGAAACTTACGCTCTCGCGCAAATCTAGCCGGTCGGTCTGGGCCGGTGGATATGCACCATAATTGGTCATTCCGGTACCAGGCGCGCTTGCCCTGACCAGATCAGTCGATCCACTCATCCATGATCTCCACGTTTCCTGCAGCAGAAACGATAATTATTGAGCTGGCGCTGCCGTTTCATTTCGACCTCACCATGCCGATCGCAGGCCAATGGTGCCTGCAAAGCCCTTGTATGAACGGCCGAATGCTCCCCCGTCCTGGTCGCGGTATCCAACCGACACGAAAACTCCGATCCTGTCCGCCAGCCTGTAAGTTGTTGATCCGGATACAAATGCGCGTTTGTCTTTACGGGGGGTGGTCTTGTACTCTTCCTCCAGGTAGCCGGCCTCGGCGCCTACCAAGACGCGATCGCCGATGGCGTGCTGCGCTGAGAGCTTGAATTCGCTTGTGATGATTGCCGGCGCTTCCTGGCTCCTGCTCGGATCGACAAGACGGCTGGCGCTGGCGTCAAGTTTCCATTTCGGCGAAGGAGTCCAGCTCGCTGCAAGCCGGTAGTTTATTTCACCTGCCGACTTGATCGAAGGGTCATCGAAATCCTGGCTGATATAACCGATGCCTGCCTCCAGATCGATCAGGCCGGTGAGTTCATGCCTGACGCCGATCAGCGCCGCATAACCGCTCGAGTTTCGCGAGGGGATGGTCGCAGTCTGGTAATCGATTTCATTGCCGCGCAATTCGCCGAAGATCTTGGTCTTGGCGTTGACTCCCAAGTCAGCCCTGAACTTCGCCGTGCGCACAGTGACATCGCGCAACGAAAGATCGATTGGAGCCCCGCCGAGCACAGTGTCCGAATAGTCTCGTTTGATGACACCTGCCCCAAGCGCGATTTCCAGCTTGTTCCCGGTCCGCGCCACTTCGATTCCGGCCGTTTTTTCATGGAATGAAATAGGCTCGTCGCTGAAGAAGATATCGCCAGCCGTCCCGCGCCGTTCGATCCCCCGGTTGTACCCTGCATTGGCCGCAACATCGATACCAAGGCCTAGCTCCAACAGAGCCCGGGCGTTCAGCCTGTATTGTTCGCTATTTTCATCGGATATGTCGAAGTATCGCCTCAATTCAGCGGCGCCTTCCAAGCTGACAGCGTGCCGCGAGAAGTCGGACCGGAGGGCGAAGGCCGGCCTTAGCGACACAACGCCGTCCTCGATCTCGCCAGAATCGACATTATAGATATTGGTGTCGTAGGTCAGATCTACGATCGCCTGCGGATACAGGATGAACCCCGGCGAAACCCTAATCCCTTCGCCTGAATCCGGATCGAACAGCTTGACCGGCGTTACAACTTCTGGCGCTTCGGCCAATGCCAGTCTCGGCGCCACGAGGCACATGCAGGTGAAGGCAGCGAGACGCAAAATGATGCCGCCATGGTGTCTTCTTCCAGACCCTGCCCTTGCCGAGATCGCCTCGTACATGGATTTGGAATTTCGCCTCCTCGGCACAAACGCCAAGCAGATGATGAACGCGAGGTCTTCAAGCTCCTGCCCGAAATTCTTTGCCAAGCCCGAGTTCTTGATGGGCCGGGTCCGCTGAGAGCGGCGCTGTTTGGCCGCAGGAGACTTGCGAGCCTTCAGCAGGGTTTGGACACGGGTGATGCCTAAACCAATTCTCCTATAGAAATTTTCAGCCAAAAGGAGTAGGTCTATAACCACTATGGATAGTGCGATCGGCATGCTGGAATCTTCCAAACCAATCAGTTCGCGTCGTGGCTGTGATCGAAAGACGCCGCGCCCAGGCTTTGCCCGGGGGGTACTCTTTGCTTTGCCCGCTGCCCTGGCGCTCTGGGCCCTCTTGTTCTGGTTGGTCTGGTGATCGGACAAATGGCGCATCAGCAGGATCCTTTGCCTGTGATCACTGCGGGAATGGTCAACAGCAAGATCTTGAAATCGAACCACAGCGATTTCGACCGGGAATAAAGTACATCGGCAGCGACCCTGCGGCGATAAGTCGAATTGTTGCGACCGGTAACTTGCCAAAGGCCAGTCAGGCCCGGCCTCACACTGAAATAGCTCGTAATGTAGCGACCGTACTTTGGCACTTCGGAAGACACGATCGGGCGTGGCCCCACCAGGCTCATGTCGCCACGGATGACATTGATCAATTGGGGAAGCTCATCGATGCTGGAATGCCGCAAGAACCGGCCGATCGGGGTTATTCGCGGATCGCGGCTAAGCTTATGATTGCGGTCCCATTCGCGTCGGAGCTCAGCCCTAGTTTCAAGTAAATTTGCAAGATGCTCTTCCGCGTCAATCCGCATCGAGCGGAATTTGTAGCAGCCGAAACCCCGCCCGTTCATGCCAACGCGCGTCTGTTTGAATACGACCGGGCCCGGACTCGTAATTGCAATGAGCAACGCTGCAAATGCCATCACCGGGAAAAGCACAACGAGCATGCTGGCCGAAATTGCTATGTCGCGCACCCGAACCAGCAGCTCGTTCCTAGCTCGAGATTGTGTGGCCAGATCGGATGCCATCACGATCAGTTCACGTTCGGAAAGCGACGAGTTCGCGCCGAAAAACAGCGTGTCGCCAGATGCTTTTGCATCTCTCAGGGCACTGTCATGTTTGGTCGTGTGCATGGTGCTCGGTTGTTCGATTGCTGATTAACTGGGGCCGTTGGCTCGTCCGGAAATCGGTTCGATCCAACGGGCACCAGAACCACAAGCTTCACCAGAATGGCCACATGAACAATCGCGCATCGGTTGTAAGTCTAGTCCAGCCAAAGGGGCTAACGGGGGCGACCGAAAACCCGCGCAGATCCCCCCAAATGGTAATTCAAAGGTAAGTCGGCATGGCCTAACCCAACTAAAACCGAGTGGCGCGAAATGCATCATCCGGATTTGTCAGGAAAAGGGAAGATTGCATGTCTGAAGCAACGATCGTTTCGATGCGGCGACTGTTCAGGGGAGCAATCCTTGCCGCATTGTTCGGCCTGGCTGCGGCATGCGCGTCGAATAACCTGGCAGTCATGACCGTGTCGCAAGCCAACAGCGAACTCGCAACGGGCTATCTCATCGACGCAGGAGACAAGCTGAAGGTAACCGTATTCGATGAAGAGCCGCTGACAGGAGAATATGATGTGGGGATGGGGGGGGCCATATCTCTGCCGCTGCTGGAGCCCATCATGGTGAAGAACATGAATCCCAGGCAGGTTGCGCAGATCATAGAGGAAAAGCTGTCTGCCGGCGGATATGTGCTCTATCCCAGAGTGTCCGTAGACATCCTTGAATATCGTCCCTTCTTTATTCTCGGCGAAGTCGCTGCGCCTGGCGCGTACCCACATGGGGGTGAGCTTACCTTGGAGCAGGCTGTTGCGAAGGCTGGCGGCTTCACACCACGTGCCCAGAAGTCTTCGGTTGTGCTGAAGCGTCAGGACTGGGCGGAAAGCAAACTGATCAAGCTGGGAAAGGCTGCGCTGAAGGTTGCCCCTGGCGATACGATTATCGTGCAGGAGGCGTTCTTCTGAGCCACCCTCGGGATGACTCTTGCGCCCTGGCAGCGTGATAAAACCAGAGAACCTGTTTCGCTGACTGTCCCGTAATGCGACTTCCTTGGACTGGTTAAAAAAGTTCATTGATTTGTTAGACGCATTACCGCATCATTCGTTTTCGCCGTTCGGAGTCGCTGCCACGGCAATTTCTCGATAATAATTCCAACCGTGGTTATTGGTCTGAACGGTCTGGGGTAAACATCGAAATTGCCAAGGAACGCCCATGTCCAGCGACCTATGCTTAGTCAGCTTGCACGATATTTCTCGTGAAGGACTGCATCGAATTCTGTCTTCAGACGGATTCAATATTCTAATTTCATGTCGAAATGTCAGCCGAATTGTTGAATCGGGGATCGATCCTGACTGCTCGGTCGTGATCGATTTGCAGGATCACGAGACCCAGATGGAGGCCGTAAGGGCGATCAACGCGGCTTACCCTGGGGTAAAAATTGCCATTCTCGTTGAAAAATTCGAAATAAGCAGCATGGTCGAATGCTTCGATGCCGGAGTAGCCGGTTATATCGTCAAATCGATGAGCTCGCAGCCTCTTATAGCCGCGCTTCGCTTGGTAACACTTGGACAAAAGGTTTTGCCGTCCGAGCTTGCGGATGTGCTCAGTCGGCATAATCTGGATCACGCTGTGCCGGGCGGAGATCTGGAGCATGAGATGGAGAGCGCGAACCTTTCAGTACGTGAACGCGATGTGCTGTGCTGCCTTATGGCGGGATACTCCAACAAGGTCATTGCGCGCGAGCTTCACGTTTGCGAAGCCACCGTAAAGGTGCACGTGAAAGCCATTCTTCGGAAGTTGGATGTGAGCAACAGGACGCAAGCTGCAATCTGGGCCAGCACGAGAGGTTTTTCAAACTATCACATGGCTGCATAGCACCGGCTATCGGACGTCAATAACTGAGCCGCACAGCGCGGATTCCGCGCAAAGGCCAACCTGATTAACCACGCTCTCGCATAAGTTCGGTCAGCGCCCGTCTTTCGATCGGCAGGCATTCGCTTTTCCGCGGCCGCTCAACCCTTTGGCAGTCCCAAAGTGCGAGGGTCATTGCCGAAGCTGCATCGCGAACAAACAGAAAAATTGGTCGTTCCCGCTCTTGCGCGGCTCGAGCCTGATTCCGCCTGATGTCATCCCCATCATCATAGCCGAAAACCTGGCAGTCCTGGCGGCCCTTGCAGGATTTCATAGCCGCAAGTGCCCACCGGCCGCTTGCCTCTCTTTCCTTTAGAGGCAGGAATATGGCACGGTCAGGTGGCATGGCTGCCGCATCCGGTGCGGTTTCTGGTATGGCTGCCTCAATGCGATCCGAAAGCTGGCCGACCGGTTGCGTGGCAGCAAGTTCAAATACCTTCGACCGCTCTACGCTCTTCAGCACCAGCGTCTTGTAGTCCTGCTCTGTTCCAAGATGCCTTTGCTGCCGGTTTGCTTCCTTTCCGCCAGCCCAGCGGTAGAAAATATGCGGCCCAACTGAGGTCAAACGTTGAAGCTTTCCGCTCCACCAGGGGGACACATAGGAAGCGTGATAATGCGTTGCTGTTCCCACACTCTCATCCACGAAACCGTTCAGGGCCTGCTCTGAGCGCAGGATGGCGCGTTTCCATGCGGCGCTTGAAGGCTGGCGCCGTTTGAGCGAGCCGTCGCAAGTAAAGGTGAACTGGCACCCGGTCTGCCGTTCGAATCCTTCAAACACGACACCGCAGAACGAATTGGGCCAGCGCGGGTGGTTCACCCGGTTGACCACGGTTTGAATTACCGCCCGCTGCCCGGCCGGATCATCGCCGGCTTCATACCATGCTGCGGCTGCAAGACATTCCACGGCTCTTGCACGGTTGGCCGCCGTACCCTGATAGTGGAACGGTTCGGCCTTCGATAATCCTGACAAGCGTAAGGCGGCATCTGTGCTCGCCGGAAAAAGCGAGGCGCCGTCTGGATCATCCGGGTGCGCTCTTGCACGATGGTCGGCCTTGTCTGCACCGCCAGACAGGTCATCTTGCGTCCGCCAATCGGGCCCTTGGGGCGGGCCGGAAACGATGACGAAAGTTGCGAAGCTACCGGCGAATGCCAAGGACATAAACTTCGGCAGAGATCCTTGCACGAGCTGGCGCAATCGCGCGAAATTCGCATGACTCTGTTTAGCGATACCGGTGTTCGAGGGGTTCCTCATTCGGCTCCCAATGCGACATCAAGCAAGTCTTGACGTCTACCATCCATCGCAGTTGCACCGCTATTGCGCTTTGGAGTTAGTGCTTGGCCCCATAATGATCACATCTCGCGCGGCCAGCCATGACGCCGCGCCATGCAGTTCATCGACGACTAAGGCAGGAGCTTTGAAGGGCTCTACCTTCTTGGGCCGGAAACGACTTTGAGCACCGGGTCTTCTGCCGTTGAGTTGGCAGACTCCCTCAAGCGATCGAAATCCCTGCCGAGAGCCTTCTTGGTCAACTCCGATGTCAGGCGTTCGTCGCCCGAAGCTTGCCGTGCTTCTCCTGACACGATGTCCTCCGAATGAAGCACTAATGTCTCTGCGGATTCGCCAAACTCTTGGCGCCACTTCGAGCCTGGCACACTGCGCTGCCGCAATTCGATAAAGCACTCATCCATCTCAACTTGGTGCTTGTCGATCATGTTGATCGCTTCACGGCGATCATGCTGCGCTTTTTTGAAACGTGCATCGGCATCGGCGAATGCGTTCTCGGCCTTTATGAGATCAACTTCAATCTCGGCCAAGCTTCGCCGGCGTTCTTGCTCTTCATTGTTACTCATCGCAGTCACCCCTCAAAACAAGCTCAGACCGCATGGTCAGTTCTCATCCGGTTCAATAGGCACGATATGTCTCTGGCTCACACCCTGAATATCTATAACAAAGAGCGTAACATGATCAGTCCCACAACGGATATAATCCAAAAGAGGGGGGCGGTGCGGCAGCGAAGCCGCTGGTCTGACAGCGCTTGATTGCATTATGCGCGCAGACGAACCTCGAAAATGGCCTAATCGCTTTGGCAGCCCTGAACTTGAAATAATGGGCCGAGCTTGATCAGTTTGTCTTCGTTATCATGGCGATAGTCATGCCATCGGGTGCCTGCCGAAAGCCGACAAGTCTGTAGCCCTGCGCCCCCTTGGTTTGTTCAAAGTCCAGCCTCCACTTTGTCAGATCCTCAAGGCTTGGCTTGATACCGACTGGAAATTCCTCAACGGTCGTCTCGATTTCGCTATCCCGCAGATCGCCGGACGCCTGCAGCAAGGCAGCACTTACAGTTTTTCGAGATACGGGGACTAAAAATTCGCACCCCAGGGTATCCCCTTCCTTCCGCACGATTCTAGCCTCGCTCTTGCCGATATATGGCAAATCGACAGAGACAATTTCGCCGATCGCAAGCCTGGCAGAGGTTTCGAACATCAAACCTGTTTCGGACAGATCATGGATCAGAACCTGAGCCCAATCGCTTGAAGAGGAGACCCTTGCCGACAAACGAAGCGTGCGCCGCTCATCGCTGCGGTTTTCCCGCTGAATTTCGCCTTTCAATGGACGGACGAATTTACCCATCAGGTAAATAACCTTAGCCTGCGAGAGGCACTGAACCTCTAAACTTTCTCACACATCTTCCGGTTCGCTTGCAATTCTTCGTGCTGGGACTCGGCGCGCAATAGGCACGTGTTGTCAGGATGCAGCCGATCTATCAACAGGACATTGGTGTTAGCGGGACTATACCATGGTTGAGCAAGCGCGGTGAGGATGAGAGCCTCACATTAGATGCATTGTATCGGCCGTTGACGTTCTCGGGCGATACCAGAGCCCGTGGGCTTTATCACACCGATTGCAACTGGTGGCCGACTGAGGCGGAACGGATCGCCCATCCGGCCGCCAACACCCAGGAAACCGGCCAATCCGTTTCGCGTTTTCCATTTATTGCCTGGTGCGGTGAGTGGTTGGCGTTTGGCCGACGACACCTTGCACCTCGTCCAAGGCGTTAAGTCTCAGTTTCCTAGTACCCCAAAGCGGACGTCAAGCGGTTCGCGCCAGGGTTAGCGCTCCGATGATCCCGGCATCGTCACCCAAGCTCGGCGCAACAATCCTGTGCTTGGACTGTCCGGGGAAGTAGCTCGCTCCCAGTTCGGACACTCGCGCATTGATCAGCTCCAGCAGACGGTTTGTCTTCATAACCCCGCCGCCGAGCACGACGAGCTCTACTGCCGAAATGGCAATAAGGGTATGGCAAAGCTGCGCCAGATAGGCGGCGACTATCTCGTGCGCCTCGTGATCTGAAGGAAGCTGCGACAATGATTCGCCCCAGCGGGCCTTGATTGCCGGCCCGCTCGCCAGTCCTTCCAGGCAATCGCCGTGATGTGGGCAGATACCGTCGAACTGCTGGTCGGTTGGATGGCGCTGCGGGTATATGTGCCCCATTTCGGGGTGGGCTGCACCATGAACCGGTTGTCCATCGATCACCAGACCTCCGCCGATGCCGGTTCCGACAGTGACATACGCGAGTGACGTCGCATTCTTGCATGGACGGTACTTGTATTCTGCAAGTGCCGCAGCGTTTACGTCAGTATCGAATCCGATTGGCACGCCAAGCCGCTCGGAAAAATACCCGGCAATGTCGCAATTCGCCCAGCCTGGTTTGGGAGTGCTTGTGATGTGCCCCCATTCAGGCGACGTTCTGTCGAGCTCGACTGGGCCAAAGCTGGCAATGCCGAGAGCGCCAAGATTGCCCTGGCCTTCAAACCATTCAGCAGCTTGTGCCAGGGTGGTCGCCGGGTCGCGGGTTGGTATTGTATGCCGGGCGGTGATGTCCGACGGCGAAAGACCCACAGCAAGAACGAATTTCGTGCCGCCCGCCTCAATCGCTCCCAACAGCTTCTGGCCAGTTTCAGTCATGTCAAATCCGGCTTGGCCAAATTGCATCGATCACCATCGATGCACAGCTGCAGCAAGGGAGCGGGCGCACCGCCGAAGAATCTGCTCGCCTCATGCGCCTGTCCTGGCAAGGGCCTGCCCTTCAATCCATAAAAGTCGACAAAGCTTGATACCAACAGCTCTTTCGTGACGAACCAGCTGTAGCTTTGCAACGGTTCTTCTTCGGCATTGGCAATCACGAGACCAGAGCCGTTGAGCGGCCTATAGTCCCCCAGCAGATTGTCCGCCACCATCCCATAGAGCCCGGTGGGCGCATGCTGCAGGTCCGGCGCGAATGTGGCGCTCTGGGTAACCCAGAACACGTAATAGCGTCCGTCATGGAAAACCGCATGGGCGCGCTCAAGTTCGTTGTTGACTCCATCGGCGTGGATCAGCGGGGCAATCAGCTGCCAGCCATCGGCGCTTCGGCGTGCGATGCCGACCGCGCCATTGTAGGCGCTCTTTGACCCGGCGAGCGAGGCCGTGAAGATGAGATATTCCTTTCCGTCCGCAGAGTCGCGAAAATATGCCGGATCGCGGAAGGCCTTGATCTTGCCAGCCTCGCCCTCGTGCGCGTTGGCAGGCATGTAGAATTCGGAATCTGCGGTTACCGACCGCTGCGGCAGGGTCCAGTTCTTCGGCAACCCGTCTGCGCCGATCTGGGCACGGGTTTCGACCAGTTGCTGCTGATAGCCCCCCGGGCGATCGCTGGTTCCGGCGGCGGTGAAATATAGCGTTACGTTGGTGCCATCGCTCACCGCCGAGCCTGCCCATTCGCGCTCATAATCAACCGGAAATTCTGGCAATGCATCGCCCCGATCGATCCAGCAATCGCCCAACCGTTCGAGCAAGCGAATCTTCGCTTCGAAGTGGCGAAGTGCAGGATCGTCACGCCTT
This sequence comes from Sphingomonadales bacterium BRH_c3, assembly GCA_001515985.1. GTDB lineage: Bacteria > Pseudomonadota > Alphaproteobacteria > Sphingomonadales > Sphingomonadaceae > Erythrobacter. Next base: position 13,596 of record LOET01000008.1, on the reverse strand, counting down.
GGAGCAGACAGCGCCATCCATAATTCGCGGCCGCCAAGGTTCGCGATGCGCCCATCCAGATCCTGGATCGGCCACATGTCCCAATAGACGCGGTCAGGATCGAGTTCGGATCGGCCGACTGAGTGAATGACCGGCACGCGCGACGCATGCTGCAGATCGATTTTCCGCACGCAATCGGCGGTCCAGGCTGTGGTCATTCCAGCACCCTAGTCAAAGCGTCAGAAAAAATAAGGGCCGACCGGAAGGGAGGAATCCGGTCGGCCCAGTCCTCGTCCGGTCAGAAATTGACGCGGACCGAAGCCGAAATCGTACGACCGGCGATGGAACGCGCGCGCACGATCCCGTTGGCCGGAATTGAGCCCTCTTCCGCTTCGGTATAGCCGAATTCATTGAAGAGGTTATTCGCGTTGAGCGACAGTTCAAGCCGTTCAAGCGGTCGCACCGCAAGGAAGGCGTTGACCTGCGTATAGCCCGGCAATTTCAGCTGGTTGGAATCCTGCGCGAAACTGTCGGTCGTGCCGATGGCATTCAGGCCAGCCGTGATGAAGTCATCTTCATATTGTGCAGTGGCCTGATAGACGAAGTCAGCCTGGCGCCGAGGAGTATTACCGACAACGCTGGCGTCGAGCGCCCGCTTGATTTCGGAATCCGTCCAGGTTGCACCGGCCGAAATCGAGAACGGCCCCATTCTGTAAGCGCCTTCGAGCTCGATACCGAATGCTTCATAGTCCGTGTCTGTGAGCACGAGTGGCGCGATCTCGACATTGGTTTCGCTCGTTTCGGCGTAGAAGGCGGTGGCATAAAGCGAGGCACCTCCACCCTGGTACTTCAGGCCTGCCTCCATCTGATTGACGTCTGCAATCACCCCGCCGTCACCGCCGGGCGTATCGCCATCGACTGCGCTTACCGCAGGTGAGAACAGGCTCCGGTCTGCCGTATGGCGCCCGCCCTGGCTGTAACGCGCGAAGATCGAGAGATCATCGGTGAGCAGATAGTTCGCACCCAGCGAGAACGAGAAGAAATCGTAGTCGTAATTGACCGGGCGCGCATCGGTCAGCGGCAAGACGCCGGTTTGCGCCTCAGCTGGATCGATCACGCCGTCATTGTTGAAATCGAAACTCGTCAGGCCAATGCCAAAGCCGCTGTCCGACCCGGTGATCGTGCCGTCAGCCTCGCCGAAATCATAGCGGATGCTGCCATCGAGGGTAAGGCGATCAAGTTCGAGCGAGAGCGAAGCGAAGGGCGCATATGTGTCGTAGCGAACATCGTAATTGCGGCGGCAGCAGTTGCCGAAGAAGCTGGCCCCAAATCCCACGACGCCGTTCTGTGTCACGGGATCGCCATTCGCATCGAGGATGTCGACCAGCACGGCGTTTCCGTCACCCTCAACCGTCTGGACGTGCGAAGTCCATAGCCAGTCAGTGTTCACGTCCTGACGCGATGCGTAGAAGCCGGCCGTGAAGCTGGCTGAACCACCACCGAAGTCGAAATCCTTCGACACGCGCATGTCGTTGGTAATGTTGTCGAGGCTGTTGAGCCGGACGTTGAACACCACGACATTGGTCAGCAGGCCATTGCCGCCGATGAGGGCAGGGTCAGCAACCGAGCCGGAGTTGGGCCCGCTTGCGAAAACAATGCTTGAGCCCGCGCCGCCAATTCCATCAGCGATAGACTGGGCATCTCCGGCGCTTGCCGGGAAGGGCGAGAGGAAGCTGCCCGAATTGTCAGCAAAGCGGAATTTGTTGTTGAGCGTCCAGCCGGGGGCGAACTCGACCTCGGCTTCGACGCCGAAAGCCTTGGACTTGACCGACAGGCCATCATTGAAATTGAACGAGGTGGGGTTGTTGTCCCCATCCAGCGTGACCGCGTTGGTGATGAAGCGGCTGTAAAGCGAATCCCGGCGCGGATCGAAATTTGGGATCGCATTGAAATCGGGATTGCTGTCAGTCCCACCGACGAACACGGGCTGGGGCAGGATCGTGGGCGTGCTGTCATCCAGATATTTGGCGGAGAAGCGGACGAAGCCGCTGTCAAATTCCTTGGTCAGGTTTGCCTTGATCTGGCCGCCGTTACTGCCGTTAAAGCCGGTGTCGCGGGCACCTTCGCCAGTGCGGTAGAAACCGCCGACGTGGAAATAGGTATCTTCGCTGAGGCTTGAGCCATAATCGAAGTCGAGGCGGTAGGTCTCGAAATCCACACCAACCGTTCCCTGGATGGCGCCGCCTTCCTGGGTGCCCGTCTTGGAGATGAAGTTGATGATGCCGCCGGGTGAGTTCGAAGCAAATGTCGATGCCGAACCGCCGCGGATCGCTTCAACCCGCGCAATATTGCGATCTGCGCGAACGAAATTGTCAGCATTGCCGAAAATGATGTCGCCGAACTCTAGAACCGGCAGTCCATCTTCCTGAAGCTGGATATAGCGCGCACCGCCGGTCGACACGGGAATGCCGCGTACCGCAATATTGGCATTGCCTTCACCGCCTGAAGCCTCTGATCGAATACCCGGGATCTGGCGAATGAGGTCAGCGGAAGATCGCGGGTTCAAATTGGCAATCGATTCTGCGCTGACTGCGCTGATGGATACCGAGCTTTCGAGGCGGTTCTGGCTGCGGGCCACACCAGTGACGATGATGACATTGTCCTCTTGCGTCGAATCGGCATTAGCGGCGGGGGACTGATCCTGCGCGAAGGCAGGGGTCGAAATGGCATTCAGCGCAACGCCGAAAGCCAGAGCGTGACGAAACTTCATGGCAAAAACTCTCCTCATTGGCTCGCACCATCAATGCGCGATTCGCGACAAGGAATAATTCCAATGCAAACGATTGCAATAACAAAGTTGCAAACGTTTGCAATTGCGGGTGTTCTATGTCACGAAAATGACACAACGCCAGGGGAATGCTGGTGCGAGAGAGGGATCTGATCATGCAAACTGCCGGAAAACCACGGCTTTCACTGCTGCGAATCATCGAAATGAATATCGGCTTTTTCGGCCTTCAGTTCAGTTTCGGGCTGCAGCAGGCCAACATGGGGCCGATCTATGGTTTCCTTGGCGCAGACGAGGCTACCATGCCGCTGCTGTGGTTGGCTGGGCCGATGACCGGCCTCATCATCCAGCCGATCGTGGGGGCGATGAGCGATCGCACCAATTCGCGCTATGGCCGCCGTACGCCCTATTTCCTGATCGGCGCGATCATTTGCACGATCAGCCTTTTCCTGATGCCTTATTCGAGCACGCTGTGGATGGCAGCTTCGCTGCTCTGGATACTCGATGCAGGCAACAACATCACAATGGAGCCCTACCGCGCCTATGTTGCCGATCGGCTGTTGCCCGACCAGCGCTCTATGGGATTCCTCACACAAAGCGCATTTACTGGCCTTGCACAGACGCTTTCCTATCTCGCTCCGACTTTGCTGACCGCGTTCGTCGCCCGCGACGTTCTCGACGATAATGGGATACCGGTTATCGTACGCATCGCCTTCACGATCGGAGCGATCCTGTCGATCTCGACAATCGTCTGGTCGGTGTGGCGTGTTCCTGAGTTGCCGATGACCGATGACGAAAAGGATGTGCTCGAAAGTAAGCCGATGACTGTCAAAGCCACATTGACCGAGATCGGCGACGCCATCCGCGACATGCCCAGGCCAATGCGACAACTTGCCGTGGCCATGCTGTGTCAGTGGTACGCAATGTTTGCCTATTGGCAATATGTGACCTTTGCCGTTGGCCGGGCTCTTTACGATACCAGTGACCCGTCAAGCGCCGCGTTCAGGGAGGCGACGCTCACCACTCAGCAAGCCGGTGCGTTCTATAATTTCATCGCCTTTGTCGGTGCACTTGCGCTGATCCCGATCGTTGCCCGGCTCGGCGCAAGGCTGGTACATGCGGCCTGCTTGACTGCATCGGGCACGGCCATGCTGATGTTGCCCGGGGTTGAAACGCCGGCCGCATTGTTCGTGCTGATGCTGGGGATCGGGATCGGCTGGGCCGGAATGATGGGGAATACCTATGTGATGCTGGCGGATTCCATCCCGGCTGAACGCAATGGAGTTTATATGGGCATCTTCAACATGTTCATTGTCATTCCCATGTTGATCCAGACATTGACGATGCCGCTGATCTACAACCCGATACTAGGCGGTGATCCGCGCAATGTCCTGATGCTGGGCGGGATGCTGATGATTGCCGGGGCGATAGCAACGCTGTTTGTTGACGCTGGACATCGCGTACCGCGTGAGCAAGAACCGATTGCAAGCTAAATGTCTGAACACGAACATCCTGAATCGGAAAACACCAGCCGGCCCGTCCGTAACATTACCGATCTGGCCAGGCTTGCAGGCGTGTCTCCGGGCACGGTATCGCGGGCACTTGCAGGCAAGAGCCTGGTCAACGCCAAAACGCGCGAAAAGATCGAAGCGCTTGCGCGACAGCATGGGTTCCGGCCCAACCAGATGGCGAGCAAGCTGCGCAGGCAGAAGACCGGCGTGATAGGGGTGGCCATTCCGCTAGGCCACGATGTGCATCAGCAGATTTCCGATACCTTCTTCATGACGCTGCTCGGCCATTTGGCCGATGAGCTCACGGATAAGGGGTACGATCTGATGCTGCGGCGCGTGATCCCGGCACAGGATGAGGATTGGCTAGATCGCTTTATCGGCTCCGGCATAGTCGATGGCGTGATTGTGATCGGCCAGTCCGACCAGTTCGACCGGATCGAGGAGATTGCCGATGGATATTTGCCAATGGTTGTTTGGGGCAACCACCAGGAGGGGCAGCGCCACTGCGTTGTCGGCAGTGACAACCGGCTCGGCGGCAAGCTCGCCGCTGAAAGGCTGATTGCCGCAGGGGCCAGAAGCCTTGCCTTTCTGGGCGATACCGAACCGATCGAGTTCGCAGCCCGATTTGCCGGTGCGAAAGAAATCGCCGATCGAATGTCGATCCCGATCCGCGCGCTGCCTACACATCTTTCGGCTGATCGCATGAACGGAGAGATCGCGGAGCATTTGAGCGAGATCGAAGGCAAGGTCGACGGAATCTTTGCGGCCACCGACGCTGTAGCGGTTGCTTGCTTGAGAGAGCTTCGAGAGCGTGGAGTGTCGGTGCCAAATTCTGTGAAAGTGATCGGCTTCGACGATCTACCGATCGCGAGCCAGACGGTCCCGCCGCTTACGACTGTGAGACAGGATATTGCCGCAGGAGCTAAAGGCCTTGTAGATTTGCTCCTGCGGAGGCTTGCCGGCGTGGATACTGAAAGCCTGGTTTTGCCACCACATTTGATAGCCCGTGAAACCGCGTAGCAGTTTCAGGAGAAACTGATGACGCACTGGCAAATCATCCGCCCGAAGCCTATCCTTCCGGGCTCTCGCCTTTATCCCGAGAAGCAGTGATCCAGCCAGCGGCCCAGATGCTGCCCCCCATTCACTTAAAATCCGATCCAGACCACATAAGCCAGTGATGCTAGGAAGCTGGCAAGCGATGCGGCTACGATCGGCGTCCCCGCTTTCCAGCCCAACTCCATGATCAGGTCGACGCGCGATCGCATGGCGGTTGCTGTAACCGCGAGCAATAGCAAGCCCTTCGAGCCCGCCAGCGACATCGTGCGAACCTGCTCAGGCAGATCGAAACTGCTGTTGAGGATCACCAGCAGGGCAAAGGCCGTGATGAACCAGGGCAACCGCAACCGCTTCAGCGAAAGCCGTGACCCGGATACTTCGGCGGCACCAAGCCACAGCGATATCAGCATGACCACCGGTGCAAGCAAGGCGACACGAGACAATTTGACAATCGTCGCTTCGCTTCCGGCAAGGTCGGAATAAGCGTACCCGCCGCCAATGGCCTGGGCGACATCGTGTACCGATGCGCCGATCAGGAAACCGGCTTGCCGGTCGGTCAGCCCGATCTCGGCGGCAATCATTGGGTAAAGCGACATCGCCAGCGCGCTGGCCAGGCTCACACCGACCAGGGTGAGCGCGAATTGCGCCTGGGGAAGGCGTTTCCGCCCGATGACCCCGTATAGTGCCAAGGCAGCGCTGGCACCGCAGATGGCGGTCGCCCCGCCGGCCAATATCCCGGCATAGCGCGACTGGCCTGTTAGGCGGGCTCCGGCAATACCGGCAATGAAGGTAACGGTCATGATTCCGATCAGCGCTAGGAGCGACTGAAGGCCCAGTCCGTGCACTTGATCGAGCGTTACCTGCAACCCAAGAGCGACGATCCCCAAACGCAGAAAGGTCTGGCTAGCGAAATCCTGACCGCGGTGAACTGCAGTATCGCGCGACACGAAATTGAGCGAAAGCCCCACCAGCAGCCCCATCAGGATAATCGGGAAACCATAGTGTTCCGAAAGCCATGCAGCGGCTGCGGCTGCGGCAAATGTCACCAGAAGGCCGGGCAAAAGGGACCCTTTGGGCTGGTTTTCCCCATCGCTGCCCTGTTCGGCAATATAGATCTCGCCGAAAAGGTCACCTTTGCTGTCGATCGAAATTCTCTGCGGATCCGTCATATCTGGTCCCAAACCGATTTTCCAAACCGTCTGCTAGCGGACAAATCCGCAACCGATTGCCTGGAACATCGCATCCAGGTTGGCAGCACTCAGGCCATTGTCTCCAGGGCCCCCTCATCACGCCGAATTTCCGGGAGCAGCAACTGGAACCACGCCAGCGCCAGCAGGTATGAAGCTGCAGCGAACAGGAACAGGGGAGCGAAGCCAAATCCGGCATCCAGGACCCTGCCGGTCACCAGGCTGATCAGCACCCCGCCCATATTGCCCATGAAAGCGCCGAAGGCGGTGACACGGCCAACCTTGGCTGTGGGCACAACATCCGTGATGACGGAAAAGATCGACAATGAGAAACCCTGGTGGCCTGCCATCACGACACCCATCATGATGGCAACCGGCCAGAAGGCATTCAGCTCCAGCACCAAAGGCAAGGGCGCAACGACGAGTGCTGATAACAGCATGACTGTTTTGCGCACCCGATTCACCGACCAGCCGCGTTCGAGCAAGCGGGTTGAGCCCCATCCTGCCAACATTGCGCCCAGGCCGGATCCGGCAAAGGCGATCGCCAGAGGGATCGCCAGCTCCAGAATGGTCAGCCCGAACTCCTTGCGGTAAAAATCCGCCAGCCAGAAATTTATGAACCACCACGTCATATCGGACAGCGCCTTGGCAATCACGATTGCCCAGGTCTTGCGATTGGCCAAGATCGGGCCATAATCCAAAACGGGGTTGCCTGGGTTGCCGGTGCCCGCTTCTGCCGTTTCATTCGATGATCGCACGGTAAAATCTATGCCGCGCGCCAACCACATCCATAGTGCCAGCGATATAAGCCCGCCGATACCGCCGACCACCAGTGCGCCGCGCCACCCGGTCGTGACTGCCAGAGCAGGTATGACAAACGGCATGGCAATCGTGCCGGCTCCGGCCAGAAGCGTCGCAACTCCAAATGCCAGCGAACGGCGATTAGGTTCGAATAGCGCGGCCACTGCCTTGATCGTCAGCGGGGTCTGGACCGCTTCGGTAACGCCCAGGCCAACGCGCGCGCCCACCACCTGCCAGGTAGTAATCGCCCAGCCATGAGCCATGGCGGCCACGCTCCACGCAGATGCGCCAAGCTGCATCGAGCGATTGACGCCAAGGCGATCGACCAGCCAGCCTGTGAACAGAAACGCAAAGGCAGCGGCGAACTGCGTTACTGCGGCAAGGTCACCAAAATCGCTGTCTGTCCACCCGAAGTCGGCCATCATATCGGGTTTGAGGATCGCGATGATGGGCCGATCCATCGCGTTGAAAATCCCGGCAATGCACAGCACGATAAAGAGCGACCAGCGACGGGTTGGTGAAAGAACGCCCATCAATTTCTTCCTCATTTCACGCTGGAATGCCCAGGATCAGCGCCTACTTTGCCCCGACTTCAGGCAAAATGGGCCACCTGATTGCTCCGGCGGCCCATTTCAAGCTTTAGCTGCGGTCAGTTGCCACCAAAACCAACGCGCAAGCTCACTCCGAAATAGCGGTCCGCATCGCGCGGGATCTGCAGGCGCTGGCCATTGCCGACATTCAGCAAGGCATAGCTTTCATCGGTGATATTGCGCACGTGGAACGTCAGGCGATAGCGATCATCCGGATCGGATACGCCAATGGACGCGTTCCAGATGCCATAGGAATCGATCGGTCCGCCCTCGCCAAGATCGGAGAACTGCGAACTGACATGCCGGAAGTCGGTGTCTGCATAAAGCCGCAGGGCGCCGACATCGGTCTCATAGCTGGCGCCAAGTGTATATACGAACTCCGGCGCCAGCGGCAGCTTCGTGCCGTCGCGGGCATCTGGCGCATTGGTGATCGGATTCGGATTGAATTTCTTCACCTTGGCATCGGCATAGGCACCGCTTGCGCGCAGGGTGAGCCCGTCAACCGGCACTGCCAGCACATCGACTTCGAAACCTTCGCTCTTTACGGTGCCGGCATTGGTCAGGTTGGTGACGGTTGCTCCGTTAAGCAAGACAAAGTTATTTGCCTGGAAGCCATCATACTCGACAGTGAATGCCGAAACGTTGAACTGAATCCGATTGTCCGCGAACTGAGACTTCAGGCCGATTTCAAACGCGTCCGAAGTTTCTGCGTCAATCGGAACCGCATTGTTGGGTGCGGTATGGTTGAAGAAGACGTTGAATGCCGGCCCCTTGTAGCCTCGGGTGTAAGAACCATAAAACATCGCGTCTTCGCTCGGGGTAAACTGCAGCACGGCCTTGCCCGACAAATTGCCATTGCTGCTGCTGCCGGTTGAAGTGTTGGTGCCGTTGCCGCCACTGGCAATAGTGCCACCGGCCGGATTGCCGGAAACGCCCGGGCCGGTTGCAGGCGTGCCGTCGGTGGCATTGACGCCCGGCGCGCGAATATGGACGAAATCGAGCTCGTCCCATGTGTAGCGCAGGCCGCCAGTCACTGCGAACATGTCGCTGAAGCGATAGGTCGCCTGGCCAAACAATGCGTAGTTGCGCGAATCGACATCGCTATCCGATGTGGCGGTGGGGAACAGTGTGTTGACCGTATCCGTCAGGTTGCACGGTTGCCCGCCGGTAACCGGATCGACCGGCAGAGTGGAACTGGCGCATGTAATGTCTTCACGCGTGAACTGTTGCTGGTTGTCCGATCGCCAATAGAAGCCGCCAATCTGGTAAAAGAATGGTTTGCTCTGGTCCGACGCGAGCCTTGCCTCGACCGAAAACTGCTCGGTCTTGACCACGCCAAGATCGTGCAGCTCTGCGGTGCCTACCAGTGCACGCGGCAGGAAATCCCCTTCGCGGATCTCAGTGTTCTGCCAGTTGCGATATCCTGTCACGACACTCAGTGTGTGGTCGCTGAGCACGTCAAAGTCGCCCGACGCGGTCAGGCTCCACTGGCGATCGCGTGTTTGCGTTACCAGGTTATGATTGACATAGCGCTGGTCCAATCCCTGCGCGACACCCCCGGGCAGGCCCAGCTCCGCATCGAGCACTGCGCCCCGGCTGACTGTCGTTACATCGGCGCAACAATCGTCATCTGCGCGGAAATAATCCGCGATCAGCCGCAACCGTGCAGGCCCGTTATCGTAATCGATCAACCCGCGGGCACCGTAATGCTCGTAGCCGTTGACCTTGTTCTCTTCTCCGCCGAAGACATTGGTGATGTTGCCGTCATAACTGCCGTAAAAGCCGGTGAGGCGGCCTGACAGGTCAGTGGAGAGCGGCCCGGATACAGAGCCGCGCAGGCGATACTCGTCACCTTCGTACCAATCCGCACGCCCTGTTACCTCAAGCGAGTCCGTGCCCCCTTTCGAGACGATGTTGACGAGGCCCGCCGATGCGTTCTTGCCAAACAACGTGCCTTGCGGACCGCGCAGGACTTCCAGGCGTTCGGCGTCGACCAGATCCATGAATGCCTGGCCTGAACGGCTCAGGACGATGCCGTCCACTACGGTCGATACGCTTGGTTCGGCAGCGACGGAGAAAGTGATGGTCCCCACACCGCGCATGACTATCGCGCTATTGGCGCTGGTGGTCCCCTTGCGGAAGGTGACAGAGGGGACAAGTTGAGTCAGCCCTTCGAGGCTGTTGGTCCCAGTCTGCTCCAGGCGCTCACCGGTGACAGCGGTGATGGAAATCGGGACGTCCTGCACATCTTCCGCGACTTTCTGTGCGGTCACGACGATTGTCTTGATCCCGCTTTCGTCCTCCACATCGCCAGAACTTTGAGCCAGCGCAGGAACGCTGGCTGCGAGAGCCAGAGCGCTCGCAGAAATGGCCAATGCGCGCGCGCGCACGGTGGTGTTGTACCTCATCAAATTCCTCCTCTTCCCATGTCATCCAGCAGACGAGGATTGCGCCGGGGCACATCCCGTCCTTAACGTAATTGCTGCTTGATTTGCGCTGGCCGCGGCGATATGTCAAGCGGTGTCATATTGACGCGGCGTGTGTGTGCTCAGAATAACACATATCGGGATTTGAAGGGGGTTTTCCGCGTGCAACTGCGGGTTTTGGAGGATTCTGGCGGGTTCGAACTCCTTGTTAGGGGGGAAATCGTCTTGCGCCATACTCCGGACTGTCCTGCGGTGGTCATAGCTCGCGGCGCGCCCGTTGTGGAGATGTATCGCGGCAATTTCCGGATCGAGGATAACCCCTTCGATCATTTGACGCCGCGCGAATGGCAGGTGCGGCCTGGCGGCGTCGAACTGCTTGTCGAGGGCAATCCGGTTGCCCGAATTACGCTTGGCGATGAATGGTTCACCGTCCGCGCTCAAGATCCGGCGGCGGACCGGCTGTGGCTGAGCCTTTATGCCGAAGCGGGTGAAACCGTGTGGGGCGGGGGCGAACAGATGAGTTACCTGGCGCTCAACGGACGGCGCTTTCCGATGTGGACCAGCGAACCCGGCGTTGGCCGCGACAAGTCGAGCGAGATTACCCGGCAAATGGATGCGCAGGGGATGGCTGGCGGTGATTACTGGAACACCAATTATCCGCAGCCCACCTTCCTTACTTCGCGCTGGTTGGCGGTGCACCTTGATGCCACTTGCTTCAGCGCGCTCGATTTCACCGATCCGGCGCGGCACAATGTCGAGGTCTGGGCCGGGGAAGCGCGCTTCGAATGTTTTGTGGATGAAGGCCCGGCCGGGCTGGTGCAGCAATTGGCCGGCCGGTTCGGCCGCCAGCCCGAATTGCCGGAATGGGCAATCGGCGGCGCGATCGTCGGTCTGAAAGACGGATTGGGCAGCCTTGAACGGCTAGAGCGTTTCATTGAGGCCGGGACGGCTATCTCTGGATTGTGGTGCGAGGATTGGGCCGGCATCCGCGAGACGAGCTTTGGCCGCCGGCTGTTCTGGGATTGGCAGCGCGACGAGCGGCGATACCCCGATTTGCCGCAGCATATCGCTCGCCTGAAACAGCGCGGCATCCGCTTTCTTGCCTATGCCAACCCTTACCTAAGCAAAGAGGGCAGCCTCTACCGCGAAGCCGCCGAAGGCGGGCATCTCTGCCTCAGGCCGGACAGCGATGAGGTTTATCTGGTTGATTTTGGCGAGTTCGATTGCGGCGTGCTCGACTTTACACGAGAGGAAACTCGCGAGTGGTTTGCCGAACGGATATTGGGGCGCGAGATGCTCGATATCGGCATCTCCGGCTGGATGGCCGATTTTGGCGAATATCTGCCGACCGATGTTCGTTTGTCTGACGGATCGAACCCGATGGAAGCGCACAACAATTGGCCGGTGCTGTGGGCCGAAGTCAACGCGCATGCCGTGGCCAAGCGCGGCAAGACAGGCGATGCGGTGTTCTTCATGCGCGCCGGATTTTCCGGGGTGCAGGCGCACTGTCCGTTGCTTTGGGCAGGTGACCAGTCGGTTGATTTCTCCCGCCATGACGGGATTGGAACGGTGATCACAGCTGCGCTTTCGGCAGGCCTTGTCGGTAATGCCTATAGCCATTCGGACTGCGGCGGATACACTTCGTTGCTTGGCAATATCCGGACTGAGGAACTGATGCAGCGCTGGTGCGAACTTGCCGCATTTGCGCCGGTAATGCGCAGCCATGAAGGCAATCGGCCTGACGAGAATTTGCAGTATGACAGCACGCCCGAACTGCTGGGCTGCTTTGCGCGCTGGAGCAGGGTGCACGCCCATCTTGCACCATATGTCCGCACGCTTTGCCGCGAGGCGGCATCAAGCGGGCTGCCATTGCAGCGCCCGATCTTTCTACACTATCCTGAGGATGCCGGCCTGTTTGCGGTGCAGGACCAATATCTGTACGGAGCCGACCTGCTGGTGGCACCGGTCATTGAAGCTGGCGCGACGTCGCGCCGCGTGAGCCTGCCGGGCGATCGGGCCTGGCGGCACGCCTGGACAGGCATGGACTTTGCCCCCGGCACGCACGAGATTGCGGCGCCGATCGGTCAGCCGCCGGTATTCTATAACTCTGACAGCGCGCATGCCACGCTGTTTTCAGGTCTGAAGGAGGTGCTCGCCGCATGAGCGAACGGGCCAATATCAGGGATGTTGCGGCCAAGGCAGGCGTGGCGGTCAAGACTGTCAGCCGGGTTTTGAACGGCCATCCCTATGTCAGCAAGGAAATGCGCGAACGAGTGGAGTCGGCCATGAAAGCGCTTGATTTCCGTCCCAGCGTCGCAGCCCGGATCCTGTCAGGTGCGAAATCCAACCAGATCGCGCTGATTTATGACAATCACAGCCCTTACTACATGTTCCAGATCCAGAAGGGGTGCTGGGACTATTGCCATGAAAAGGGCATACGCCTGCTTGCCCAGCCGGTTAATGTCGAAGATCCCGATGTCGGCGAGCAGGTGCGCGGCCTCGTCTCGGAAACGCAGGTCGACGGGTTGATACTGTCATCGCCGGTCACAGATTGCGAGCCGGTCTTGCGGACGCTTGACGCGCTCGACATTCCGTTTGTGCGGATCTCGCCCGGTACAAACCACGCGCTGACAAGTTCCGTGTTCATGGACGATGTGCAGGCTGCAGATGATATGACCACCCATCTCGTCAATTGCGGACACCGGCGGATTGGTTTCATCAAGGGCCACAGGAGCCATATGGCAAGTGAAGAGCGCCTGTTCGGTTATCGCCGCGCGCTCGACCGTGCGGGAATACCCTTCGAGCCCGGCCTGGTGTGCGACGGTGAGTTTGACTTTGATAGCGGGGTGCGCGCTGCGCGCCTGCTATTGGACATGAGCTGTCCGCCCACGGCAATCTTTGCCTCCAATGATGATATGGCTGCCGGAGTTCTGGCAGTGGCGCATGATCGCAACATGAACTTGCCCGGCGAACTTTCGGTTGCGGGCTTTGATGATACCACGCTTGCGCGGACGGTCTGGCCGCCACTCACAACCATTCACCAGCCAATGGTAGAACTTGCCCGAAGCGCTGCTGAAATCCTCGTCAATGGCGGCGATATCACGCACCGCCGGCTGCCGCACCGATTGGTCGAACGCGCTTCGATAACGGCGCCCATAAGGACAGAAATATGAACGCATTGCTGCCTCCACCTGCCAACCGTCGGTTGGGACAAAGCGGTATCGAGATCGCTCCGATTGCGTGGGGAATGTGGCGGCTTGC
>LOET01000007.1 GCA_001515985.1 Sphingomonadales bacterium BRH_c3 | reverse complement strand
GCATAGGCCATGCCGAGATAGCCGAACACCGGCTTGCGGCTGAACGTCGCCACGATCTGGCTGACCATGCCGAAGCCCGGCAGGATCATGATGTAGACTTCAGGGTGGCCGAAGAACCAGAACAAGTGCTGGTAAAGGATCGGATCGCCGCCGCCGGCCGGGTCAAAGAACGTCGTGCCGAAATTGCGATCGGTGATCAGCATGGTGATGGCAGCAGCCAACACCGGCAGCGCCAGCAGCAGCAGGAATGCGGTGACCAACACCGACCACACGAACAACGGCATCTTGTGCAGCGTCATGCCCGGCGCGCGCATGTTGAAAATGGTGGTGATGAAGTTCGTCGCCCCCAGGATCGAGCCAGCGCCCGCGAGGTGGAGCGAGAAGATCGCGAAGTCGACTGCCGGCCCCTGCGAACCGGTGGTGGAAAGCGGCGCATAGACCGTCCAGCCCACACCCGCCCCCACACCCGTGCCGCCTGGCACGAACATGGAGAAAAGCAGGCTGCAGAAACCAGCCACGGTCAGCCAGAACGAAATATTGTTCATGCGCGGGAAGGCCATGTCCGGCGCGCCGATCATCAGCGGAACAAACCAGTTGCCGAAGCCGCCGATCATCGCCGGCATGACCATGAAGAACACCATGATCAGGCCGTGCGCAGTAATGAACACGTTCCACATGTGGTAGTTCGCATCCATCGAAGTGGCATCGCCGCCAAGCAGATCGACCCAGAACCCGAGGTGCTGGATACCCGGCTCTGCCAGCTCCAGGCGCATCACGCCCGAAATGGCGCCGCCTATAATCCCTGCAAAAATTGCAAAGACGAGATATAGCGTGCCGATATCCTTGTGATTGGTCGACATGAACCAGCGGGCGAAAAAGCCCGGCTTGTGATCCGCATCATGCCCATGATCTGCATGGGGAGCGGTTAAACCTTCTGCGGTGGTGGCCATCGTTCTGATACTCTCTGGCTAATTCAATATCTTCAGGCGGCGGGCGCTGGGGCAGCAGCGTCTTCGGCAGGTGCCTCGGCCACTTCTTCGCCCGGAATGGTGCCGCCCTGCTCGCGGACCCATGCCTCCCACTCATCGCGCGGCAAAGCTTCAACCGCAATCGGCATGAAGCCGTGGCGCGCACCGCACAGCTCGGAACACTGGCCGTAATAGACGCCCGGTTCCTTGATCAGCAGCTGCTTTTCATTGAGTCGTCCTGGCACGGCATCAAGTTTGAACCACAGGCTGGGCACGGCGAAAGAGTGGATCACGTCCGCCGCAGTGGTCTGGATACGCAGCGGCGTGTTCGCCGGGACCACCATGCGTTTATCGACCGCGAGCTGGTATGGCTCACCGGCGGCAACGGCATCTTCCGCCGTCAGCATGTTCGAGATAACTTCGAAATCGCCATTGTCTGGGTAGGAATAGCCCCAATACCACTGGTATCCGGTCACCTTCACCGTCACCGCATCTTCCGGCGGCGATTCGAACTGGCGTGCGAGCAGCTGGATTGACGGGATCGCGATCACCAGCAGCACCATCACGGGAACAACGGTCCACACCACTTCGATCATGGTGTTATGGGTCGTCTTCGAAGGGCTGGGGTTAGCGCGGCGATTGTAGCGCGCGATCACGAACAGCAGCAGCCCCAGCACGAACAGGCTGATCACCGTGATGATCGGCAGCAGAATCAAATCGTGCATCCACAGTGCATAATCGCCATTGGGCGAAAACTGGTCCTGGAAGCCGAGCCGCCCGTCGACCGGCATGCCCTTGCCTTCAGTCGGTGCCATCGGCGTATAGGCTGCCGCAGTTTCAGCCGCAGCAACCTCGGAAGCTGCCGCTTCGTCCTGTGCCAGCGCAGCGCGCGGCGCGAATGCCAGCATTACGGCAAGCGCGAACATAACCATAAATGAAAAGGCGTGGCGGCCTGTTTGACCCAAAACCATTTGTCTGACGTTTCCCGCTTCTCTCGTGCCCTGTTGCCCTGCAGCCCGCAAATGCCAGACCACTCCAGCCAACCCAAACACCCGGCATGAACGCCGAGATTGACCGGCCCTATAGGCGCGCTTGCCCCCTGTCTCAAGCGCTTCTAGGGAGAAAAATACGCAAGACCGGGTGATCCCGGCGCAATCAGCGCAAGATAGGTGGATAAATCACACATGACTGAAGACGAGGTGCTGTCCGAATTCCGCAGCTGCGGCGCATTGCTGGAAGGGCATTTCAAGCTCTCTTCCGGGCGGCACAGTGCACATTACCTGCAATGCGCACGTGTGTTGATGAATCCGGAGCGCGGCGGCCGGCTGGCGCTGGCATTGGCGCAAAAACTGCCCCGCGAGATTCGCAGCAGGGTGGATGTGGTTGTCTCGCCCGCGATGGGCGGAATCATCATCGGCCATGAAATGGGCCGCGCGCTGGGCAAGGACGCACTGTTCCTCGAACGGCCGGATGGTAGATTCCAACTACGCCGGGGGTTCGCGCTGGAGCCGGGCGCGAAAGTTCTGATGGTGGAAGACGTGGTCACCACCGGCCTTTCCAGCCGCGAGGCGATCGCCGCAGTGGGTGAGGAAGGCGGCGAAGTGATCGCCGAGGTTGCGCTGGTCGATCGTTCGGGCGGCGAAGTGGATCTGGGCGTGCCCTTCATCCCGCTGGTGGCCCTCAACTTCCCTACCTATGCGGAGGACGAATTGCCGCAAGAACTTGCTGCGATGCCCGTAAGCAAGCCTGGTAGCCGCGCTTAGCCATGGCAAGCGTGCTCAATCCCGGTCGGCTGCGGCTCGGCGTGAACATCGATCACGTCGCCACGATCCGCAACGCGCGCGGGGGCGATCACCCCGATCCGGTGCGTGCGGCGGAAATCGTGGCACAAGTGGGCGGTGACGGCATCACGGCGCATCTGCGCGAGGACCGGCGCCATATCCGCGACGAAGACCTTGCTCGAATCCAGGCCGCGACCGATTTGCCGCTCAATCTGGAAATGGCGGCGACCGAGGAAATGCTGGAGATCGCGCTTCGGCACAGGCCGCATGCTGCCTGCATCGTGCCCGAAAAGCGCGAGGAACGCACCACCGAGGGCGGGCTTGATGCAGCCGGACTGCACAACCAGCTTGCCCCGATCGTCACGCGACTCGCCGATGCGGGCATCCGCGTCAGCCTGTTCATCGAAGCGAACGAGCGGCAGCTGGACGCCGCGCTGCGGCTGAGCGCACCCGTGGTCGAATTCCACACCGGTGAATATGCACATGCGCATCTTGATGGTGACAGCGAGAAGATGGCTCGCGAAATCAAGCGCATCGCCGATATGGCCGCACTGGCCGCCAAGAACGGTATCGAGCCCCATGCCGGGCACGGGCTGACATATGAGAATGTCCAGCCGATCGCTGCGATCCCCCAACTCGCGGAACTGAACATCGGGCATTACTTGATAGGCGAGGCAGTGTTCGTGGGCCTGGAAAATGCCGTGCGCCGGATGCGGCAGCTGATGGATGACGCGCGGTGAGCAGCGCAGGGGAGCCGAGCCGCGCCCAACTTGGCTGGGCAATTGCGGCTATCATCCCGTTCCTTCTGAGCATCGCATTGCTTGGCTTTGCGCTTAGTCGGCAGGTGCTGGTGCTGTTCGCCACCGGCTGGCTGCTGCTTCAGCTGTTTGGCTATGGCAGCACGCTGAAGATGGCAAAGGGCGATCCGGCGCACTATCTGGTCAAGGCTCAGGTGCTGCTGCACTGGATGGCACTGACGCTGTTTATCGCAATGCTGGTGAAAATCGCATGATTATCGGGCTCGGATCGGATCTCTGCAATATCGAACGGATCGCCAATTCGCTTGATCGCTATGGCGAACGATTCGAGAATCGCGTGTTTACAGAAATCGAACGGGCCAAGGCGCGCCGCCGCCCTTTCACCATCGCGGGCACCTATGCCAAGCGCTTCGCCGCGAAAGAGGCCTTTAGCAAGGCGGTTGGTACGGGCTTCAGGCACGGCGTGTTCATGAAGGATATCGGCGTGATCAATGCCCCCTCGGGCGCGCCCACCCTGGAGCTGGCTGGCGGTGCCGCGATTCGGCTTGCGCAATTGACGCCGCATGGCCATGAGGCGCTCATTCATCTCACCCTCACCGATGATCATCCATGGGCTCAGGCTTACGTCATCATCGAAGCACGGCCCCTTTGACTATGCAGACCGGCACCAACACAGTGAACACAAACGACAAAGAGAACAGCAAGGACCAGGAAACCAAGGTCAACTGGATCGCCGAGCTGCGCGGCCTTGCTTTGATGTTGCTGGCGGTGCTTGCCTTTCACAGTCTGGTGGCCAAGCCGTTCTACATCCCCTCCACCTCGATGATGCCGGCGCTTTATGTGGGCGACCGGCTGGTGGTGAGCAAATATCCCTACGGCTGGAGCTGGGCGTCGGTAAGTTTCCACCTGATGCCGCGCAGCGATTGGCGCATCTGGCCAGATACTCCTGAATATGGCGACATCGTGATCCCGGTGCATCCGGTGCGCGATGAAGACTATATCAAGCGTGTGGTGGCGCTGCCGGGCGACCGCATCGCCGTGCGCGACGGGCGGATCATCCTCAACGGCACCCCGGTCGAACGCGAGGTCGTGCCTGCGATCAAAATCCCCTTCGAGCCGGAACTGATATGCGAAGGTTCGCCCTGCCTTTCGGCCTTCACCAACTATCTGGTGCGCGAAGCCGACGGGAAACAATATTACGAGATGCCCGCCTATCGCGAAACGCTCCCCAATGGCGCAAGCTATCTGGTTATCGACAATCTCGAAAACCAGCCGCTCGACAATTTCGAGGAAATGGCGATCCCCGAAGGCCATGTTTTCGTGATGGGGGACAATCGCGATCATTCCGCCGACAGCCGCGAGCTCTACAGCCCGCGCGGGCTGATGGGCCCGGTCCCGCTCGAGAACATCGGCGGCCGCGCTGAATTCATCACTTTCTCGCTCGACGGTTCTACAAGCTGGAACCCGGTCAGCTGGTATGAAAGCCTGCGCGGAAATCGCGCCTGGACAACACTGCGCCCGGCCATAGCGGAGCGCGACGACGCAGCCGAGTAGGTCGAGTGGCAAAGAAATTCCTTTATGTGATTGCCGCGATCATAGTCCTGCTGATCGCTGCGCTACTGGTACTGCGCATATGGGCGCAGGAATTGACCACGCTGGCGCTGGTGCCTTCGACCGAATTCGTCGAACAGCAACCCCTGGGAAAGACTGCCTATTCCGATGCGGCAATGTGGTTCGCGCATCCCGGCCTGTCCGAGAATATGGCGCGCTGGCAACCTGGCTATGCCGGCGAGCGTATGAGCCTGCCGTCACCGGCTGATCCTGCCCTGCCCGATTTCGCGGTCTTTTTCATCCATCCGACCAGCTATCTCAACCGTTCGAACTGGAACGCTCCGTTAGGTGACGAGGAAGCCGAGCGGGTTGCGCGCATCTATGTGCGCGGCATGGCCAGCCCCTTCAACCGGGCGAGCGAGATCTGGGCACCGCGTTATCGCCAGGCGACCATGGGTGCCTTCCTGACTGATGAAACGGCGGCGCATCTGGCGCTCGATCTGGCCTATGCTGATGTCGCGGCGGCTTTTGCCGAGTTCATCGGGTCGATTGATCCCGAACAGCCGATAGTCCTCGCCGGGCATAGCCAGGGCGCGCTGCACCTGATGCGGCTGCTGCGCGAACAGGTGGCGGGCCAGCCACTCGCGGATCGGGTCGCTGCCGCCTATGTCATCGGCTGGCCAATTTCAGTGGCACATGACCTGCCATCGCTTGGCCTTCCCGCATGCAGCGCGCCCGATCAGGCGGGTTGTGTGATGAGCTGGTCGAGCTTTGCCGAGCCCGCCGATCCCTCGGCTGTGCTCGATACCTATGCCAAATCCACCGGGTCTGACGGCGCGGCGCGCGGAAACAGCGCGATACTGTGCACCAATCCCCTGACTGGAGGTGCCGAGAAATCTGCATCGGCGGAACGCAATCTTGGCACGCTCAAGCCAAAGGGCGACTTTAGCGATGGCGAATTGCTGTCGCGCGCTGTCCCTGCCCGCTGCGACGAGCGCGGCTTGCTGCTGATCGGCGATCCGCCCGAATTGGGCCGCTATGTCCTGCCCGGCAACAATTACCACGTCTATGACATCCCGTTGTTCTGGGCCAATGTGCAGGCTGATGTGGCGCAGCGCGTGCAGGCATGGGCGGCGAGGCCTTGATCGCTGACAGCGCAGCTGGTCTGCGCGAGGCCTTGCCAGATGGCGGGGCGCTGCTTGGGATCGATCTCGGCACCAAGACAATCGGAATTGCAACCTGTGATGCCGGGTGGCGCTTTGCCACTGCTGGTAAAACCCTGCCCCGCGGCAAGTTCGGGCGCGACCGCGAAGCGCTCGCTGCACTGATAAGAGAGCGAGGCATTGCCGGAATCGTGATCGGCCTGCCGCGCAATATGGACGGCAGTGAGGGGCCGCGCGCGCAGGCGAGCCGCGCCTATGCCCGCAATCTGGCAGAGGCATTTTCCCTGCCGATACTTCTCTGGGATGAACGCTGGTCAACCCAGAGTGCTGAAGCCGCAATGATCGGGCAGGACATCAGCCGCGCCAAACGCGCCGCGAAGATCGACAGTCATGCCGCCGCCGTGATCCTGCAAGGCGCGATCGACGCGCTGGCAGGGAATTCGTTTTAGCTGCTTTCGAGCGCTGCGCGTTTCGACTGCGCAACCGCCGGCAGATCGGCCGCGCGCCAAAATGCATCGCGCGCCGCCGCGCGGCTGGAACAGCGGATACATCGATCTCACCGCCGAAATTAGAGTATTGTAATCGCTAAGGTCCAAAGGCAGGGTCGATGTTGATGTCCGCCCCTCTCCCCCCCTTCGATCCGGCAGAATCCGCCAAGTTCCTGTTTCGCCACGGCCATTCCGGCTGGCTTGGCCTTCGATACAGCGCTCATGGCGAGGACTGGGTTGAGCTGGAGCTGCCCTGGCGCGAGGATTTGCTGGGCGAAGAGGATCGTCACGTACTTGCATCCGGGCCGATCATCAGCCTGCTCGACATGGCATCGGGTATGAGCATCTGGACAGCCAGCAAGATTTTCACGCCGGTCGCCACGCTTGACCTGAGGGTCGATTATCAGCGCCCCGCGCGCGAGCGCAGTGCGGTAAAGGGCCGTGTCGAATGCTATCGCCGTACCCGCTCTGCGGCCTTTGTGCGCGGGATCGCGCATGACGGCGACCCGGATGACCCAGTGGCGAGCATGGCGGGCGTTTTCATGACCATCGCCAGGGATCCGCGCATTGCCGCCCACAACTGACATGGAACGGTATCTCACGGCATATGCACGCTCGCTCGGCATTTCCGTGCATGGCGAGGTGGACGGCGCGCCGGTACTGGTGGTGGATTTCAGCAATATCGTGGAGGGGCGCCCCGGCGCATTGCACGGCGGCGCGATCAGCGGGTTGCTCGAAACCGCTGGCTATGCCGTGTTGCGGGCTCGGCTCCAGACTGAAAGCCGCAACCCGCAGCTCAAGCCGATCAACATCACCGTCCAGTTCCTGAGCGCGGGCAAGCAGAAGCCAAGTTATGCCAAAGGGCGCATCACCCGGCTTGGGCGGCGCAATGCCAATGTCTCGGTAGAGGCGTGGCAGGATGATCAAGATCGCCCAATCGCCACCGCCGTGATGAACATCCTCATGGCTGACCGCGAGGGCTAACGCTCTACAGGTTCGACCGCCAGCCCATCTTCGGTCAGGCGAAACTCAATCGGCTTGCCCTCAATCTCTGTCTCGATCCTGAGTTGGTCCTGCTCGACCGAAAGCGTCGAGCCGTTCCCGTCGATCGGAATTTCGCGAATTTCGTCAATATCCAGCGGGCGTATCGGCCCCTCGGGATCGGGTCGTTCAACCGGCGCAACCATGCCGCTTCCGGCAATCGCGCCGCGCATGAAATCGCGCCAGATCCGCGCGGGCAATCCGCCGCCCGAAATCCCGCCGAGCGGCGAATTATCGTCGTTTCCGATCCACACGCCCACCACCAATCCGCCGGCATAGCCAACGAACAGCGCATCGCGATGATCCTGGGTCGTGCCGGTCTTGCCGAAATTGGGCCCGGCCAGCATCGCCGCCTTGCCCGTGCCGCGATTGATCGCGCTTCGCAGCAGCTGTTCCATCCCGCGATGTGTGCGGTCGGAAAAGCGCGATTGCCCGTCAAACAGCCATTCGAACCAGCCCTGCTCCTCGCGCGGGAACGCATGCGGTTCGACCGGATAGGCATTGCCTGCCACCGCCGCATAGGCGCTAGTCAATTCAAGCAGCGTCATGGTTGAAGTGCCCAACGCCAGGCTTGGATCACCTTCGGGCAAGTCGGACGTCACGCCAAGCCTTCGCGCAGTTGCAATCACGCGGTCGCTGCCCAGCTGATTGAGCAATCGCACGGCCGCAACATTGCTCGATCGGGCAAACGCGTCCTCAAGCGTGATCGTGTCTGAATAACGCTCGCTTGAATTCCTGGGCCGATAGGAACCTTCCTCAATCGAGGAATTGTCGATCCGGTCGTTCGGCTTCATGCCCGATTCGAGCGCGGTGAGATAGACGAACAGCTTGAAGGTCGAGCCGGGCTGGCGGCGCGCCTGGGTGGCGCGATTGAACGGGGAATTGGCGTAATCCTTGCCGCCCACCATTGCCACAACCTCGCCATTGGGCCGCATCGCCACCAACGCCACCTGCGCCTTGCCCAGAGGCGCGCGTGCGATTACCCGACCCGCCAAACCTTGCAACCGCGCGTCAAGCGTTGTGGTGATAGTCTGCCTGGAATAGCTCGTTTCCGAATTCGCGCGGGCGATCGGCAGCGCCCAGTCAGCGAAATAGGTGCCCGTTGGCAATCGGTCGCGATTGCGGACGTCGAGCCGCGGCGCGCGCAAAGAAGCCGCACGCGCGCTGGTGATATACCCCTCTTCGGCCATCGCCGCGAGCACCAGCCGCATACGATCTTCAGCCAGGTCATAATTTCGGGTCGGCGCGAGCCGCGATGGTGCCTTGAGCAGGCCCGCCAGCATTGCGGCCTGCTCGGGCCGCAGATTCTCTGGCTGGCGATAGAAGTAATGCAGGCTGGCCGCGCGCAATCCATATTGGTTGTCGCCGAAATAGGCATTGGAGAGATAGCGCGAGAGGATATCGTCCTTGCTTAGCCATGCCTCCAGCCAGAAGGCGATCAGCATCTCGCGCGCCTTGCGGGTCAGCGTTTGCCTGGGGGTGAGGAATGTGAACTTGGCAAGCTGCTGGGTGATGGTGCTGCCGCCCTGGGTCGGGCCGCCAGTGGCATTCGACCATGCCGCCCGGGCCAATCCGCGCGGGTCCACGCCCCAATGGTCGTAGAAGCGGCGGTCCTCGATCGCCAGGAACGCGCCCACGACATGATCCGGCAGTTGGCTGACTTCGACCGGAGCCTCGACCGAGGCACCGCTGCGCGCGATCGGCGTTCCGTCAGATGCGAGCAAGGTGATCTGCGGCGGCGCGATCGGTTCGAGCGATTTGCTGAGCGGCGCGGTTATCGCCAGCCATGCAACCAGCGCGATGAACAGCGCGAGCAGTGCCGCAACAATCCGCACCGCCCACCAGCGCCTCTGCCGCCCGCGCCAATGCGCCGGCTGCCACCAGCGCGTCTGCGGTTCGCCCCAGCTTTCGCCGAAGCGGATTGCGCCTGGTGCATGCTTGCGATTCCAGAAGCGCCAGCTCCGCATGCGCGCTCGTTTGCGGTCCGGTTCCCAGTCAAATCGTTCGTCAAACTCATCAAGCGCACTACCATAGGGGTCTTCTGTCGCGTAAAAACCGGCTTCGGGCCGATTTTCATCGAACCGCGCGCGCTCTCTCTTGGTTCGACGAGGTGTTCGAAGCCAGGCAAACATGGTGGCTGTGTTAAGCGATTAACACAGTAATGGCGAGCAATTTCTGGTTCTGACGGCGCGGAAACTGTGCGTCAGGGTTTTTTCGCGGCGCTTTCCGGCAGCTCCTCGTCGAACACACGCTGGTAATATTCGCTCACCAGAGTCCGCTCTGCTTCGTCGCATTTATTGAGGAAGCTGAGACGGAATGCAAAACCAACCGACTTGAATATCTCGGCATTCTGCGCCCAGGTCATCACCGTGCGCGGGCTCATCACGGTCGATATATCTCCGTTCATAAAGCCCTGGCGCGTCAAATCGGCCACTTTGACCATGTCGGCAATCGTCTTGTCATCAGTGTCCGGGCTTTTCGACTTGACGATCTGCTGTTCAACCTCGGGCGCAAGGTAATTAAGCGCCACCACAATGTTCCAGCGGTCCATCTGAGCCTGGTTGATCGCCTGCGTACCGTGATAAAGCCCGCTGGTGTCGCCCAGACCCACCGTGTTGGTGGTGGCGAACAGGCGGAAATACTTGTTTGGGGTGATGACCTTGTTCTGGTCAAGCAGCGTCAGGCGCCCTTCGGTTTCGAGCACCCGCTGGATCACGAACATCACATCAGGGCGGCCGGCATCGTATTCGTCAAAGGTCAACGCCACCGCATGCTGCAGCGCCCAGGGAAGGATGCCTTCCTTGAATTCGGTCACCTGCAGCCCATCGCGCAGCACGATCGCATCGCGTCCGACAAGATCGATACGGCTGATATGCGCGTCAAGGTTGACGCGGACGCTGGGCCATTTGAGCCGCGCAGCGACCTGTTCGATATGGGTCGATTTGCCGGTGCCGTGGTAGCCCTGCACCATTACACGCCGATTGTGCGCAAATCCGGCCAGGATCGCGAGTGTCGTGTCCGGATCGAACACATAGTTCGGATCGAGATCGGGCACACGCTCATCAGCCAGGCTGAAGGCAGGCACTTGCCAGTCGACATCGATCCCAAACGTGTCGCGCACGTCGATCGTGGTGTCGGGTTCCGGGATGAGCGTTCTGCCCGTCCCATCGTATTCGGTTTCCATCAAGCTTACCATGACGTGCGACGCCTAGACGGGAGCGATGGCGGCTGCAAGCGGCTGTTTCCCGCTTATTTAGCTAGTCCACCAGATTGGAACGGATTTCACGAAGGGGGCAGCCGCAGTTTCGCGAGATGGCGTGACTTTATCCAGACCCGGGCGCCTTCGGGCCCTGCGACAATTCTACACTGCCAACCGGCTGGCAGGCGAATCCAGCCATGCTTGCCATAAGTATGG
Source organism: Sphingomonadales bacterium BRH_c3 (assembly GCA_001515985.1). Lineage (GTDB taxonomy): Bacteria > Pseudomonadota > Alphaproteobacteria > Sphingomonadales > Sphingomonadaceae > Erythrobacter. The sequence continues at coordinate 8,489 of LOET01000007.1, read as the reverse complement.
CCCTGCCATTCGGCGGAACCTTCCAGCACCAGCAACTCAGCACCGCCCTGTGCATCGAAGCTACGGGTGGTGCCTGCATCCCACTGTTCGAGCAAGACCAGCTCATCAACACGTTCGTGCAGAATCGCCCGGGCTATCCCGGGCGCATCGGCAACAGGTGCGAGCGCAAGTTCGCCCAGGTCGAGCGCGAATTGCGCGCGGTCTTCGGGATCGAATTGCCACAGCTTCACGAAGATCGTGCAGCCGCCATCTGATCGCGGGACATGCCGAGTGCCAACAGGATTGCGGACATAGGTTCCGGCAGGATAGTCGCCATGCTCGTCCTGGAAAGTCCCTTCCAGCACGATGAACTCCTCCCCGCCATCATGTGTGTGAGCGGAGAAGTGGCTGCCTGGAGCATATCGGACAATGGAGGTGGCTCGCGCCACCTCCCCGCCGATCCGGTCAAGCATGCGGCGATCGACCCCGGCCATTGGCGAAGCCTGCCACTCAAGTGAGCCTGCCTGCACCCCAACCGGTATGCCGAAATTCGCATTGATCCGCACTTGCTTAACTCTCGTATCGAGCGGCGACCTTGGCTTTCCAGCGGTCAAGATGCGCCAGATCTTCGTCAGGAAGCAGACCCAGCGCGCCGGCCAGGCTGATGCCGGTGAATGCGGTGATATCTGCCACGCTGAAGTTGTCACCGGCAAGGTATTCCTGGTCCGCCAGCACTCCGTTGAGGTAGCGCGCGGTCTCCTGGGTTCGGCGCTTCTGGCGTTCGCCCCAGGCCGGAACCTGGTCGGTTTCAAGATCGGGGCCAAGCCCGGCAGTGGCGTGATGGAAATAGTCTGCCCCTGCGTCAAGCAAACCTTCCTCGACGCGCAGATTCATTGCGCTGATGTGCGCCCGTTCCTGCGGGGCTGCGCCGGTCAGGCTGGGCCCGTCAAAAGTTGCATCGATGAATTCGATTATCGGATTGCAGCGCCCGATCACGGTACCGTCCTCCAGCTCCATGAATGGAACCGTGGCATCGGGGTTCTTGGCCCGCATTTCAGGGGTGCGCAGTTCGCCGCTCTTGACATCGACAGGCACGAACTCGACCTGGTCGAGCGCGCCTTTCTCTCTCAGGGCCAGGCGAACCCGCTTGGGGTTCGGGAAATTCTCGGCATCGTAAATCTTCAGCATAAGCAGTCCTTCGTCACTACGAATCATCCTACCTACTAGTAGGTTGTGACGTAATAGCTCTTGCAAGACAGAAATCAACCTACTAATTGGTAGGGATGAGCGATACTCGGGAAACACTCGTAAATCTGGCCGAAAATGCCATGCGGACCCGCGGCTATGGCGGTTTCAGCTATGCCGATATCGCCCGTGATGCCGGCATCCGGAAGGCGAGCATCCACCACCACTTTCCAACCAAGGCAGATCTGGGGCTGGCGGTTCTCGACCGTTATGCAGATCAGGTCTCGCGACAATTGGATGCGATCGATCAGCAGAGCCGGCTGGGTGGGCAAGCTTTGTTGGGGGCGATCGAGATGTATCGCGCAGCCACTGGATCCGGGCAGGCCCTATGCCTGTGCACGGCCCTTGCGGGCGACAGCGAGCTGGTTTGTGACGACATGCGCGAAATGCTCGCCCGCGCCAATTCGATGGTTGCGCAGTGGATCGAACAGACCTTGCTCAAGGGCCGCCGCGACATGAGTATCGCGGTGAGTGGCGACCCTGCGATCGAGGCCGTGGCGATTCTGGCGCAACTGCAAGGCGCACAATTGCTTGCCCGCGCTGCAGGCGACATGGATCAATTCGATCGCGCGGTATCGACGATCGCTGCCCGCGTCTCACGCCGCTAACGCCTATTGCAAACCTGTCTGGCGTTGCCGACGGCAGTGGCGTAGACATGCCGCATGTCGTCACCCGATCCGATCGAGCGATTTCGCCTCAAGCTGGTCGAACAGGTGCGCGGCGTGTTCAATGACACGGCGGGCGGGCAGCAGCCAGTGCCGCCTTCCGACGAAGCGCTGTTCAAGCGCAACTCGCCGATCCGCATGGTGCATGCCGATATTGTAGGCATGATGGTGGGCGGCATCAGGGCACTGCTGCTACAGATGCTCCACCCTGCTGCGATTCAGGGCGTGCTCGACCATTCGAACTTTCGCGAAGACATGCATGGCCGCCTGCGCCGCACTGCGCGCTTCATCGCAGTGACCACCTTCGGGCACAGAGACGAGGCACAAAGTGCCATAGAGCGGGTTAACCGTATCCACGCCAGGGTCACCGGCACCTTGCCCGACGGAACGCCATATTCTGCCACCACTCCGCGCACGCTGGCGTGGGTCCATGTCACCGAAGCCTCGAGTTTCCTTGCTGCCTACAAGCGCCATGTACGCCCCGACATGCCGGGCCACGAGCAAGATGAATATTTCCGCCAGTTCGCGCTGATCGCCCGCGCGCTGGGTGCCGATCCGGTGCCGACCAACCGCAACGAGGCAGAGGAATTGTTCCGCGATATGCGCAGTGACCTGCGCACTTCACCTGAAGCGCGCGAAGTGGCGAGGCTGGTGTTGACCCAGCGTGCATCAGGCACTCCGCCGGGCCTTCAGGCGATGCTGGCTGCCGAAGCGGTTGAAATGCTCCCGCCTTTCGCCCGGACCATGCTGGGCTTGACCCGCCCGGGAATCGCTGCCCTGCCCGCCCGCGCCGCGACCTGGGGCGTGGGCAAGACCTTACGCTGGGCGTTCAAGCAGAATTGAGTTGGGCAGGCCTGACGAGAAGAGCAGAGCATGGCCGAGTTCACATTCAACTCCGTCGCGATGGCCCAAGGGCAGATCGCACTTCGGCCCGTCATAAAAGCGGGGGCTCAGGAGAAGGCCGCGCTCCGGCGCAACAACTGATAGGCCTCCACAACACTGTTGAGGCGGCTTTCGTATTTGCGATCGCCACCGTTCCTATCAGGGTGATAGCGGCGCACGAGTTCGGAATAACGCTGGCGCAGCCGCCGCCGGTCCGTATCAAGCCCCAGCCCCATCGTACCCAGCGCATGCGCTTCCTCGCGACTGAAGCGCCCGTCCATGGCCATGCGCGCTTCGCGCTCCGCGCGGCTCCTGATGCCGCTGACCCGCGCGCTGATCGCATCAAGCGGATCGTCGAAATCGGCCCAGCGCGGCATCCCGTCGACCCCGGCGGTGGGGCGGAAACTGGGGCTTTCGGTCTTCCAGCCTGCTGCAGGTGATTGGGCTTCGAGGATTTCCTCGGCGCTCATTCCCTCAAACCAGTCATAGTCCGAATTGAATTCGCGAACATGCTTAAGGCAGAACCAGCGGTACTGGCCCGGCCCGTTAAACCCGCTCGAACGATAGCCAGGCGCGCGGAATTCGCCCGCCTCCTGGCAGGCCGGATGCTCGCATACGCGCCCCGTATCCTCATATCGGCCATGGAACCTTGATTGCTTCACTCTTTTAGGATGGGCATGGACAAGCCGGAAGGGAAGCCCCAAATTCAGCCATATGAACGGAACAGTAGCCCACGAAATCGAATCCCTGCTGCGTGCAGCATTCTCGCCTTCCCATCTTGAAGTGATCAATGACAGTGCGCGGCACAGCGGCCATGCTGGTGATGACGGCAGCGGAGAATCGCACTTCACCATTGTGATTGAGAGCGCGGCTTTCGCGGGCGTATCGCGCTTGCAGCGCCAGCGCATGGTCAATGCCGCCCTGGGCGATATTCCAGGCCAGCGGGTCCACGCACTGGCGATCAGGGCACGGGCACCGGGAGAGTGACATGATCGAGCAAACCATTTCCCCCACCACACACGATCTCGGCCAGTTCGAGGTGCGCCGCGTGCTGCCCAAGCGCGAGCGGACAATGGTCGGCCCATTTATCTTCGTCGACGAGTTCGGCCCGGGCCAGCTCGACATCGGCACTGGTATGGATGTGCGCCCGCATCCGCATATCAACCTTGCCACCGTGACATGGCTGTTCGAAGGCGCGATCAATCACCGCGATAGCCTCGGTACATTCTCGACGATCCGCCCTGGCCAGGTAAACCTGATGACCGCAGGACGCGGTATCGTCCATTCGGAGCGCTCACCGGCGGAAGAACGTGCGACCGGCCCCAGGCTCTATGGCATGCAGACCTGGCTCGCGCTGCCTGATGGGCGCGAAGAGATCGCCCCTGCATTCGAGGCGGTGAAAGACCTTCCGATAGTCGAGGACAGCTGCGCCAAGGCCATCGTCATCATGGGCGAGCTATGGGGCAAGCGTGCACCCACCACCACCTATGCCGACACAATCTATGCCGAGATCGTATTGGCACCGGGAGGTTCGCTGCCGATCGAGATCAGCGCCGACGAGCGCGCGGTCATGCTGGTCGGCGGCGAAGCTTCCGTCGATGGGCAGGCGCTGGGGCTTTACGAGCTTTCGGTGCTGGCCCCGGGCCGCAACATGTCATTGTCGAGCGAGAACGGCGGGCGGATCATGCTGCTCGGCGGCGAGGCATTTTCCTCCCCGCGCCACGCGTGGTGGAACTTCGTCAGTTCGAGCCGGGATCGCATCCGGCAAGCCCGGGAAGACTGGGATGCCGGGCGATTCCCCAAGGTTCCGGGCGATGAAGACGAGTGGATCCCGCTGCCCGATCGGCCCAATACCAGCACTGACTAACACAATCGCGGAGCAAGCCGCCGAGGAGAGAGAAGCATGGATTTCACGGGCAAGGTGGTGTGGATCACGGGCGCATCGTCAGGGATAGGAGCGGCGCTGGCGCGCGAATGGGCCAGCCGCGGCACTCACCTGATCCTGTCCGGACGCGACGAGGCTCGCCTCGCCGAAGTAGCGGCGGATTGCGGTGACGCGCTGCTGCTGCCTTTCGATGTGCGCGATGAAAGCGCACTTTCCGATGCAACCGCCAAAGCCATCGCATGGAAAGGCGGGGTTGATATTGCGGTTGCCAATGCAGGTGTGTCGCAGCGCAGCCAGGCGCTCAAGACCGATATGAGCGTCTATCGCGAAATCATCGATATCGATCTCACCGCACAGATCGCCTTTGCGCAGGGGCTGATCGCGCATATGGCCGAGCGCGGCAGCGGCAATCTGCTGTTCATTTCCTCGATCGCGGGCAAGGTGGGCGTGCCGATGCGGACCGCCTATTGCGCGGCCAAGTTCGGCCTTGCCGGCTATGCCGATGCACTGCGCGCCGAGCTGAGCCAGAAAGGCGTGTCTGTCCACGTGATCTATCCCGGGTCGATCGCCACCGATGTCAGCCGCAATGCGCTCACCGCCGATGGCACCAGGCGCGGGCGCAGCGACAAGGTAATCGATGAGGGGATCCAGCCCGCCGATGCCGCCAAGGCCATGATCGATGCGGTAGTGCTCAATCAGCGCGAGATCATCGTTGCAAAAGGCATGGAAGAAGCCATGGGCGAATTGCGCCGCACGCCAGACCAGTTGCTTGACCAGGTCGCGGGCATGGTCGCCGCCGGCTATATCGAGAAAATGGAGGCAGAAGGCTGATGATGGAGCAGAAACGGGTCACGCTCGCCAACGGTATCGAGCTCGACGTCGTCGATGAGGGGCCGCGCAGCGCGCCGGTGCTGATCTTCCTTCACGGCTTTCCCGAAAGCCACCGCACATGGCGGCATCAGATCAGGCACTTTTCAGGCGTCTATCGCTGCATCGCGCCCGACCAGCGCGGCTATCGTGGGTCATCCAAGCCGCAGGAGGTCGAGGCTTACACCCCCGACAAGCTGATTGGTGACATTTTCCTGCTCGCCGATGCGCTGGGGGTGGAGAAGTTCACTATCGTCGGGCACGATTGGGGCGGCGCGATTGCATGGGGTGTTGCCCTGAGTGGCCAGCACAGCCGCGTAACCCGCGCAGTGATTGCCAATGCGCCGCATCCGGCGGTGTTCCAGCGATTGCTTTACACCAATCGCCAGCAGCGCGAAGCAAGCCAGTATATCCGCGATTTCCGCGATACTGCCAATGACCAGCTGGTGCGCGAACACGGGCTTACCGGCCTGTTGTTGAAGTCAGTGAAATGGGACCGCCCCTCCGCGATGGAACCCGAAGAGCGCTCCGCGCTGCTGGAGGACTGGAAGAATACCGAGGCAGCATTCGGGATGCTCAACTATTACCGCGCCAGCCCGATTGACGTGCCGTTGATGGACGCGCCGTTCGCGGTGCCCGAAGGCTACACCCCGCCCGCCCTGCCCAATCTGACGATCCCGACGCTGGTGATCTGGGCGCTGGACGATTTGGCGCTGCCGCCCGAAAATCTCGAAGGCCTTGAGGATGTGATTGACCCGTTGACTGTGGTCGAAGTGCCCGATTGCGGGCATTTCGTGCCTTGGGAAGCGCCGGACAAGGTCAATGCGGCGATGGAAGATTTCCTGAGCAAAACCAGTTAGGGCCAGGACCCTAGGTCGCCAGCCATTCGATATCCGCTCCGTGCGCATGCGCGCGGGCGAGCAGGGTTTCCTCCTCGCCCCCCGGCCAATAGCGCACGCGCAGTTCATGCCGGTGGAGCGTGCGGTTCGCTTCCAGAGCGATCCAGGCCAGCGGCGCATCGGGCGTGGCTCGCCCTGCCGCCGTTTCCATCGCGGCAATGACCCGTTGCTGTTGGTCCTCGGGTACATATTGCCACACGATCGAATGCATCAGCACGCGAGTGGTGCCCGCTGCCTGCGGCTTCGCCAACTCCGCCTCGACAAACTCGGCTGCATCCATCTTGAGCACATCAGGTTTGCTCTGCTCTGCCGCCGCGATCGCCGCCTCCATCCGATCGAAGCGGATCGTATGTTCGGGCCAGATATAGGCCTTGAGCCGCAGCGCCTGCGCCGGGTCCGTCAGGTCGACCGGGGCTATGTCGCATCCCTTGAGCGACAATAGCCCGATCGGCACATCGGGCGGCGGATTGCCTTTCCAGCCGGGCTTGAACGCCATCGCCGGTGCGTCAGGGCCCACCTTCACGCCGCCAAGGTCATAGTCATAGCGGTCGATCATCAAATTGATCCCCGCGCTTGAGCCGATCTCCAGACATTCGAACTGTGCGGGCAAGCCCCGCCCTGCCAACCATAGCAAGGCGGCGATGAAATTGCTTGAGCGCCCCGCCTCATTGGTCTGCGGCGGGCTGTCGAGCCAGGGCAGCAGCCGCGCCTCGTGCACCAGCATCACTTCCTCAACGATCGGATCAGCATTGACCGGTAGCCCGCGATAGATCGGTGCCAGTTCGCTCGCTTCGCCTGCAAGATATAGCGCATGGATCCCGCCAGCGACGCGCAGTGGCAACGCATCAGCCAGCGGTGCACCGGCCCAGCCGCGAATCCGTTCGAGCAGGGCGTTGCTCTTGTCCCCCTCCACTGCTGCCAGAATTGCATTGCAAACCTTGGCCGTGATTGGCGCGCTGTTCCGCTCGCAATAGGCGGCCTGGTTGGTGAAAGCGGTGCGGATCGCGGCTTCGCCCCGCGTCCCCATGTCGACCAGCTGATAGCCTGGCATTTTACCCTGATCACCCAAGTGCCCGAAAGCTCCTTTTCATTGCCCTTTCCTCGCCCAATGCCTAAGTGCCGCGGCGCTATGACTGACACCGCCGCCACTCAGCTGACTTTCGCCATTCCCAAGGGGCGCATTCTCGACGAAGCGCTGCCGGTAATGGCACGCGCGGGTGTGGTGCCGGAAGATGCCTTTCACGACAAGGGCAATCGCTCGCTGAGTTTCTCCACCAATCGCACCGACATGCGCCTGATCCGCGTGCGCGCCTTTGATGTCGCGACATTCGTCGCCCATGGCGCGGCACAAGTGGGCATTGTGGGATCGGATGTGATCGAGGAATTCGACTATGCCGATCTCTATGCTCCGGTCGATCTCGATATCGGGCACTGCCGCCTTTCGGTGGCGCGCGTTGCGGGCGATGAGGGCGTAGGTGGCCATGCAAGCCATCTGCGCGTCGCAACAAAATATCCCAATCTCACCCGCAAGCATTTCGAGGCCAGGGGCATCCAGGCGGAATGCGTCAAGCTAAATGGCGCGATGGAGCTCGCACCATCGCTGGGCCTTGCGCGGCAAATCGTCGACCTGGTTTCGAGCGGGCAGACGCTCAAGGATAATGGCCTGGTCGAGACGGACCGCATCATCGACATTTCTGCGCGACTGATCGTCAATCGCGCCGCGCTCAAGACCGATCCGCGCGTGGCCGAACTGGTCGCAGCATTCCGCAAGACCACTGAAGAGCAGGCGGCGGACTGATGCAGCGTTTGGTTTCCTCCGCTGCCGGGTTTGCGGCTCAGTTTGACGCGCTGGTCAATGCGCGGCGTGAAAGCGACAGCGATGTTAGCGGCGACGTGGCGCGGATCCTTGCTGATGTCAAAGAGCGCGGCGATGCGGCACTGGCTGAATATTCGCAGCGCTTCGACAGCTACGAGCTCGCCGGTGACAGCGACTGGAGCATTTCCGCCGCCGAGTGCCGCGCAGCCTATGACGCGCTGGGCGGCGAACTGCGCGGCGCGCTGGAACTC
>LOET01000006.1 GCA_001515985.1 Sphingomonadales bacterium BRH_c3 | reverse complement strand
GACCTCTACAATGCCATTGTAGCGCTCTCCCAGCTGAGCTAAGGCCCCGCGCCAGTCATTCATGCAAGCCCTAAGGCCTGCGGGAAGCGCCCTTTATAAAGCGCGCCTCCCCTTTGCAACAGCTAAATCAGCTTTCATCATCCTCGTCGTCGCCCTTGCCCTTGCTCACGCCAAGGTCGTCATCGCCGCCAAGGTCGACGTCATTGTCGGGCGAATCGTCATCTTCGTCGATATCGCCCAATTCTTCCAGATCATCATCGCCGCCAAGATCGCTGTCAGCCTCGGCTTCCTTTTTCTTCTTCTCGTCCTCTTCGAACGGGATCGGCTGCTTGGGCTTGAGTACGGGTTCTGGATCCCATTCCTCGCCGCATTCAATGCAAGTTACCGGATTGTCATTACCCAGATCGTAAAAGCGTTCCCCGCATTTGGGGCAGGAACGCTTGGTGCCCCATTCTGGCTTAGCCATATCTTTCGTATTCCCTTGGTCCGGCCCGGTTTCGTGCTTGGCGGGCCGCGCAAAAAATTCTCTTTCTTGATGGGTAGCGATTCACGCCGAATCAAGAGCGCGGCGCGCCTTGCCATAGGGGCATGGCGCTGTCAAAAGCCGCGCTCGCAACTGCAACCCCGTTTTCAGCCGAGATTCCCTTGCCTGCTCACCGCTTCATGCCCCTTGGCCCGTTCAATGGCCGCCTGCGCGTTCCCGGCGACAAGTCGATCAGCCACCGTTCGATCATGTTCGGTGCGCTAGCGGTGGGGGAAACGCGCGTCACCGGCCTGCTTGAAGGCGAAGACGTGATGGCCACTGCCCAGGCAATGCGCAAAATGGGCGCCACGATTGAGCAACGGGGCGACGAATGGTGCATCCACGGCGTGGGCGTAGGCGGGCTGCTCGAGCCTGAAAGCGCACTCGATATGGGCAACAGCGGCACCAGCACTCGCCTGCTGATGGGCCTCATCGCAAGCCATGCCATCAGCGCCCGCCTGGTCGGCGATGCCAGCCTTTCGAAACGTCCGATGGGCCGCGTGATCGAACCGCTCAGCCGGATGGGCGCGAATTTCGATGCGGCGGAGGGCGGCACACTGCCGCTGACCATACGCGGCGCGCAGCCAGCGGTGCCGATCAGCTATCGCCTGCCTGTGGCATCGGCGCAGGTGAAAAGCGCTGTGCTGCTTGCCGGGCTCAACACGCCGGGCATAACCACGGTAATCGAACCTGTGCCAACCCGCGACCATTCGGAGCGCATGCTCAAAGGCTTCGGTGCGGAACTCGAGGTAGAGCAAGTCGGCGGGGAGCGAATCATCCGCATCCGCGGTGAGGCGGAGCTGAAGCCGCAGCGGGTGGAAGTGCCGGGCGATCCCTCTTCCGCCGCCTTTTTCATCGTCGCTGCGCTGATCGTGCCGGGAAGCGACCTGATAATCGAAAATGTCGGCCTCAATCCCACCCGCGCGGGCCTGATCGAAGTGCTGCGCCAGATGGGCGGCAGTATCGACGAACTGAGCCGCCGCGAAGTGGGCGGCGAACCGGTGGCGGATTTGCGCGTGCGCCATTCCATCCTCACCGGGATCGAAGTCGATCCGGCAGTCGCACCCAGCATGATAGACGAATTTCCGGTGCTGTTCGTCGCCGCCGCGCTGGCGCAGGGCACGACGCGAACCAGCGGACTCGATGAATTGCGGGTCAAGGAGAGCGACCGGCTTTCCGCGATGGCAGCCGCGCTGACGCTGGCAGGTGCGCGGGTCGAGGAAACTGACGATGGACTGGTGATCCACGGTACCGGCGGCGATCCGCTGCCCGGCACGCCCAAAGGCGCCGCCATTGCCACCCATCTCGACCACCGTATTGCGATGAGCATGGCGATTGCCGGGCTTGCCAGCCGTGAAGGAGTGGAGGTTGACGACACCTCGCCCATCGCCACAAGCTTTCCGGGTTTCATAAGCCTGCTTGAGGGTTTGGAAAGATGATAGGGCGGGCCGCTTTCGCTGCTCTCATTATGGCAGCCTTGCCCACATGCTCTACGCTCGGCGATCGGCAAGAATTAGCACAAGCAGAATTTTCGGAGGAACCGACGGCAGATCAGCCTGACTTAATGCCGGCCGCGCCGTCAGCTACCCATTCGATCACGCCTGAAATTTACGGATTCTCTCCGAATTATCGCAAGGTAGACCTCAGCTTTTCGCCCATTCCCATTGACACTTCATTTCCGACTGTAGCGGGCCAATTGGAATTCATTCAGAAAGACAATTGTGAGGAAACTCAGGATTGCTTTTTCCGCGACCGACAAGGGGTGCTGCACTATTTCTGGGCCGAGTATGACGAAATCCCGTTAGTCATAAAGCTTGTGGTCGCCAGCGATTTCACGGATCGTCCGATTGCAGCCCTGGGTATCGGGATGGCGAGGCAGAAGGATGAGGTGCTGTCCAATGTCCGCACCTTTCTTCCAGGCATCGTGCTCGACTGCGATCCAGACCATGTTACGCATAATGTCGGCCCCGACGAATGTAGCGCAGCCATCGAACCGGGCTGGTTCCGGATTGGCTTTGATAAGCAAAGTCGATTGCAAGCCGTCCGCTTCGACGCCTATCCCATCTGATGGCACCCGATATTTCTAACCAGATTGGAATTGCCTGTTCACCCAATGCCAAGCTCCGACCACGCATGAAAAGGCCATCCAATGATCATCGCCGTTGACGGCCCCACCGCATCAGGCAAGGGCACCATTGCCAAGGCGCTGGCCGCGCATTTCGCCCTCCCGCATCTCGATACCGGCCTGCTCTATCGCGCGGTCGGGCGGCAGGTGGCGCTTGATGGCGGCAATCCTGACGATCCCGCCGATGCCCTGGCCGGTTGCGAATTCGCTGACGAGCTGCTTGCTGAGCCAGCCTTGCGCAGCGAGGAAACGGGCGGGTTCGCCAGCCGCGTCTCGATCCATCCGGCGGTGCGCCAGGCGCTCTACCAACGCCAGCGCGCCTTTGCCACGCAGCCAGGCGGCGCGGTGCTGGATGGGCGCGATATCGGCACGGTGATCGCGCCTGATGCCGACGTGAAGCTGTTCATTACCGCCAGCGTTCATGAACGCGCGCGGCGGCGCTGGATGGAAATGCAGGATCGCGAACTCGAGATACCGCTGGTGGAAATCGAACGCGACATCGTGATGCGCGACGAGCGCGACATCAGCCGCAAGGATGCACCCCTTCGCGCAGCGCCTGACGCGCTGGTGATTGACACCACCAGCCTTGGCCGGGAACAGGCGATCGAGGCAGCGATAGCGGCAGTGCAGGAGGCGCTTGGCCCAGCCTCATAGTTTTACAAATCCATGTCCTACATCGGGGCCCCGTGGCATGGTCATGGCATGTTGCACCGTTCCGCCATGGCCCCGCCGGATTCGATCTTCAGGACTGTGTTCCATGTGTTCCATCCTGCGGGATTTGACGCTTGCCATAGGGGGGCTTTGCGCTTGCTTTTTGCGGTCATTTCCACTAGGCGCCCGACCGTTCATGCAATCCCCGGATTGAAGAACTCCTGCGGCGGCATTCGGCCCTGCGGGAAATCGGCCCTTTGCCCCGTTTGCCCCGCAATGGTGCGGGAGACGGAGAAAGACCCCGGAAAAACCGGCGGCCGGTAGCAAAACGAACAGGAAACCCACATTGATGGCAACTTCAGCCAATCCAACGCGCGACGATTTCGAAGCGCTACTCAACGAACAACTTGGCGGTGCAGGCGACGAAGGCTTTGAAGGCCGCGTCGTTAAAGGCACCGTGACCGCCATCGAAAACGGCATGGCGATGATCGATGTCGGCCTCAAGAGCGAAGGCCGCGTCGCATTGAAAGAATTTGCCCGCGGCGAAGACGACCACGGCCTGACCGTCGGCAGCGAAGTCGAAGTATTTGTCGACCGCGTCGAAAATTCCGACGGCGAAGCGATGCTTAGCCGCGACCGCGCCCGCCGCGAAGCCGCATGGGACAAGCTGGAAAGCGAATTTGGCGAAGGCAAGCGCGTCGAAGGGCGCATCTTTGGCCGCGTCAAGGGTGGCTTCACTGTCGATCTTGACGGTGCGGTTGCCTTCCTGCCAGGTTCGCAGGTCGATATCCGCCCGGTGCGCGATGTCACCCCGCTGATGGAAGTGCCGCAGCCGTTCCAGATCCTCAAGATGGATCGCCGCCGCGGCAATATCGTGGTTTCGCGCCGCGCAGTGCTGGAAGAAACCCGCGCCGAACAGCGCAGCGAACTGATCGACAAGCTGGCCGAGGGCCAGATCACCGAAGGTGTAGTGAAGAACATCACCGATTACGGTGCCTTTGTTGACCTGGGCGGGATCGACGGCCTGCTGCATGTCACCGACATGAGCTACAAGCGCGTCAACCACCCCAGCGAAGTGATCGAAATCGGCCAGAGCGTGACCGTGCAGATCATCCGCATCAACGAAGATACCCAGCGCATCAGCCTGGGCATGAAGCAGCTCGAAAGCGATCCGTGGGACGGTGTGGCCGCGAAATATCCAGTTGGCATGAAGCTGACCGGTACTGTCACGAACATCACCGAATACGGCGCCTTTGTGGAACTGGAAGCGGGCATCGAAGGCCTGGTCCACGTTTCGGAAATGAGCTGGACCAAGAAGAACGTGCACCCGGGCAAGATCGTCTCGACCTCGCAGGAAGTCGAAGTGATGGTGCTGGAAGTGGACAGCGACAAGCGCCGCATCTCGCTCGGCCTCAAGCAGGCCCAACGCAACCCGTGGGAAGAATTCGCCGAGAAACATCCGGTGGGCAGCGAAGTCGAAGGCGAAGTCAAGAACGCCACCGAATTCGGCCTGTTCATCGGCCTGGATGGCGATGTCGATGGCATGGTCCACATGTCGGATATCGCATGGGGCATCTCGGGCGAGGACGCGCTGGCGCTTCACCGCAAGGGTGAGCAGGTCAAGGCGATCGTGCTTGACGTTGATGTCGAAAAGGAACGCATCAGCCTGGGCATGAAGCAGCTCGAAAAGGGCGCGCCGTCGGCAGAGGGTTCGGGTTCAGGTGCACTGCGCAAGAACCAGACCGTGACCGTGACCGTACTCGAAGTGCGCGATGGCGGGCTGGAAGTGCAGGTTGGCGAGGATGGGGCGACCGGCTTCATCAAGCGTTCGGACCTTGGCCGCGACCGCGACGAACAGCGCCCCGACCGCTTCCAGGTCGGCCAGAAGCTCGACGCCATGGTGATCGGATTCGATCGCTCGAAGAAGCCGAACTTCTCGGTCAAGGCGCGCCAGATCGCCGACGAGAAGGAAGCGGTTGCCCAGTTCGGTTCGTCCGACAGCGGCGCATCGCTGGGCGACATCCTGGGTGCAGCGCTCAAGGGCAAGGACAGCTAAGCAAAGCTGCCCGTCGATTGATAAGGAAGGGCCCGCCCGTTCGCACGAACAGGCGGGCCTTTTTTGTTAGCGAAGCTGTGCAGTCCCGCGTTTCCCTGCGGTCAGCAGCAAGCCGACCAGGATTCCAGCCGCGGCGGCCATGACCATTACCGCTGCCTGTGCCGCAGGGCTCAAGGGAATGCCGTCACTATGGCTCATGGAGCCACCGTAGAGCGGGCTCATAAAATGCGCGACAAGGAAACTGCCGATGACGATCAACCCGACCACGCAGCCTTCGCGCTCGCGACCGCGCAGCCACACCAGCCAGGCCATATAGAGCGCAAGGGTGGAGTGCGTGATCAGTTGCCAGACATCGTGCAGCCGCGCATGGCCGGGCCAATCAGGGTTGAAAACATGAGTGGGACTGACTTCCAGTACCGGCGTGACCACAGCAAATGGCAGGATTGCCAGCGTAAAGAGCAATTTTCGAATCATCTCGTCCTCCGTTGATATTGACATTGTCAATATAAACTTGATTGACACTGTCAATCTTCCAGACAAAGGCGCAATCATGGCGAGAGTGGGTTCTAGCGGCCAAGGAAAAGGTGACGTAGCGGCGAAGCTGCTGGTTGCCGCCCGCAAATTGCTGGACGCCGAAGGCGCCGATCATGTCACCATCCGGGAGACCGCGCGCCAGGCGGGCGTCTCCCATGCTGCGCCTGCCAATCACTTCGCGGATCGCCGGGCCCTGCTTACTGCGCTCGCGGTTCAGGACTTTGACGATCTGGCCGAGCAGGTAGAAACGGCGACCTTCCGGCTACCGCCGGCCACCCCTTCACGTGCGCGCGCCATGGCAGATGCTGTGCTGAAATTTGCGTTGCACAATCCCCACCGTTATCGCTTGCTGTGGCGCGCTGACCAGCTTGACCTTGCAAATCCTCAATTGGAAGACGCCATGGAGCGCCTCTATGCAAACTTGCTCGCGACCACGGGCGACGAGACACGCATGGAAGTCCCCGCCAGCACCAGTCGCTCGCTGGCATTGTGGTGCCTGGTCCATGGCTATGTCAGCCTGACAATCGACAGTCTGCTAAGCCTGCAGGCGGACGAGACGTCCGGCGCCCCTCGACTTCATGCCATGGTCGACCTGTTGCTTGACGACAAGCTATAGCATCAACAGTTCGCCCGGTTCGGCCTTCCCTAGCGCGCCATTCGCTCCTACATTGCAGGACATGCTACAAATCCACCAATTCCCATGCCTGTCCGACAATTACGGATTCCTCATCCACGATCCCGCCAGCGGAGAGACCGCCGCCATCGACACGCCCGATGGCAAGGAGTATCTGCGCCAGGCCGATGCCAAAGGATGGAAGATCACGCAGATCTGGAACACCCATTGGCACCCCGATCACGCCGGGGGAAACAAGGACATCGTCGATGCCACCGGCGCCATGATCGTGGCCCCGGGCGAAGTCGAGAAAATCAGCTCGATTGATCGCGTGGTGAAGCACGGCGATACCGTTGCGCTTGGCGATTTTACTGCCGACGTGATCGACGTGTCAGGCCACACCAATGGCCACATTGCCTATCACCTCCCCCAAGCGGGCGTAGCCTTTGTGGGTGACAGCGTGTTCGCGCTGGGTTGCGGGCGAATGTTCGAAGGCGAACCGAAGCAATTCTGGTCAAGTCTTGAGCGGATCAAGGCCCTGCCGCCTGAAACCACGCTCT
This sequence comes from Sphingomonadales bacterium BRH_c3, assembly GCA_001515985.1. GTDB lineage: Bacteria > Pseudomonadota > Alphaproteobacteria > Sphingomonadales > Sphingomonadaceae > Erythrobacter. Next base: position 7,315 of record LOET01000006.1, on the reverse strand, counting down.
ATTGCGCGCACGAGTATACCGCGGCGAACGCACGCTTCGCGCTGCACGCCGATCCGGGCAATGCCGCCCTGCAGGATTATTGTGCAGAGATTGATGCCAAGCGGGCCAAGGGCGAATGGACCGTGCCAACGGGCCTGGCACGAGAGTTGGCGACCAATCCGTTTCTGCGGGCTGACGATCCTGAAATGCAGGCGAAATGGGGCGGCAGCGCACCGCATGAAACCTTTGCCGCGCTCCGCAGTGCGAAAGATAATTTCTAGCCGCCATGCAGGCGCTACGCGTCGAAAAGCTGGCCGACGACCTGTCCGGCGTGACGCTGGCTGACATTCCCGAGCCCGAACGGCGCCCTGGCGAAGTACTGGTGCGTGTGCGCGCGGCCTCACTCAACTTCCCGGACCTGCTGATGACGCAGGGCAAATACCAGTTCAAACCCGATGCGCCCTTCACCAGCGGAATGGAGCTGGCGGGCGAAGTGATGGAAGCCGATGCCGATAGCCGGTTCAAGCCGGGTGACCGGGTCATTGGCGGCAACAAGACCGGTGCCTTCGCCGAATTTGCCGTCATTCCAGAACGCGGCCTGCACCCCCTCCCTGCCGGAATCGGCTTTGCAGATGGAGCGTCAATGGGCGCGGCCTATTCCACTGCCTATACAGGGCTGGTCGAGCTTTGCGGGCTCAAGCCCGGGCAATGGGTGCTGGTAACGGGCGCCAGCGGCGGGGTGGGCCTGGCGGCGGTCGACCTGGCACAAGCTTTGGGTGCAAAAGTGATCGCGGCTACCGGAGTTGAAGCCAAGCGCGCGCGAATCGCCGCGCGCTATGCGCCCGAAGCGGTCATTCTGAGCGAAGGCCGTTTCCGCGAACAGGTGAATGAGATCACCGCAGGCCACTTGTGCGATGTGGTTTTCGACCCCGTTGGCGGCGATGTGTTCGACGAATCGACCCGCTGCGTCACCTTCGGCGGTAAGCTGGTGGTGGTCGGCTTTACCAGCGGCCGGATTGCCAAGATTGCCACCAACATCCCACTGATCAAGGGGTTCTCGATCATCGGCTTGCGAGCGGGCGAATATGCCCGGCGCTTTCCAGAGCGCGGTGCCGCCATCAGCGCAGCCATTGCCGAATTGGCATCTCAAGGACGCATCAATCCAGCGATTGACCGCAAACTGCCACTTTCACGCTGGCGCGACGGCTTCGAGGCGATGGCGGGGCGCGAGCTGATCGGCAAGGTGGTGTTCGAACCGGGCGCCTAGCCCAGCAGCACGAAACCCACGAATGCCGCCAGACCTGCCACGCCGCTGCCAATTGTGAGCTTCCGCAGCGGTTTCGCCTGAAGCCCCATCACTACCCCGCTCAGCACAAGCAGAAAAAGCGTAGCGGCCAGCAGCGTCGCGTAGAGCTTGAACACCGTGCTGCCCTTGGCCTTGTGCAACTGCACCAGCCAGCGGTGAAACGTCGCTTCCTTGACCGTAACTTCGGCAACCATCGGGTCATCGGAGGCCGCTACGCTCACTTCGCTGCGCGCACCGGTCCAGGCAAGGGTCTGCCCTGCTCCCTCGCCGCTCAAGCTGATCCCACCGCTCGGTTCAGGCAAGCCGTTGGCTGCCAGCGCCGCAATGGCTGCATCGCGCAAGTCCGCATCGCTCTGCTGGGCATAGGGCTGCGATAATTGTGTCAGCTCGGTGCGCTCACGCCACTCGCCCTTATTGCCCCAGGTATAAAGCGCGCCGGTGGTAAGAAACATCAGCATCGCCGGAAACATGAATGCAGCGAAAGCAAGATGAAGCTTGGTCAGAATGGTGCGGTTCACGAAGAGAGAATCCTGTCAGATATTATTTGCGAATACTTCGCATTAGCATTCAAAGCCTCCACGCCAAGACCTTTATGTGGCGGCTCCCGATTGAGCGGGGTTCCGGAGCCCCGGCAAAGAAAAGGCGGCCATTGGCCGCCCGTCCCTGGTGGAATTGCTGGTCGATCAGATCGAAGCGATGACCTCGTCAGCCAACTTCCTGTCTGCATCCGCGCCGTGGTTTTCGGCAATCAGTTTGCGCGCGGCAGTGGTTGCGGCAGTGACGGCAGCGGCCTTGACCTGTTCGATTGCCTCACGCTCGGCGGCCGAAATCTTGTCCTCCGCCATGCGCTTGCGCCGTTCCACCATCAGCTTGCTGTCAGCTTCTGCCTTTTCGAGTATCGCATCGGCGTCACGCTGGGCATTGGCCATCATGGCATCTGCATGCTTTTCCGCATCAGCCATCTTGGCGGCGTATTCATCGCGCAGGGCCTCGGCCTCAGCGCGCAGCGCCTTAGCTTCGTCAAGCTGGTCCCTGATCGCCTGGATCCTGGCGTCGAGCCCGCCTGTGATAAGCCCCGGGACCTTCTTCCAGATGAAGATGCCCACCAGGATGAGCATCGAGAGCGAAACCCACTGGTAATCCTGCAGGCCCAGCGCCACCGGCCCGGCATGCCCCTCTTCGGCGGCGCCGACGAGGATCAAGAGAATATCAGCCATTGGCCAAGGCCTCCTTCACAGCAGCCTTGGCGGCCTTGCCACCCACCTTCGCACCGGCGAGCCGGGCAACGATGTGCTGCGCGGCATCCGCTGCGACAGTTTCGACCTCGGCCATGGCCGCGCCGCGCGCTTCCGCTATGCGTTCTTCCGCTTCCGCCAGCTTCTTGTCCAACCGCTTCTGGGCGGCGGCCACCTTCTTTTCGGTCTTGGCCGAGCCATCAGACTTCGCCTTGGCAATTACCGCCTGCGCCCTGGCATGATTATCCAATTCGCGCTTGCGCCATGCCTCTTCGCGTTCATCTGCTGCATCCCGCGCAGCCTGGGCTGCAGCGAGATCGTCAGCGATCTGCTTGTCACGCAGCGCCACGGTGTCCATCACCTTGGGCACCATTCCGCGCCCGATGACAAAAAAAGTGAAGCCGAAGAAAATCAGCAGCCAGAAGACCTGGCTGGCATAGGTATCGGCGAGCTGCGCAATTTGAGGCATGTGTCGGGTCCGAAAATCAGTCGACTGGAATATCCCACAGCCGACCGGCATGAACCGGTCGGCCGTTGGAAACCGTCGTTAGGCGACGAAGATCAGGATCATCGCGACGACGAAGGCCAGCAGGCCCAGAAGTTCCGCCGCAGCGAAGCCGATGAACAGGCGGCCCTGCTGGCCATCTGCCGCACCCGGATTGCGGAGCGCCGACTCAAGGAACGAGCCGAACACGTTACCCACACCGATGGCGGCCATGCCGGCACCGATTGCTGCGAGGCCAGCACCGACGAGCTTGGCTGCTTCTGCTTCCATTTGAAAAACTCCTTTGGGTAGAAACTGTGGTTTGGTTGAATGAAACTTAGTGAAGATTCTCTGCGTCGTTAATATAAAGCGACGTCAGAAGAGCAAAAACATAGGCCTGGATACCGGCAACGAGAATCTCGAGCGCGCTGATTGCAACCATCAGCACCAAGCTTGGCACGCCGACAAACCCACCAAAAACGGCGCCCGCGTTCACGCTACCGATCACGAAACTTGCGAGAACCTTGAGCAAAACGTGCCCGGCCATCATCGCCACGAACAGACGCAGACCGAGACTGAAGGGGCGCACCATAAACGAAATCAGCTCGATCACCGGGATCAGCCAGATCAGCCACAGCGGCGTGCCATGTGGCACAAACAGGCTGAAGAAATGCAGGCCATGTTTCCAGAAGCCAACAATCAGCACGATCGCAAAACTCAGGATCGCGAGCACGCCGGTGACGGTGAAATGGCTGGTAAAGGTGAAAGGATGCAGTCCGAAAATCCCGATCGGCATCAGGCCGAGCAGGTTGGCGAACAGAATGAACATGAACAGGCTGAAGATATAGGGCACATATTTGCGCCCTTCCTTGCCGACATTCGCCTCCAGCATGTCGTCAATAAAGCCGGTGAAGCTCTCCACCGCCATCTGCCAGCGGCCGGGCACCAGCTGGCGCTTCATACCGCCTGCCACGAACGCCCACAGCAGCACTGTGGTGATCAGCATCCACAGCGCCGAATTGGTGAAAGCGATGTTGTATCCGGCCACTTCCCATCCGCTCGTGCCGAACATCGGCTCGATAGCGAATTGCTTCATCGGATCGACCTTGCCCTCTGCGGCTGCCACGATCGTTGTTTCCCTAACGCCTGTTTTCCGACCCGCCGCTATTGATCCTTACCGGGATCGTCAGGGCGCGTGTTCGCTGCACGAATTATGTTCCTGAAGGCAACGATGATCCCAAGGAACAGCATCACCAACAGACCCCAGGGCGCTGTCCCGGCAAGGCGATCAATCGCCCAACCGATGACAAGGCCTCCGAAAATCCCACCGAGCAGATCCGCCAGTACCCGGTTGCCGCTGCGATAGTTCGCGTCAGCACCTTTTACCTGCGGCCGGTTGCGCTTTTCTTCACGCTCGCGTGCGGCCTTCAGCCGCGCTTCGAGCGCGTCGATACGCGCATCTTCAGCAATGGGTTCCCGTGCGGGTTTCTCGTCGCTCATGCCAGCCTCCGATTATTGGAACGCACAGCACGGGCAGAGGTGCCCGCCGAGGGCGCCGCCCCCTTAGGCGGGGGGCATGGGCGAGTCAACCGGTGGAAGGGTGTTCTTGAGTGCGAATTGACAGGGCAGCATGGCCCGCCGGTCAGGGGCAACGGGCGTCACGCTGCGGCGGGGCATCGGTGCGGGTCTGCCATGCACCGCCCGGTGCCTGGTACTTTTCCCCCGGCACAGTCTTCATGATCAGCTGGCATCCGGTAGAAAAGGCGTATTCTTCCAGCGTCACTTTGTTTTCTTGCGCCCTCTCTGAATAGACAGCGCGGCGCTTGATATTGATGTCACTGACCAGCCGGCGGAGTTCGGGCGTTTCCGCCACTACAATGCCGAGATAGCCGTCCATCTTCTCGCCGATCTGGCCCGAAGAACGCGCTTCGGCATAGGCCGGATCACGCTGTGCCTGAGCCGGCGCGGCAGCCACACCCAGCGTCAGCGCGGCCAGCACGCCCGATATGGCTATATTGCGCAACCTGTTCATCCTGTTTGCCTTCCTTCAGAAGATATCTGCATTCTCTTCGATCGTCTCGGCCGCATCTTCGGCGAGCATATAAACCACTTCCTGCCGGATATTTATGTTCAGCTCGATCACGATCGGCTTGTCCGGCGCCTCAATGCTGATGCACCCTCCAATCATCGCGACAGGTGCCAGCAGTGCCCCGGCCTTGAGCCACGTCCATCGATGATGCCCTGCCCCGCGCATGGGCACGGTTGTGGCATCGCCTTCAAATGCGGTCAATTTCGCATGTGTCATCGCATGCTCTCGCTTTCTTGTGTCTGAATGGGCTGTTTTTCACCGGAAAGCTCCGGCGTGTCTGAAACTGCATCGGAGTCGCTCGATTTTCCTGCATCCTGCGGGCGCACCAGACGGCCGCCAGCCGCGTCGAGCAACCCCAGATCGCGCGGATCGCGTATGAAGGCGGGATCATAAGTCGCCTTGAGGCTGGTGATCAGCTGATAGAACGGCGCGCGGATATTAACGCGGAATCGGATCGGAAGCTTGGCAATCCGGCGGGTAATAAAGTTCTGGTTAGCGCCCTGCCCCTGCCTGACGCCGTCAAAATTCACCTGCGTCACGATCTCGCCCGTCAGCGGGCCGTTCATTTCCACCATCATCTGATTGAAATCGAGCGAGCGCAGCGACTGGAAGGCGAAATTGGCGATTGCGCCAGTGTCTTCATAGGTCAGTTCGCCAATGTACGACAGATTGCCGCCTGGCGGCCGCGAGATCAGCAAGCCATTCACAATTTCGCCATTGCCCATCTCGTCAAACACCAGTGGCACGGTGCCGTCGAAAATACCGGTCGCATTGAGATTGCCCATCTCCATCGCGGCCATGAATTGTGCCGCATCGGCGCCGACGATCTCGATCACATAGCTGCGCCGCTCGGCCGCAGCGAGGTTGAGCTCGATCGGGCGCAATATCATCGTACCGCCGAAGAATGGCCAGCGCCCGCCGCGAACCGAAACGAAGGTCGTATCGCGCACAGCGAAATCGAGCACCCCGTCGAACACTTCGACACCGGGATTGATCGCGCCGATGTTGAGCCGCTGAGGCCCGGCAGTGGTGAGGTTGAGCAGATCGCTGAATTCAACCGTGCCCGAAACGCTCTCAACCGGGCCGAAAGCCGCAGCGAAATCGAAATCCCTGGTTGAGAAGGTGCCGCTGCTGGTAATCCCGTCCGCGTTCCAGTCGATCCTGCCATCGCCCGCAATTTTCCCATCCGCCAGCGCGATGACGCCGTCGGCCAAAATGGTCAGCTCGCTTGGTTGCAGCCTCTTGTCGAACACCAGGCCGGGCACGGAAAGGTCGGCATGGCCAGCGCCGCTGGCAAGATCGTGGCGCAATGTGACATCGGTGACCTCGCGGCTGCTGCCAGGGTGTTCAAGCCTGGCCTGCGCCGCAATCGTATCATCGCGCAGGGTAAGCGAGGCGCCGCGCGCGCGCAGCGGGTAGAAGCGCGGCTTGGCCTGCCGATCGCTCAGCGTGAAACTTGCGTCAGCCAGCGTCAGCACGCCGCCCTCATAGCGCCACTCGCCCGCACCATTCGAGAGGTCAAGCGGTACCGCTGCCAGTTTTCCCGAAACGCCGCTGAAGGTGCCTGCCATGCCGCCTGCCGATGATGATCGGATTTCGTCAGCGAGAAGTTCGCTGCGCGAATCCTCCTCGCTCAGCGTCACGAAAATCCGGCGCGCCATAAGCCCTTCTGCAGAGGTAAATTCCAGCTCGCCCACGCCAATCGAGAGCGCACTTTCGCCGAGCTGCCCTTGCAGCGCCAACGCCTCGGTTCGCGCGGAAATCAGAGTGCTTTCCCTTGTGGTCCGAACGATCGCGCCACCGCCAGCTGGGCAAAATCCGACGTTCTGCCGCTCGAGCGTGAGGTCAGAAAGCGTAAGCTTGCCGATCGTCACCTGCACGCACCGCTGCCATAGCGCCAATTCCCCGGCATGCGACAGCTGGCCGGTTACCGGCACTACCAACCCCTCGGCAAAGCCGCCCGGTATGGCACCGCTGGCAGCGAGGAGCCCGTCGATTTTCCAGTCGCCTGCTGCATTTTGCGCCAGATTCAGGCGCGGCAGGGCGAGGCTGCTGGATCCGCTGCGATAGGGCTCCATCCGCAGGCGCAGTGTGGTGCCGCTACCTTCGCCCGCTTCCATCCGCCCGTGAATCTGTGGCAGGCCCTCGCCGCCGGTGGCGAAATTGCCGGCCAGGCGCGGCGCGGCGTCCCCGCGCGAACTGTATTGCAGTTGCGAGGCGGC
>LOET01000005.1 GCA_001515985.1 Sphingomonadales bacterium BRH_c3 | reverse complement strand
CCAACGCCAGGGCCGCTTGCCGTGCCGCCGCCTCGCCGGGCGCCAGTTCCTCTCGCAATTCGGCATTGATCCCGGCGGCATGCAGCGCCTGCTCCACCCGGCGCGCGCCATAGCCCCTGTGCAGCAATCCCTGGCTGCGCGCCCGGGCAAACGCCTCTTCATCAATATACCGCAGCTCGATCAGCCGGTCAGCCACCGCCTCGGGATCGAGGGCAGGCCCATCCTCGCTCGCGCCGCGTTCGCGGATCTTGCGCTGCAGATAGGCCAGCAATTTGCCCCGCGTAGTGGCAAATCGCGCCACATAGGCCAGCGCGATTTCCTCGAGCCTGGCCTGATCCAGCGGCGACGACTTGCGTCTTTTACGCGACAATCCGGTTTGCTTTGCAACCATTTCGCCTTATTCGTGCCACACTCCTTATCAAATGGGAAAGCTGGATTGGACGCGGACATGAGGGGAATTCCGCATTGGGGACTGAAATCGGCGCATTTTGCACCGCAAATAACGGGTATCGCTGAATAATATGACCGACGCCGCATTGAAGCCGACGCCGAATGATTGCCCCCTGCCACGCAGGCGGGCTGACTTCGCCACGTTCAACGAGGCTATCGATTACGCCGCCAGAAGCGAAAAGGGCCTCAATTTTCACGATATGCGGGGCGAACTGATACGCGCCTATCGCTTTGCCGAGATGCGCGATGACGCGCTGGTGATGGCGCGGCGCATGGCCGCCGCCGGAATCGGCAAGGAAGACCGGATCGCACTGATTGCGGAAACCGGCCCCGAATTCGCCGCTCTGTTCTGTGCCTGCATCTATGCCGGCGCCTGGCCGGTGCCACTGCCGCTGCCCACCACTTTCGGCGGCAAGGAAAGTTATATCGATCAGCTGGCGGTGCAGTTGCAGAGCTGCGACCCAAAGCTGCTGCTGTTCCCCGAAGAGATCGCCGAAATGGCCAAAACCGCCGCCGCCAAGCAAGGCTGCGCGAGCGAATCCTGGCAAGATTTCGCCCGGCGCGAGGCGCCCGAATGCGAATTGCCCGAGGCCGATCCGGAAGACATTTGCTACCTGCAATATTCCTCCGGCTCGACCCGCTTCCCTACCGGGGTGGCAGTGACGCACCGCGCCTTGCTGCACAATCTTTATGGTCACGCCACCTCGATGAACCTGGGCAGCGGTGACCGTGTGGTCAGCTGGCTGCCGTGGTATCACGATATGGGGCTGGTCGGGTGTTTCCTGTCGCTGATCGCCAACCAGGTAAGCTGTGACTATCTCAAGCCTGACCATTTCGCGCGCCGCCCGCTCGCCTGGCTCGACATGATCAGCCGCAATCCGGGCAATACACTCTCCTATTCGCCCACCTTCGGTTATGACATTTGCGCACGCCGCATTTCGAGCCAGAGTCATGTGGCAGAGCGCTTTGACCTGTCGCGCTGGCGGGTTGCAGGCAATGGTGCGGACATGATCCGTCCCGACGTAATGCAGAATTTCGTCAACGCCTTTTCCGACGCAGGGTTCAAAGCCAATGCCTTCACGCCCAGTTATGGCCTGGCTGAAGCTGTTCTGGCCGTGACTGTCATGCCGCCGGGCGAGGGAATCCGGGTCGAACTGGTGGAGGAAGAACGCCTTTCGGGCACCCCGCGCGATCTTTCGCGCCCGGCCCGCTATCGCGCGATCGTCAATTGCGGCAAGCCGCTGCCCGACATGGAGGTCGAGATCCGCGGCGAGAACGGCGAGCAGCGCGGCGATCACCAGATCGGCAAGGTGTGGTGCCGCGGCCCCAGCGTCATGCATTCCTATTTTCGCAATCCCGAAGCAACCGAAGACTGCCTTGTCCCAAGCAAGGATGGCAAGGGAGCCTGGCTCGACACGGGCGACATGGGCTATCTTGGCGATGGTTATCTGTTCGTTGTCGGCCGCGCGAAGGACATGATCATCATCAATGGCAAGAACCACTGGCCGCAAGACATCGAATGGGCGGTGGAACAGCTGCCCGGATTCAACCATGGCGATATTGCAGCCTTTGCGATCGAGATGGACAATGGCGAAGAGGCGCCCGCGGTGCTGGTGCATTGCCGCGTGTCCGACCCCGAAGAGCGGGTACGCCTGCGTGACGAGATTGCCGACAAGGTTCGCTCTGTCACCGGCATGAGCTGCGTTGTCGAGCTGGTGCCGCCGCGCACCCTGCCGCGCACGTCATCGGGCAAATTGAGCCGCGCCAAGGCGAAGAAGCTGTATCTGTCGGGTGAAATCCAGCCGCTCGACCTGGCGGCCTGACTTCAAGGTTCAAGCAAGACCGTTCAGCCGAGTGCGGGCGAAGCACGCTCAATGATCGCGCGCGCATCAACCGCCTGATCGAACGCACCATAGGCCATGCCCCGTCCAGTAAGCCGCAGGCTGCAAAAAGCATCGGCAACGGGGCTTTCCCATTCCAGCAGAACCGCCGCCTGCGCCGCCAGGGCAGCACGCTCAACCGCTAGCCGAGCTGTCGCCTCGTTCACCCCGGCAAGATCGAACCCATCGAGCCAATTGTCATAGGCCCGGTTCTTGCCGCGTTGCTTCATCAGCCAGGCACGTAGCGCCTCGACTGCCTCTGGCTCGCGGCCAAGCGCGCGCAGCACATCAAGCGCGATGACATTGCCCGATCCCTCCCAGATCGCATTGAGCGGCGATTGTCGGAACAGGCGCGGCATCGGGCCGGTTTCGACATAGCCGGCGCCGCCATGTGCCTCCATCGCCTCATAGACCATCAGTGGCGCCCGCTTGCACACCCAATATTTGGCCACGGGCGTGAGTAGCCGCGCAAGTGGATCGCCTTCATCAAAGGTTTGCGCCAGGCGCATGCCCAGCGCGCACGCCGCCTCGCTTTCCAGCGCCAGATCGGCCAGCACTGCCGCCATCGCAGGCTGGTCAATCAGCCGTTTCTGGAAGGCAGAGCGATGCGCGGTGTGCCAAATTGCCTGCGCCAGCGCCGCACGCATCTGGCTGGCCGAACCCATCACGCAATCGAGCCTGGTGTGCTGCACCATCTGGATGATGGTTGCGACGCCGCGCCCCTCTGGCCCCACCCGCTGCGCCAGCGCGCCGTGATATTCTACTTCGGACGAAGCGTTCGAGCGGTCACCCAGCTTGTCTTTCAGCCGCATCACGCGAAAGCCGGGATTGCGCGTGCCATCGGGCAGCCAGCGCGGCAGCAGGAAGCAGGTCAATCCGCCTTCGGCATAGGCGAGCGTCAGGAAGGCATCGCACATCGGGGCGGAACAGAACCATTTGTGGCCGGTGAGGCTGTACCAGCCATCTTCGCCGACCGGATCGGCCCGCGTGGTATTGGACCGCACATCGGAGCCGCCTTGCTTCTCGGTCATGGCCATGCCGATCGTAACGCCGGCCCTTTCCGGGCGCGGGCCGCACCGCCGGATCGTAGCGTCCTGCCTCGATCCTGGGCACCCACTCGCGCGCGACAGAATCCTCGGCCTGCAGCGACGGCACGGCGGCATAGGTCATCGTCATCGGGCAGGTAGTGCCGCAATCGACCTGCGCGGTGAGGTAAAGCACCGAAGCATGCGCCACATGCCCCGCCGGCTGCCCCGTCCAGGCAATCGAGGCAAAACCGTTGTCCAGGCCGAGACGCATCAGCTCGTGGTAAGCCGGGTGGAAGCGCACTTCGTCGATGCGGTGGCCATAGCGGTCATGCGTTTCCAGCACGGGCAAGCTGCGATTGGCCTCTACCCCCCATTCGATCGCTTCACCGCTGCCACATATGGCGCCAAGCTTTGAAAGATGGGGGGCATGCACCGCACCGCCCGCTGCTGCGACGGCTTCATCCATGGCCCGATCAGAGGCAAACAGATCCACACCTTCAAGCGGAGGGGGTTGGTTGTAAACCTCATGGGTTCCAAGTTCGCTCAGAGGCTTGATGGTGCTCAAATCCTTGCTTCCCATTCCAGCTTCATTTCACATCCAGGCAGCGGGTGAATTGCTATTGGTCAATTTCTCCCCAGCGTGCGCGCACATTGTCGGCGCGCCGGTCGGGCATTGCGGTGGCCGGGATCCCGCGCTCGGCCAACAGCGTAACCGTACGTTCGACATTCTCGGGATTGCCTTCGATCACGATCGGCAGGCCTAGCCGTTGTGCTCCCCAAACAATCAGCGACAGGGCGGCCTCACCCCTTGCCGTTGGCTCGCCATCGGCAAAGGGAATTGCCGGAAGCGGGCGGGTTGGCGGCAGCAGTTCAACCTGCCAGTCGGGCTCGGTTGAAAGGATGCGCCGCTCCAGTTCGCGATAGGTCGAAAGCGTGGCGCCTTCGAGCGGCTTGGCCCGAACCACCGCACGGCGGCGCTGGCGATCGATCACCACGTCGTCCTCACTCACCCCTGCCACCAGCGCCAGGCGCTGGGCCAGCGCTGCCGCGCGCTGCGTCGCGGCGGCTTCCTCGCGCTCGCGGGTAGCGGAAAGCTCCGCCTGCTGCGCGGCAGTGGCGCTGGTGCCGACCTGATACTGGTTGACCGTAAGTTGCACCGGGCGGCCCAGAACGCGCGCCAGGGATCGTTCGCCCTTTGCTTCGGCATCTGCAACAAGGCGCGGTGTCAACACGGTCGCATCGATCCGCACAGGATCTGCATCAAAATCAACGTCAACCTGGCTTAGCCGCGAGCGCGGGTCGAATTCGTCCAGGATCTCGCCGCGCACCTGCCGCTGCGCATTGGCTTCCCAGGCAATCTGCTGCAAGGAAAAACCAAGCGGAACAGCCAGTGCAACGAAGACCACCGCCACGGCGACATTCTGGTAGAATGTATTGCGCTCGCTCAGCGTGGTGCGAAAACCATAAAGCCGCGCCATCCCCCATGCGGTGAGCGCGATGGTGATGAGGTTGGTCACATACAGCAGTAACGCGCCCGAAAATACCGTCCAGTTGAAGGTCGCAAGGCCGAACCCGACCACCGCCAGCGGCGGCATCAAGGCGGTTGCGATCGCCACGCCCACGATCGTGCCCTCGCGCCCGCGGATCATCGCATAGGCACCGGCCAATGCCGAGAACAGCGCCACCAGCAGGTCGAACAGATTGGGCTGGGTACGCGAGGCAATTTCAGGCGTCACCGTCTGGATCGGCGACAAGAACACCACGAGCGCGCACAGCACCACCGCCATTGCCGATCCCCAGGCGAGAGAACGGGCCGATTGCTTGAGCCAGTTGTAATCCCCGATTGCCAGGGCAAAGCCCAGCCCCATGATCGGGCCCATCAGCGGCGATAGCAGCATGGCGCCGATAACCACCGCCGGGGACGAAAGCAGCAGGCCCAGGATCGCGATGCCGCCGGACATTGCGGTCATGAACAGATAACGCTCGGTCAGCCCGCACTCCTCGCGGCGATTCTCGATCACGGCAGCCTGGTCAACCGTGCCGACCACGTCCTGCAACCACCAGCGGCGCCAGCTGAACAATACGCGCGAGAAACTGGATGACGTCCCGCGTGCGCCATCGCCAGGCGCGGCGCTTTGCGGTGCAGAAGTTTCAGCCAAATTTCCGTTCCGTTCCAAATGGCAGGCCAGGGCAATGTAGCCCCTTGAGCTGGCAAACGAAAGCATGGACGCGCGGGCGCGAATAGGCCACACTTCTTGAAGTTCGTGTCTTAGTGCACTAATACAGTTTGAAATGGTGATTTTCCACCACCGCAGGGAGCTTGAAGACCGATCATGAGCACGCAGGAAACCCCAGCCAAGACGGCGACCGATTTCGAACTCAGCCCGCCCGATCCGGTGCCTACGATTACGCCGGAAAAGGCGGTCGGCCTGGTGCCGGTAAGCGAGGAAAAGCGCTCCAAGCTTGAGGAAAAGGTCGAAGGATTTGTGGCCGAACTGGTGGCCGAAGATGCCAATTCGCCCGCCTTCGGCGAAAAGGTCGACCAGATCACACGCATGGGGCAGGAACAGATCCGTGCCGCCGCCGCCATGTCCAACCGCTTCCTCGACCGACCGGTGCGGGCAATGGACCAGGACAATGGCGTGGGCAATGATTTGCTCGAGCTGCGCAAGACTGTTGAGGACCTTGATCCCGGGCGCAAAGGAAAGATGCGCGGGCGCAAGCTGTTCGGGATCATCCCCTTCGGCAACAAGCTGCAGCGCTATTTTGACAGCTACACTTCCGCTCAGGGCCATATCCAGGCGATCCTTGAGCGGCTCGCCTCGGGCAAGAGGGAACTCTACGAGGACAATGCCGCAATCGATGTCGAGCGCCAGAAATTGTGGGAGGCGATGGGCGAGCTGGAACAGATGATCCATATCGCCAAAAAGCTCGACACCAGGCTGGAAGAAAAGGCGGACGAACTTGATTCGATCGATCCCGCCAAGGCCAAGGCACTGCGCGAAAGCGCGCTGTTCTATGTCCGCCAGCGCACGCAGGATCTGCTTACGCAGATGGCGGTGAGCGTACAGGGATACCTCGCGCTCGATCTCGTGAAGAAGAACAATGTCGAACTGGTCAAGGGCGTCGACCGTGCCAGCACCACCACTGTGGGGGCCTTGCGCACAGCAGTTACCGTGGCGCAGGCGATGACCAACCAGCGGCTGGTGCTGGGGCAGATCACTTCGCTCAACCAGACCACCAGCGACATCATCGATTCGACCAGCACCATGCTGCGCGACCAGACCGGCAAGATCCATGAACAGGCGGCCTCGAGCACGATCCCGCTCGAAACGCTGCAGCGCGCCTTCCAGAACATCTATGACACGATGGACGAGGTCGACGAGTTCAAGGTGCGCGCGCTTTCGAGCATGAAGCAGACGGTCGATACGCTATCCGCCGAGGTCGAGAAGTCGAAAGGATATATTGCGCGTGCGGAAGGGCAGGCGCAGGCGCAGAAGAAGGTTTCGTCCGAACCGGGTCTGTTGGCGCTTGAAAAATAATGGCCGATTCAACCAGAGAGTCTGACGCAATCCTGAGCGCGGCAGGCCGTTCGCTGCAGGTGCAGCGCGAAGGCGGCACGCATCGCCCGGCGAAGAACATCGGCAAGGGCTCTGCCGAGCTCAAGCTAAGGAACTGGATCCGCAGGGCAGGCTATTTCGGCGCCGCCGTGGTGGCGATCATGCTGGCGGCCACCGCTGCCGGGATCATCCTTGACGGGATCGGTTTCATCGGCGTGGTGATGACCTTCTTCGCGGTGGTCGCGGCGCTTGCAGTATTCGCCAATTTTCCCAAGGTGAAGGTGCCGCAGCGCGCCGACCTCAAGAAGGGCGATGCCAAGCAGATGGTGGCGCGCACCGAATTGTGGCTGGAGGCGCAGCGCCCTGCGCTGCCCCCGCCCGCAGTGCAGATCGTCGACCAGCTTGGCGTGCAGCTCGATGCGCTGGGGCTGCAATTGCAAGCCATCGACCAGGCCGATCCCGCGGTGAACGAAGTGCGCGAACTGGTGGGCGAATATATCCCCGAGACGATCGAGAATTACCGCAAGATCCCCGCCCATCTGCGCCGCGAGCAACATGTCGGCAAGACTGCCGACGAGCGGCTGATCGAAAGCCTTTCGAAGATCAGCGGCGAGGTTGATCGCGTGACCAGGCGGCTGGCCGAAGGCGCGCTTGACGATCTGGCGGTTAAATCGCGCTATCTCGATTACCGCTTCGGCGGCGCTGAGGCACTGGAGGATCACAGCAAATGAGAGTCGCCCTGCCGCATGATCTTGGGCGCGACGAAGTGCGCCATCGCCTGAGCACCCGCAGCCACGAGATTGCCGATTATCTGCCGGGGGGCATCGCCGATGTCGAGACTGACTGGGTCAGCGAGGATCGCATGGCGCTGCTGGTATCCGCCATGGGGCAGAACATCACCGGCCATATCGACATAGAGGACCGGCAGGTGATCTTCGAAATCACGCTGCCGCGGATGCTGTCGTTCATCGAGCCGGTGATCGAAAAGGCGATCCGCAAGGATGGCCCGAAAATGCTGGAAGCGCCGAAATAACGCGTCCTAAACGGGGCGCATCAGCAAGCTCACGCCCGCACGGGTGAAGTCGATCGCTTCGAGCGATGGCGCATAGGCGCAGCCCCCGGCCACCAGCAACCCACCGCCATCAAGCGCAAGCTCTCCTTCAAGCGGGAGCGCCAGAAGCGCCCCGTCATATGCAAGGGCGAATTCCGCATCGGGCGCGCCCACGATCCGGTCGAGCCGGAAGTGCGGCCCGTCAACAAGACACTGCGATCTCTCGGCTGTCCTTTGGCGCAAATCCGCCGGATAGGGTGCCCGCCGTGCCACGTCGAGCGCACGATCGAGATGCAATTCGCGCGGACGGCCATAGTCATACAGACGAAAGGTGGTGTCGCTGTTCTGCTGCACTTCGACCAGCGACAGCCCAGGGCCTATGGCGTGGATCGTGCCGGCCGGGAGGTAGAAGAAATCTCCCGCCGCAACCTTGTGCCATGCCAATAGCTGCTCGATGCTGCCGTCCTGCGCCGCACGGAGCAGCTGCTCTTCGCCCGCCGTCTCGCGCAGGCCGATAGCAATGCACGCCTCCGGTTCGGCGGCGATGATCAGCCAGCATTCCTCCTTGCCCTGCTCGCCCGCAAGCGCCTGCGCATCGGAAGGATGGACCTGGACCGAAAGCTTGTCGCTGGTGAACAGGAATTTCACCAGCAGGCTGCCAAGCTCAGCTGGCGGTTCGAACCAGATTTCGCCGATCCGCTGGCCATCGGGTGCGGCAAAGGGCGGTGGCAGAGTATCCCTGCCCCACACTTTCTCGACCATCCGGGTGGTCAGCGCGCGGGCACTGGTCATTGCGGGGCTCATTGCTCCTTCGCCCCGCCCAGCTTGCCGACATGCGGGGCCGCATCGCGGGTGGTCACCAGAACCTCGTCCCCGTCAACGATCACGCACACATCCTTCAGCCCCAGCACCGAGATACGCGGCCCGTCGCTCACCGCCAGCACGTTCTCGCAATCGACCAGTTCCGCATTTGCAGGGGCGTGATTGCCCGCGGCATCGCGGGGCATGGTATTCTGCAGGCTGGCCCAATTGCCAATGTCCGACCAGCCCATCGCCGCCGGCACCATTGCCGCGCGGCGCGTGTTTTCCATCACCGCATAGTCGATCGATTCGCCCTCAATTGCCGCAAAGGGCTCTGCCGCCGGGTTGAACTCCGCGCCTTGCACGCTGCCTTGCGCGATCGCGCGTTCGACCGCCTCGGCCATCGCCGGGCGGTGGGTGGCAAGCTCTGCCAGCAATGCGCCCGCGCGGA
>LOET01000004.1 GCA_001515985.1 Sphingomonadales bacterium BRH_c3 | reverse complement strand
AGCCCAATGTGCTCAGCTGCCGCCGCAATACTGGCGGCGTTTGCGCTGATGCTCACGGGATGCTTCGTCACTCCCGGCAAGTTCACGTCCGAACTGGCGCTTGATCGGAATGGTTCGTTCAGCTTCAGCTATGAAGGCGAGATATTCTTCCTTGGCCTAAGCAAGCTGGCGCAGATGGATGCAGCCAATAAAGAGTTTGAAGCAGGTGCTTGCTTCGATGACGAATTCGAACCGCGCGAATGCACGGCCAGTGAGATCGAGGAACAGCGCGCCGAATGGGACGCGCAAGCCGAAGAGCGTGCGGCCAGGGCACAAAAGGAGGCGCAGCAGATGGCGCAGCTGATGGGCGGGATCGATCCGACCGATCCCGAAGCGGCTGAGGAACTGCGCACGCTACTGTTACGGCACAGGGGCTGGAGCCGGGTCGAGCACAAGGGCGACGGAGTGTTCGACGTCAGCTATTCGGTATCAGGCCAGCTGACTCACGACATGATGTTCCCGGTAATAGAGGGATTCTCCCCGGCCAATCTATTCGTCGAGGTGATCCTGCGCGATGACAATGTGGTGCGAGTCAACGCCCCGGCATTTGCAGCACAGGGCGAAGCGAACCCGATGAGTTCGTTGATGGGCGGCATGGCCGGGCTGGCGGCAATGGGCGGATCGAAGGGAAAGACTGGCGACCTGCCCAACCTGCCGACTATGGATGGCACCTTCACCATCGTCACCAACGGCCAGATCCTGGCCAATAATACCGATGAAGGCCCAGCCCGTGGCGTGGGCCCTTCGCGATTGGTATGGAAAGTCGACCAGCGCAGCCCGGCCGCTCCAACCGCGCTGATCAATCTCGGCAACTGAGCGCCGCGCGCCGGGCAGGCAAAAGAAAGCCCCGCCAGGCTTTAATCCTGCGGGGCATTCTTAAAATATCGGCGCAGCGGCCATTACCGCAAGCCGCGCCGCCAGATCAGTTGACCGCGTCCTTCAGGCCCTTGCCAGCCTTGAACTTTGGCTGATTGGATGCCTTGATCGTCATCGGCTCGCCTGTGCGCGGGTTGCGCCCGGTCGAAGCCTTGCGCTTCGCGACAGAAAAAGTGCCAAAGCCGACCAGCCGGACTTCATCACCGCCAGACAGGGCCGAAGTAATGGTATCGAACACGCCCTCTATCGCGCTCGAAGCATCGCTCTTGGACAGGCCGCTGGCATCGGCAACCGCGCTGATCAGATCATTCTTATTCATTATGGAAATCCCCCGGAACTCGACTGTGGATTTTTGACAGGCTCAAGGCCACTTCGAAAGCGCACAAATTGAGACGTTTTTGGCGGGGCTGTCAAAGGCAAATCGCGCAGAAATGCGTCGTTTCTGGAGAATTCACGGCCAATTTCGATGAACCGTTGGGAACGGCTCGCGAACACTTGCAAATTAACCTTGTCAGATCGCCGCGATGCAAATGCAGGCGACGCCGAGTCGCTGCACCGCACCATCGAATGCCGTCTGGCACCCAGCCCCTGATCAATGCGCTGTGGGGTGTCCTTCGCCGCCGATGCCGCTTGGCGCAGGCTGGCTGGCAAGATCGTCAGCCTCGCTCCATTCGATCGCTTCGAGCGGCTCGGTCAGCGCCAGTTCCAGCACTGCATCGACATGGCTGACCGGAATAATCTCCAGCCCTTCCTTCACATTGTCGGGAATCTCGGCCAGATCCTTCACATTCTCTTCCGGGATGAGCACCGTCTTGATTCCGCCGCGCAAAGCCGCGAGCAGCTTTTCCTTGAGCCCACCAATTGCCAGCACCCTTCCTCGCAATGTTACCTCGCCGGTCATTGCAATGTCGGGGCGCACGGCGATGCCGGTGAGAGCAGACACGATCGATGTCACCATGCCGATGCCCGCGCTCGGCCCATCCTTGGGCACCGCGCCTTCGGGCAGGTGGATGTGGATGTTCCGGCGCTGGAACAGCGAGGGCTTGATGCCATAGGCAGGAGCGCGCGCCTTTACGAAGCTGAATGCAGCCGCGATGCTTTCGCTCATAACCTCGCCCAGCTTGCCGGTTGACTTGATCTCACCCTTGCCCGGCGTGGTCACGCTTTCGATGGTCAGCAACTCGCCGCCCACCGAAGTCCAGGCCAGCCCGGTTACCGCGCCAACTTGCGCCTCCTCTTCCGATACGCCGTGCTTGAACTTGCGCACCCCGGCGAAGTTACCCAGGTTTTCCGGCGTAATGGTGACGCTGGTCGCTTCCTTCTCCAGGATCTTTCGCAGGCTCTTGCGCGCCAGCCGCGCAATCTCGCGTTCCAGCGTGCGCACCCCGGCCTCGCGCGTGTAATAGCGGATCAGATCCCGCAGGCCTTCCTCGGTCAGCTCGAATTCGCCCTCCTTGAGCCCGTGAGCTTCGATCTGCTTGGCGATCAGGTGACGCTTGGCGATCTCGACCTTCTCATCCTCGGTATAGCCTTCGAGCCGGATGATCTCCATCCGGTCAAGCAGGGGCTGCGGCAGGTTGAGGCTGTTGGCCGTGGTGACGAACATCACGTCGGACAGATCAAGATCGAGCTCGAGATAATGGTCCTGGAACGCGCTGTTCTGTTCGGGATCGAGCACTTCGAGCAATGCCGAAGCGGGATCGCCGCGGAAATCCTGCCCCAGCTTGTCGATTTCATCGAGCAGGAACAGCGGGTTCGAGGTGCCAACCTTCTTGAGGTTGCTCACGATCTTGCCCGGCATCGATCCAATATATGTGCGGCGATGGCCGCGAATTTCGGCTTCATCGCGCACCCCGCCCAATGACTGGCGCACGAACTTGCGCCCCGTTGCGCGGGCGATCGACTGGCCAAGCGAGGTTTTGCCTACGCCCGGTGGGCCCACCAGGCACAGGATGGGGCCTTTGAGCCTGTTGGTGCGCGCCTGCACCGCAAGATATTCGATGATCCGTTCCTTGACCTTTTCCAGGCCATAGTGATCGGCATCGAGAATTTCCTGCGCCTTGCCGATATCTTTCTTCAGGCGGCTTTTCTTGCCCCACGGCAAGCCGAGCAGCACGTCGAGATAATTGCGGATCACGGTTGCTTCGGCGCTCATCGGCTGCATGCTTTTGAGCTTCTTGAGCTCGGCCTTGGCTTTCGTCCGCGCTTCCTTTGAAAGCTTGGCCTTTTCAATCTTTTCGGTGAGCTCGCTCAGCTCATCAACGTCCTCGCCATTACCCCCGCCCAGTTCGTTCTGAATCGCCTTGAGCTGTTCGTTGAGGTAATATTCGCGCTGGGTTTTCTCCATCTGGCGCTTCACCCGGCCGCGGATCTTGCGTTCGACCTGCAGCACCGAAAGTTCGCCTTCCATGAAGGACATGACCATTTCGAGCCGCTTGAGCGGGTTCGTTTCCGTCAGCAGCGCCTGCTTGTCTGATACCTTGGCACTGATCCCGGCAGAAATGGTATCGGCCAGTTCGCCCGCATCGTCGATATCGCCAATATCGCTTGCGACATCGTCACCCAGATTCTTGTTGAGTTTGGCATATTCGCCGAATTGTTCTGCCACCTGGCGCATCAGCGCGGTAACTTCGCTGCCCGAAACCGTCTCGCTCTCAAGCATCGAGACATCTGCCACTACATGGTCCTGCCCGGAACGCAGAGCGTGAACGCGGGCACGGGCCGTGCCTTCGACCAGCACACGAACCGTTCCGTCAGGCAGCTTCAGCAGCTGGAGAACCTGCGCAACGACACCAATGTCATACAGATCATCGGCTTCGGGATCGTCGCATCCGGGATCAAGCTGGGCAAGCAGGAAGATGTCCTTGCTGGCCTCCATGGCGGCTTCTAGGGCGGCGACTGATTTCTCCCGTCCAACAAAAAGCGGCACGACCATGCCGGGAAACACAACGATGTCGCGCAGCGGAAGAAGAGGGTATTCTTGAGTCATATATGTCCGTGGCAGCCATTGGGGCCTGCCTTTGCCGTGAATATGGGTAGCCGGGTCGCGGCTCGCAATGGGGCGCAGCGCTGCAACTGTGGATGGGACGTACCCGGCGCAATTTCTGCCGGCGCCCGGTCAGCCGGGCGGAGTGCGCCCACCGTGTGCATCCAGGATTTCGCGCGCGCGCGCCCTGTCGGCGTCCGGGTGCATGACATCGACTGAAACGAACACTTTCCCGCGCTGGATCTGGCGGTCATAAAAGGCGGCGGATACCCCGTCGACATCATGATCGGTCAGCATCTTGGCAATTGCCCCTCCGGTCGCACCGATTATGCCGCTGATCGAAGTGATCGAGCTGATCGCAGAACCCGTGATCGCACCGGCTGCCGCCACTGCTCCCACTCCTGGTACGAGCAGGACAGCCAGCCCCAGCAGCGCGCCTGCGACACCGCTGCCAGCGATAACCCCGGTAATGTCCCGCGTGCGGTGCCCTTCGGGCCATTTGGCTGCAGGGTCGCTGAAATGGCTCGCCCGGCACAGCAGCGAGATCGACTGCCGCGGAAACCCGCCCGCGCACAAGTCGGCAATCGCTGCCTCGGCCCGTTCGCGGTCGTCGAAAATGGCGGTGACAACATGTTCGCGCGCCGCCTGCTCGCGTCGCAGCGCAGCCTCGAATTCGCTGGCGAACCGCACCCGGTCGCTCTCGGAACGGAACACGATCCGCAATCCCGCCGTTTCATGCAGCCGCTGAACACTGGGCGAATCCGTAGGCTGGAACAACGTCCGCAGCAGCATGTCGGTGGTGGTCGGCCGCAGGCGCTGGTTGGTGCCGCGGTTGATCCATTCCACCGATTGCGGCCGTGGGTGGCTGGCCGCTATATAGTTCACGGCGGTCAGTTCTTCGGCCCTTATGACAAAGGCCGGACCAGGATTCGCCTGCTCGTCCAAGCCCTACTCGCGGAAACCGGGATCCACCCGATCCAACTTGCGGAGCAGCGCTGGCCAGGCAAGCGCATTGGCAACCATTCCAATTCCGGCAGACGGAGTCTGCGCCTTGACCTTTTCCGGCGTTCCCTGCGGCGGATTGTGCAGCCCGTCACGCCCGGCAGCGAGCATCTTGACCTGCGCATCACAGGCGCGCTCAAGGAAATAGAGCCGCAAGAAACATTCGCCCACGGTCTTGCCGATTGCCAGCGTGCCATGGTTACGCAGGATCATGACGTGCTTGTCCCCCATGTCCTCCACCAGTCGTTCGCGTTCTTCAAGATCGGTCGCGATGCCTTCATACTCGTGATAGGCGATGTCGGAGCGCGCGATCATGCTGGTCTGCGTATGCTCCATCAGCCCGTCAGCCATGGCGCTGACTGCCTGCCCGGCGGGAGTATGAAGATGCATCACCGCATGCGCATCCTCACAGTTCATGTGCAGCGCGGAATGGATCGTGAAACCGGCCGGATTGACCGGATGCGAGGTGGGGATAACCGGCTGCCCCTCGACATCGATCTTGACTAGCGAGGACGCGGTGATTTCCTCAAACATCATGTCGTAGGGATTGATCAGGAAATGATGTTCCGGCCCCGGAACGCGGGCCGAAAGATGGGTGAAGATCAGATCATCCCAGCCATACAGCGCAACCAGGCGATAGGCAGCGGCAAGATCAACCCGAACCTGCCATTCCTCGTCGCTGACCTGCGCGCGAATATCCGCATCCGAACCAGAACCATTGTCATTCATCAAAGTTGCCATCGTATCAACTCCCCGATCTCCGATCGCCAGGTTTATAGCACAATCACGCTCAGCCCATGCCTGGCAAATTGAACCCCGGCGGCAGGCCCATCCCGCCCTGAATCTTCTGCATTTCCTCGTTCGATACGCGATCGGCCTTGTCGCGCGCATCGTTGAAGGCTGCGGTGACCAGATCCTCGACCATTTGTTTCTCTTCCGGCTTCATCAGGCTTTCGTCGATCGTCACGCCCAGAATGCGGCCCTTGGCGCTGGCGCGCACTTTCACCAGCCCGCCGCCAGCCTGCCCCTCGACCTCGATCGCATCAAGCTTGGCCTGCATTTCGTTCATCTGGGTCTGGATCGTTTCGGCTGCCTTTTGTGCGGCCTGAATCATCTCTTCCATAGATTTCATTTTGGGGGGTTACCTACTCCATTTGCTTCCACCGGCCCGGGCGATATTCTCGCCCTCACTCAGCAGTTCCGCATCAGGGAACGCTTCAAAAGCGGCCTTGACCAGCGGATGTTCCCGAATTTGTTCTTCACGGGCAAGTTTTGCGGCCTGCTCCTGCTCGCGCAAGGTGGGGGATGCCTCGCCGTCGCCGCGCTCAACCTGCCATCGTCTTCCGGTCAGCCGAAACAGGCATTCGCGCAATTCGGGGCCAGGATCTTCGGCCAAGCCATCGGCCACCTGATAGATCAGGCGTTCTGGCGCAAGCTCGACCACGCGCATCCAGTCACGCATGAGCTGCGCCAAACGCATTTGCCCGCTGTCTTCAACCTGCTGCACAAGCCCGGCCCAATCCGCCGCCTCTGAATGCGCTCCCTCACCGGGAGCAGAGCCGGCCGGTTGCGATTCCGAAAAGCTTGCAGCGGGGGCAACGCCGCGTTCGGCCAATGCTTCGATCTGCTTCGCCAATTTGCCGGGATCGGGCATGTCGGCTGCGTGCATCACCCGCAGCAGCGCCATCTGCGCCGAAACCAGCGGATCGGGCGCCTGGCGCACTTCCTCATGACCCTTCAGCAGCAATTGCCACAGGCGGTGAAGCTGCGCTGCTGACAGGCGCTGCGCAAATTCAGCCAGCGCGGCCCGTTCTTCGGATGACGGGGCGTCTGGTTCCGCCCCCGAAACCTGCGCCAAGGTGATGCGGTGGATCAGATCCATCAAACCGCGCATCAGGGCGATGGGCTCAACCCCCAGCGCATATTGTTCCTCCACCGCATCGAGCAGCGCCTTGGCATCGCCGCCGAGCAGGTGCCCAAGCAAGCGCCGTTGAGCGCTCTTGTCGGCCAGTCCCAGCATGTCGCGCACCCGCGCCGCAGTAACCTTGCCCCCGTCCCCCATATCGGCATGGGCTATCGCCTGGTCTAGGATCGAAAGGCCGTCACGCACCGATCCTTCGGCAGCATTGGCGATGATGTGTAACGCCTCTGCCTCTGCTTCGACCCCTTCCTTGTCGCATATCATGGCGAAATGCTGTTGCAGCAGCTCGGACGGGATCCGGCGCAAATCGAAACGCTGGGTGCGGCTGAGCACCGTAACCGGCAGCTTTTCGACCTCTGTGGTGGCGAAGAGGAACTTCACATGGGCGGGCGGCTCTTCCAGCGTCTTGAGCAAGGCGTTGAAAGCATTGCGGCTGAGCATGTGGACTTCGTCTATGATATAAATCTTGTAGCGCGCCGAGACCGCCGAATAGCGCACCGCCTCGATGATTTCGCGCACATCGTCCACGCCGGTGTGGCTGGCAGCATCCATCTCGATCACATCGATATGGCGCCCTTCAGCAATGGCGATGCACGGCTCGCACTTGCCACAAGGATCGATCGTGGGTCCGCCCTGGCCGTCTGACCCGACGCAGTTGAGCGCCTTGGCAATCAGCCGCGCGGTCGAGGTCTTGCCCACCCCGCGCACGCCCGTCATCAGGAAGGCATGCGCCAGCCGGTCGCGCTCGATCGCATTGGCCAGCGTGCGCACCATCGCATCCTGCCCGATCAATTCGCTGAAGGTCTGCGGGCGGTATTTGCGCGCGAGCACACGATAGGGCTGGCTCATGGGAGGCGCGGCCGGCTTGGGTTCTGCCGCAATTACTACACCCGGCTCTGGCGCCGGAGCCGGAGCGGGATCGCCAAACATGGCCGACTGGCCAGCTGCCTCGAGTTCGGCGGCGCTCGCCTTCTCGTCCTCCTGCTCCTGATCCCAGGGCGGGGTATCCGAATTATCCGGTGAATCACCCATGCCTGCTTGCTACGCGCTTGGCGCAGCATTGTCATGCCACCTGACCGCATAAATGCATGGAAAAGGAGCCAGGCGTTCTTGCTGAAGAACAGCACCGGCGCAAAACGCTAAAGGAGCCGGCCGACCCGCTGCCATCCACCTGGGCTGCTTCCTTCCGGACCTGACCCGGTGAGCGGACGCGAACGTCCGACCGACTCCCGAGGCGCATATGGCCGCGAAGTGCGAAGAATTCAACCGCAAAGGCAGCCCACTTAAGGTCGCGGTATCCAAAGGCCGACCGGCCGCCCGCAGGTGCCCCGCAGCACAGCGGAGGGAATAGCACCGAGGATCGCGCGCCCGGATGGGCGTGCGGAAACAATCTCAGCGAAAATTGTCTGCGTAGGCCTGCAGTTTCAGCGCCTTGGGCGGCGTGGCATGGACACGCGCCGCAATGCCGTATTTCTCGGCATAAGCCCTTGCCGCATCCTTGCTCGGAAAGGACAGCGAAACCTGCGCCTGCGTATCGCCGCTGCCGGTCCAGCCCATCAGCGGATCGGGGCGCCGCGCTTCGGATTGCTCGAATTCGAGCACCCATTCCTGCGTGCGCGCCTTGCCTGACTGCATGGCGTTCTTCGGTCTCTGATAGATTCTCGCGCTCATGCGGTGCCCCTAATTCAACTCTCGCTGCGATTGAAGGCGTTTTTGGTCTTGAGGCTGGGTTTTTCCGCCCATGGCTCATCCGGCCAGCGATGTTTGGGATAGCGACCCTTCATGTCCTTTTTCACATCTGCCCAGCTGCCGCGCCAGAAACCCGGCAGATCGCGGGTTGACTGGATCGGGCGGCCTGCCGGGCTGGTAAGCTTGAGCAACAGCGGCGTATCCCCCACCATCGGATGCCGGTCGAGCCCGAACAGTGCCTGCACCCGCACCTCTGCACTGGGCGCATCCTCGCCCGCATAGTCGATCGGATGGTGCGTACCGGCTGGCGAGATGAATTCGCGCGGCGCCGCACGATCGAGCCGCTGGCGGCTGTCCCAGTCGAGCTGGCCCAGAACGGCGTCAACGATCCTGCCGCGCGGCAGGTCGAGATCGCGCCGCCCGTCCAGCAAAGGGCGCAGCCACAGCACGGCATTGGTTCGCAGGTTTCCGATCTCCAGACCCTCGATCCCGGCGAAGCGCGCCCGCGCCAGCAGGCTTGCCGGGAGCAGTTCCCCCAGCTTCTCCACCGCTATGTCCACAAGCTTATCCACAAGCGCTTCGGCAGAGGGATCGGGGTCGGGGCCGCTTGCCAGCGTGATCGCGCCAAGCCGGCGTTCCAACCGCGCCTCGATCCGATTTTCGTCCTTGTTCCAGCGGATTATTGAGCGTTTCTCGATCCTGCCAGCAAGGTGTTGTTCGATCTCCTGCGCGCTCAATTCAGCGGCGGCGGTGATCCGCGCACCCTTGGCCTGGCCTTGTGCGTCGCCAATCACCAGCCATTCGGCGCGTGCCAGCGGAGATGCCGCGTCAAGCTGGAACCCCCTGCCCCCTGCCGAAAGCCATTGCTCACCCGATGCGTCACGGCGTTTGGCCACGAAGTCGGGCCGGGCCAGCGCAATGAAGATCGCGGGATTGGCGGCTGTACGATCCTTCGCGGGGACTAGCTTTTCCGCCGCACTGGCCCATCGCGCCGCCAGCTTGCGCGATGCCTCAGCGCGGCTTCCACGCTCGCCATTCCAGCGCTGCATCCGTTGCAGCAAGTCCTCAGCGCGCCCACCCAGCCCGCGCTCCTGAAGCAACAGCACCAGTTTCGCCACCTGCCCGGCCTGGCCAGCCTCCGCCCCCAGCAGCACCGCAGCGGCAGACACAGGGTCCATCGGCAAGGACGCAATACGCTCCCCCTGCGGCGTGATCCGGCCAT
>LOET01000003.1 GCA_001515985.1 Sphingomonadales bacterium BRH_c3 | reverse complement strand
CGCAGCACGGCATGGCCGCAACCGCGCATCCGCTGGCAACGCAAATCGCGCTCGACATCCTCAAAAGCGGCGGCAATGCGGTGGATGCAGCGATCGCGGCCAATGCGGCGCTGGGCCTGATGGAGCCGACCGGCAACGGTATCGGCGGCGACCTGTTCGCGATCATCTACGATCCTGCAACCGAAAAGCTCTATGGCCTCAACGGATCGGGCCGCTCACCGCAAAACCAGACGCTTGATCAGCTCAAGGCCAAGCTGGGTGAGGCGGACAGCCTGCCGCCGCTTGGGCCGCTGCCGGTTACCATCCCCGGCACGGTCGATGGCTGGTTCGAGATGCACAACCGCTTTGGCCAGCTTCCGATGGCAGACGTGCTTGCGCCCACCATCAAATACGCCCGCGAAGGGCACCCCATAGCTCCGGTGATAGGCGAATATTTCGCACGCAACCTGCGCGCGTTCAAAGCCCGCGCCGACCAGTTCGATTTCACCAATGCCCAGGCCACGTGGTTCGCCAATGGTGCACCAAAGGCGGGTGAGATCTTCAAGAATCCCGATCTCGCCAATACGCTGGAGCGGATCGCGCAAAACGGCCGCGACGAGTTCTACAGCGGCCAGAGCGCGCAGGTGATGGTCGATTATCTCCAGCGGCAGGGCAGCGCCTATACGCTGGAAGATTTCGCGGCCCACCGCAGCGAATGGGTCGAGCCTGCCTGCACCGCCTATCGCAAGGGTTACGAACTGTGCGAACTGCCGCCCAATTCACAAGGTTTCGCGGCGCTCCAGATGGTCAGCATTCTCAAGAACGTGGACCTCTCGCAATGGGAGCGCGGCAGCCCGCAAGTGATCCATTACATTACCGAGGCGAAGCGCCTCGCCTATGCCGATGTTGCAAAGTTTTATGCCGATCCGGGTTACGCGCCCTTCCCGATGGAGCTGCTGAGCGACGCATACGGCAAGGCGCGCTTCGCGCTGATCGATCCTGACAGGGCAACGCCCGAATTCGCACCCGGC
The DNA here is from genome assembly GCA_001515985.1 of Sphingomonadales bacterium BRH_c3. Taxonomy (GTDB): domain Bacteria; phylum Pseudomonadota; class Alphaproteobacteria; order Sphingomonadales; family Sphingomonadaceae; genus Erythrobacter. The sequence goes on along the minus strand of LOET01000003.1, from coordinate 9,060 downwards.
GACCCATTGCCAGAGCCCAAGCTGGAAGGGCCGGGTGACACCACCTACCTTACAGTGGTGGACAAGGACGGGCTGATGGTCAGCCTGATCCAGTCCAACTATCGCGGCATGGGTAGCGGGCTCACCCCTGACGGCCTCGGCTTCATGTTCCAGGACCGCGGCGAGCTGTTCAGCCTCGATTCTGCGCACGCCAATGCCTATGCGCCCGCCAAGCGCCCGTTCCAGACGATCATCCCCGCCTTCGTGAAGAAGGACGGCAAGCCATACATGACGCTGGGGCTGATGGGCGGCGGGATGCAGCCGCAGGGGCATGTGCAGGTGCTGATCAATCTGGTGGATTACGGCATGAACCTGCAGGAGGCAGGCGATGCGGCACGGCTCAATCATGATGGCGGGCGCCAGCCGACCGAACCCGCCAGCGGCCCCGCGAAGGATCCGCTCGGCACGCTTTTTGTCGAACCGGGCATTCCGGCGTCGACCGTCACCAGACTGCGCGAGATGGGCCACAATGTCGAAGTGGTCGATAACGGGATCATGTTCGGCGGATACCAGGCGATTGCGCGCGATCCCGAAACCGGCGTGCTGACCGGGGCCACCGAAATGCGCAAGGATGGGCAGGCGAGCGGCTATTGAGGCTGTAACCTTTTGAAGCTCCACGGCGAACTGCGGGTAAAGAGCGGAGATAGACTCCGCTTAATACCGGAGTTTGTTGATGTTACGCTTTTTCGCCATCATTGCCGCCGTCGCCTCTTTCATGTTCGGTGCATTCAGTCTTGCAGCCAGCGACTCGCGTGAAGGATGGGTCGATTATTCCGCTCAGGGTTTTGCCAAGGCCCAGCAATCCGGCGATGCCATAGTGGTGGATGTCTATGCGACATGGTGCCCCACCTGCCGCGCGCAAGAGCCGATCCTTGACGAATTGCGCGAGGACAAGCGCCTTTCCAATGTAACCTTCGTCAAGGTCAATTTCGATAAGGACAAGGATTTCCTGCGCGCGCACCGCATCCCCCGCCAATCGACCATCCTGGTGTTCAAGGGTGAAAAGGAAGTGGCCCGCTCAATCGCGGAAACTGACCGTACCCGGCTGCGCAAACTCGTGTTCGATGCGATCTGATGGCGTTCCTGGTGCTCTCCGCCCGCTCGCCTGCCTGACATGATTTCAAGCGTGTTGCTCGCTTTCGTCGCCGGACTGGTGACGATCCTCAATCCCTGCGTCCTGCCGCTGGTGCCGATCCTGGTCGCTTCGGCACTGGGCAAGAGCAAAGCCGGGCCACTGGCATTGTCTGCCGGTCTGGTAACCAGCTTCACGCTGTTCGGCTTCAGCGTGATAGCGTTCGGTTACTCGATCGGCATAAATGAACAGGCAGTCCGGCTCGGCGCTGGGGTCCTGTTGGCGCTGGCTGGCGCGGTGCTGCTGATGCCAAGGATGCAGGCTGCGATCAGCGCCGCGGCTGCGCCCGTTTCCAATTTCGGGCATCAGCGACTGCAGAAGATCAGCGGCGACGGCGCAGGCGGTCAATTCGTGGTCGGCTTGCTGCTGGGCGTGGTGTGGGCGCCATGTGTCGGCCCCACGCTGGGGGTTGCGATTGCGGCTGCAAGCCAGGGTGAGAACCTCGCTGCCAGTATGCTGATCTTCCTGGTGTTCGGCCTGGGCGTGGCGGCCTCGATCCTCGCCTTTGCCTATGGATCGCGCCGTGCCTTGAAAGAACGTGGCCAGGCAATGCAAACCATCGCCCGCTACGCCAAGCCGATTTTCGGTGTGGCCCTGCTGACGGTTGGATTGATGATCGTGACCGGATTGGACAAGATGATTGAAATCGCCCTGCTCGATCTGATGCCGCAATCGCTGATCGAATTCACAACCCGGTTCTAGCGATACAAGGGACTCGCCAGCCAGCCCGCAATCGTCCATTCCCTCCTTCTGACGTAAGGAGAAGTGGAGATGGCCAGAATTACCGGATTGGGCGGTGTGTTCTACGTCGTGAAAGACCCGGACGTTACGCGCGAATGGTATCGCGACAAGCTGGGGATCGATGGGCCATACGGCCCGCAGCTCGCCTGGGCGGATGAGCCCAAGGAAAACCCCTATTCGCTGATCAGCCATTTCAAGGACGATACCTATTTCAAGCCCGGAACAGGCGGCTTCATGGTCAACCTCAGGGTCGACGATCTTGGCGGCTTTCTCAAGCTGCTCAAGAAGCGCGGTGTGAAGGTGCTCGATCAGGTCGACGAGGGTTATGGCAAGTTCGCCTGGGTGCTCGATCCTGACGGGGTGAAGATCGAACTGTGGGAGCAGGTTGCGGAAGAATTGCCTGAATAACGCGCGTTTACCATTGATTAACCATGATTGCGGACAATCGCCGCCATGTGCGCACGCAAGCTTCTCCTTATCCTGGCCACTGCGGCACTCGCCGCCTGCGGTGCGGTGCCTGAAAGCTCGCGCCGGGCCCCGCAATCGGCGCCCCGCCCGCTCGCCGTCAACCCCGATACGCAAATGTGCCTGGCAGGGCTGAACGATACCGGATCGCGTTTCTCTGCCCTGCCCGATCGCTTTGACGGCCCCGGCTGCGCCGTTACAGGCGCAGTGCAATTATCCGCCGTGCGCGGCGATCAGTCGCAATTGGGCGTGAGTAATATCGGCGCGGTCCAGTGCCGCACGGCACAAGTGTTTGCCGAATGGGCGCGGTTCGGGGTGGATCGGGCAGCCCGCCAGATTCTTGGCAGTCCGATTGCCCGGATCGAGACTATGGGCAGCTATACCTGCCGCAACGTTGCGGGGACTGAACGCCGATCGGCCCACGCCACGGCTGAGGCAATCGATGTCGCCGGCTTCGTGCTTGCAGACGGCCGCCGCATCAGCGTGCTGGGCGGATGGGCGGATGGGAGCCGCGAAGAACGCGAATTCCTGCGCGTGGTGCACGCAAGTGCGTGCAAGCGCTTTGGCACGGTATTGGGGCCGCAGTACAATGCGGCGCATCGCGATCACCTGCATCTGGAAATTGGCGGCGGCGGTTTCTGCCGCTGATCGCTGCTCAGGCGGCATCGTCCAGTCGCGCCTCCAGCATGAGCCGCACAGCTTCGGCGGCATGCGCCGCGCCCAGCTTGGACATCATGTTGGAGCGGTGGATCTCGACCGTACGCGGGCTGATATCGAGCTCGCGCGCGATGGTCTTGTTGCTGCTGCCGCGGGTCAGCCAGTCGAGCACTTCGCGCTCGCGGGCAGAAAGGCCTGCGATCCGGCGGCGCGCATCGATCATGCGCTGCTGCGCTTCGCTATAGCTTCGCGCTTCCTTGGCGATCCGCGCCAGCGCTTCGGCAAAATACGCCGGTTCGATCGGCATGGTGAGATAATCAAGCGCACCCGCCTTGATCGCGGCGACAATCCGGCTTGCCTCAGCATATTCTGCCATCGCAACGACCGGCAGGCTCACCCCGATCTGCCCCAGCCTGGCGATCATCGCGGCAACACCTTTGCCCACCACATCGTCGCGTGCCAGGATGATGCCTCCGCGCGGCGGATGGGCGGCAAGGTCGTCGATATCACCATAGACCTCCGTATGGTGCCCGAGCGCGAAACCCAACTGCGCAAGTTCGGCCCGTGACCGGCTTGATGGATCGATGAAGTGAAGCGGTTGTGCGTTAGCCATGCAGGCCAAGCTGCCTGCTCTAAATATCTGATTCACTGCAAGTTGTGGCCATTTCGGTGCAATTGAAATGGCTGGCGCCAATCGGCGCTCGGCAGCAGCATATCAAATTCGCTCCAGATCGGAGCCAATTGTAAGTGCTTATGCTCAAGCGATAACCCTGATCTGGGCAATTCCCTGCTTGATCGGCAGGTCAAGCGCAGATTTCGGGATCAGGTCAGGGGAGGTATTAGCACTCGCCGATCCGCTCATGCCGCGCCTTCATCCGAATGGTGGATTCGCCCATGCCGGCCATGTTGCCATTCATTGTCATGTCAACTTCGGAACTGGTCGGAGTGCCCTGCCCTGTCATGGTCATTGTCATGGCGCCCCGCCCACTGTCCTTGCAGGTCATTTGCGCGTCGAACCGGCCGCCATCGACATCGAAGCGCTGGAAGTTGCAATCGCCCTCCTGCCCCTGCCTCGCCATTTCCTCGAAGCCATTATCGACGTCTTCCGGGCGCAGGCAATAGGTATGTGTCTGCCCCCCCATCATGTTACGCATCATCGAGACGGTGCCTTCAGGAGCGCCGGGAATATTCACTTCAAGCACGTCCATTGTTACCCGGTACTGGCCGGGCTTGGGCCTGACAGCGTTGGCCTTAGCCCTTGCGGCGACATCTTCCATCGAGACGGATTCGTCGCTGCCCGCTTTACCTTCGTCCCCCGGACCCCCGCAAGCAGCGAGCACCGACGTTGCAGCCAAAGCGAACAAGATCCGGTAGCGCATGTCATATCTTTCCATCAACCAGATGGCTACTCTAACAGACGCGGCATAGGGTGCCAACGCAGCGTTGCCATTCGCGCCGATGTCCCCCATATGTTCCGCATGGCAGAACTGGTGATCCGCAGAGGGTTGGACGAGCCCGACACAAGCGGCGACTTCACGCCGCACCGCCCCGCCCGCCCTGACAAGGCGGATGGCGGCCGCGCATTCAAGCTGGTGAGCGAATACGAACCGGCCGGCGATCAGCCAACGGCGATCGCAGAACTGGTCCGGGCAGCGCAAGAGGGCGAGCAGACCCAGGTTCTGCTGGGCGTAACCGGATCGGGCAAGACCTTCACCATGGCCAAGGTGATCGAGCAGATGCAGCGCCCCGCGCTGGTGCTCGCGCCCAACAAGATCCTCGCCGCGCAGCTCTATGGCGAGTTCAAGAGCTTCTTTCCCGAAAATGCGGTCGAGTATTTCGTCTCCTATTACGATTACTACCAGCCTGAGGCCTATGTGCCGCGCAGTGATACCTATATCGAGAAGGAATCGAGCGTAAACGAAGCGATCGACCGGATGCGCCATTCGGCCACGCGCGCGCTGCTGGAGCGGGACGATGTGGTGATCGTTGCCTCGGTTTCCTGCCTCTACGGCATCGGCTCGGTCGAGACCTATTCGGCGATGGTGTTCGACATCAAGCAAGGCAGCACGGTCGATCAGCGCGAGTTGATCCGCAAGCTGGTGGCGCTGCAATACAAGCGCAACGATACCGCCTTTGCGCGCGGCAGTTTTCGTGTACGCGGCGACAGTCTGGAACTGTTTCCCAGCCACTATGAAGACATGGCGTGGCGGATCAGCTTTTTCGGCGACGAGATCGAGGAGATCAGCGAATTCGATCCGCTCACCGGCAAGAAGGGCGCCAGCCTGGAAAAAGTGCGGGTCTATGCCAATTCGCACTATGTCACCCCCGGCCCGACGATGAAGCAGGCGACCGAGGCGATCCGGTTCGAGCTGGCCGAGCGGCTGAAGGAGCTGGAGGCGGAGGGCAAGCTGCTCGAACACCAGCGGCTCGAGCAGCGCACCAATTTCGATCTCGAGATGATCGCGGCCACCGGCAGCTGCGCAGGAATCGAGAATTACAGCCGCTTCCTCACCGGGCGGTTGCCGGGCGAGCCGCCGCCGACGCTGTTCGAATACCTGCCCGAAAATGCGCTGCTGTTCGTCGATGAAAGCCACCAGACGGTGCCGCAGATCGGGGCGATGTCCAAGGGCGATCATCGCCGCAAGATCACGCTGGCCGAATACGGTTTCCGCCTGCCCAGCTGCATCGACAACCGACCCTTGAGATTCAACGAATGGGACGCGATGCGCCCGCAGACGATCGCGGTTTCCGCCACGCCCGGCGGGTGGGAAATGGAGCAGACCGGCGGGGTATTCGCCGAACAGGTGATCCGCCCCACCGGACTGATCGATCCGCCGGTCGAGATCCGCCCGGTCGAGGATCAGGTGCAGGATTGCATCGAACAGTGCCGCGCCACGGCGGCGCTTGGCTATCGCACGCTCGTCACCACGCTGACCAAGCGCATGGCCGAGGATCTGACCGAATTCATGCACGAGGCGGGCATCAGGGTGCGCTACATGCATTCGGACGTCGAAACGCTCGAGCGGATCGAGTTGATCCGCGACCTACGCCTCGGCGTCTATGACGTGCTGGTGGGGATCAATCTGCTGCGCGAGGGGCTGGACATCCCCGAATGCGGGCTGGTGGCGATCCTCGACGCCGACAAGGAGGGCTTCCTGCGCAGTGAGACGTCGCTGATCCAGACCATCGGGCGCGCCGCGCGCAATGTCGACGGGCGGGTTATCCTCTATGCCGACCGGATCACCGGCAGCATGGAACGCGCCATGGCCGAAACCGACCGTCGGCGCGAAAAGCAACACGCCTTCAATCAGGCGCACGGGATTACGCCCGAAAGCATCAAGCGCTCCATTCACGATATCGTCGCCGATACCGCCAGCCGCGACGGGGTGCTGGTGGAGATCGATGCGGAAGACGGGCGCAACAATCTGGTCGGCCACAATTTGCGTGCCTACATCGAGGAGCTGGAAAAGAAGATGCGCGCCGCTGCCGCCGATCTGGAGTTCGAGGAAGCGGGCCGCCTGCGCGATGAAATCCGGCGGCTGGAGAATGAGGAACTGGGTTTGCCCGATGGCGAGAAGAAAGCGCCCATCGTCGGCAAAAGCACCGAAGGCCGCCCCGGCACGCGCAAGATGCGATACGGCAGGACTTCGCGGAAAATGCGGTGATATCAGCGTCGATTGATTTCACCGGGCAAGTCACATAGACCTTCGCGCATGATTTCACGCACCCTTGCTGCGGCGCTTGCCGCGCTATCGCTCACAGTCGTTTCTTCCGCTGCCCGGGCAGATGAAGAGACCGAGCCCAAACCTGCCGCAGCAGCGGTCGAATACAAGCCAAACTCCGCCAGCAAGAGCTTCAGCGGCACCTTCGGCGGGCGCACCATGCGCTATACCGCCACGGTGGCCGAACAGGTGCTGAAAGATGACAAAGGCACACCCAAGGCGGCGATTGTCACCACATCCTACATCGCTGAACCCAAAGACCCGAACCGGCCCGTGACCTTCCTGTTCAACGGCGGGCCCGGCTCTGCCTCGCTGTGGCTCCAGATGGGGGCGTTCGGCCCGAAGCGCGTCGCGATCCCCTCTGACGCGCGCGACGATGGTGCACCGCCCTACCCCATCCTCGATAATCCCGATTCGATCCTCGACGTCACCGATTTGGTGTTCATCGATCCCGTCGGCACGGGCTTCAGCCATACCATCGGCGAGACCGATCCCAAGGATTACTGGGGGGTAAGCCAGGATGCCGCCTTGGTCGCCAGGGTGATCCGCAAATGGCTGAGCGAAAACGATCGCTGGAACAGCCCAAAATTTCTTGGCGGAGAAAGCTACGGCACCACCCGCTCTGCCGCTGTCGTCAACGAACTGGAGGGTGGCTATAACGATGTCGCGCTCAATGGCGTGATCCTGATCTCGACAATCCTCGATTTCGCCGCCGGTGCCGATACCGAAGGCAACGAGCTGGGTTATATCACCAACCTGCCCAGCTTTGCAGTGACGGCGCTCTATCACGGCAAGGCCGAAGGCACTTCGGCAGCCGCCTTTGCCGAGGAGGCGCGGCAGTTTGCCATCGGCCCCTATGCCGCCTTCCTGCTCAAGGGTCAGAAGGCAAGCGCCGACGAACGCGCCTTGATCCGCAAGGAGTTGGCGCGGTTGACCGGGCTTTCCGAACAATATCTCGAAAGCGCCGATCTGCGCGTCATCCCCAACCGGTTTTACAAGGAACTGCTGCGCGATCGGGGCTTGACCGTCGGGCGGCTCGACAGCCGCTATACCGGCAAGGATTACGACAATGCCGGTGAAGGGCCTGACAATGATCCCAGCTTCTACGGTATTGACGGGGGCTATACCGCCGCCGCCAACCATTTCCTGCGCGGCACCATCGGCTATCAGACCGAGCGCGATTATATCACCATCGGCGGGGTGAACGACTGGGACTGGAAATTGGAGGGTGGACGGGACACCAATGCCTATCTCAATGTCGCACCCTATCTGGGCAGGGCGCTGCGCGAAAATTCACAGATGCGGGTGTTCGTGGCGCAGGGCTGGTATGATTTTGCAACGCCCTTTTTCGCCGCCGAATATTCGCTCAGCCGCACCGGCATGCCGCAGGATCGGATCACCTGGGAATATTATGATGCCGGTCACATGATGTATGTACGCGACGAGGACCGGCAAAAGCTTTCCGATGACATTCGAACCTTTATCAAGGCGCGCTAGGCTGCGGACCACGGCCTGCCTTGTTCTGAGCGCGTCCGTGGGAATGCTGGCCGCCTGCAAGCCGCCGCCAACCGATGCCGATATCGCCGTCAGCGAACCTGCGGCGCCCCGTGGTCCGTCCGAGCCGATCGATTCGCCCGATACCGAGGGTGCAATCTGGGCTGATAGCGCCGTTCCTGCCCGGATCATTTACGGGATAGCGGGTGAGCCCTCGCTCATCTCTCTCGGCTGCATCGAAGCTCAGGGCGTCCCCACAATCAGGCTCACGCGCTATGCGCAGGCAGATGCCAACGCCAAGGCCTTTGCTGCCCTGATCGGCAACGGGCATATATCACGCATTCCAATCGACGCGACCGAGGTGGATGGTGAATGGCTGTGGCAGGCAGAATTACCCGCCAGCGATCCAGACTGGGAAGTGCTCACCGGAAGGCGCGAAGTGGCCGTTACCATTCCCGGCGCAGGCCGCGTGGTTCTCAACCCGAGCCCGCGCCCCGGCGTTTTGATCGAGAGCTGTATCGCCTCCGCACCGGCAGAAACAATCAGCGGGGACGCTGCGCCCGTTCAATAAGCATGTCAGCCGTCAACACCTGCGGCAGCTGCTCGGCCTGCGCGCCCGGCTCGTACCACAGATAGAGCGGCACGCCCGCCGCGCCCTGTGCGGTCAGGAAAGTGCTGATCGCTGCATCGCGGCGGGTCCAGTCCCCCACCATGGCGATCACGCCAGCCCTATCGAACGCAGCCTTGGTCGCTTCACGATCGATCGCCACGCTTTCATTGACCTTGCAGGTGACGCACCAGTCGGCGGTG
>LOET01000002.1 GCA_001515985.1 Sphingomonadales bacterium BRH_c3 | reverse complement strand
GGCATAGCCCATCAGCACCAGCGGCACTTGCGGGTGCCGGGCGCGGAATTCGGTGGCGTAGCGCAGCACGTCGGCGGTGGTGGTGCCCGCGCCCAGTGAGCGCAGATTGGCGGCCTGGATCGCGGGGCCATCGGCCATCGGATCGGTGAAGGGCATGCCCAGCTCGATCACATCCGCGCCGCCTTCGACAAGCGCATCGAGATTGGCCGCAGTGTCACCATCGCCTGCGGTGATGAAGCACACGAGCGCGGGGTGTGATTTGGCGAAGGCTGAGGAGAGGCGGGTCAAAGCTCCACTCCCAGCTTTTCCGCCACGGTGAAGATGTCCTTGTCGCCGCGGCCGCAGAGGTTGGCGAGGATGATCGCGTCCTTGGGCATATCCTGCGCGATTTTCGCGACTGCCGCGATGGCGTGGCTGGGCTCGAGCGCGGGGATGATGCCTTCGGTCCGGCACAGCAGCTGGAAGGCTTCCAGCGCTTCGTCATCGGTGACGGCGGTATATTCCACCCGGCCCGATTCCTTCAGCCAGGCGTGTTCCGGGCCAATGCCGGGATAGTCGAGCCCCGCGCTGATCGAGTGGCCTTCGGTGATCTGGCCGTCCGCGTCCTGCAGCAGATAGGTCTTGTTGCCGTGCAGGATGCCGGGCGATCCGCCGAGCAGTGATGCCGCGTGCTGATCGCCGTCAAGCCCATAGCCCGCCGCCTCGACGCCCAGCATCTTCACGTCCGTATCGTCAAGGAACGGATGGAACAGCCCCAGCGCGTTCGATCCGCCGCCGATCGCCGCGACCAGCAAATCGGGCAGGCGGCCTACCCGGTCAAGCATCTGCGCGCGCGCTTCCTTGCCGATCACGCTCTGGAAATTGCGCACCATCTCGGGGTAGGGGTGCGGGCCGGCGGCGGTGCCGATGATGTAGAAGGTGTCGTGGACGTTGGCGACCCAGTCGCGCAGCCCCTCGTTCATCGCGTCCTTGAGCGTCGCCGCGCCGCTGGTGACGGGGATCACCTCTGCGCCCAGCAATTTCATGCGGAATACATTTGGCGCCTGCCGCGCCACGTCGGTCGCACCCATGTAGATTACGCAGGGCAGGCCGAAGCGCGCGCAGACTGTGGCGGTGGCAACCCCGTGCTGGCCCGCGCCGGTTTCCGCGATGATGCGCGTCTTGCCCATGCGCATGGCGAGCAGGATCTGCCCGATGCAATTGTTGATCTTGTGCGCACCGGTGTGGTTGAGCTCGTCGCGCTTGAACCAGACTTGCGCGCCGCCGAGCGCTTCGGTGAGGCGCGGCGCGAAATAGAGTGGGCTGGGGCGACCTACGTAATGCTCAAGCAGGTCGTCAAACTCGGCCTGAAACGCGGGGTCGGCCTGTGCGGCGCGATACTCCCGCTCCAAATCGAGCACCAGCGGCATCAGCGTTTCGGCGACAAAACGCCCGCCAAACTGGCCGAAATGGCCGCGTTCATCCGGCTGGTTACGGAAGGAATTCTTGATGTCAGTCATATCAACTGCGCCGCTTTGCAGAAGGCGTGGATCAAGTCCACATCCTTGATGCCGGGCGCGGTCTCAACGCCAGAGGACGTATCGACCAGCGGCGCACCAGTCTGGCGGATCGCATCGGCGACATTTTCCGGCGTCAATCCGCCTGCCATCGCCCAGTCGATCGTGTGCCGGTATCCCTTGAGCAGGTCCCACGAGAATGTCTCACCCGTGCCGCCGGGCATGGCCTTGGCCGGGGCATCGAATAACAGCCGGTCAACCTTGCCGGTGTAGGCCGCGCTGCGCTCCAGCGTACCGGCGTCCTTCATGCCAAGCGCTTTCCACACTTCAAGCCCGCTCCTGTCGCGCACAAGCCCGCACCATTCGGGGGTTTCGCTGCCATGAAACTGGACCGCGTCGGGCTTGATCGTGGCGATGGCGCGTGCGGTGAATTCAGGATCGGCGTTAACCAGCAGCATCACCACCTTGATTCGCCCTCGCGCCAGCTCGCACAGCTCCGCAGCCGTGCCGAGCGGGACAAAGCGCGGGCTGGGCTCATAGAGATTGAGCCCGATATGCGTTGCGCCCGCTGCGATGGCAGCTTCCACCGTCTCGGGGGTCGAAAGCCCGCAGATCTTGATTCTCACGCCCATGCCTTGCCTTAAAGCGTCGCCTCTATCGCCCTTGCAGCTGCAAGCGGATCTTCCGCGCGGCTGATCGGGCGCCCTATAACCAGCACGCTGGCCCCGTCATCACGGGCCTGGCGCGGGGTGACGACGCGCTTCTGGTCGCCAGTCGCCTTCCCGCCCGGGCGCAGACCCGGAACGACAAAGAAACCGTCCTTCCATTGCTTGTGAACGGCCTTCAGCTCGTGGCCCGAACACACGATCCCGTCGAGTCCGGCAGCATGCGCCAGCTCTGTCAGGCGCAGCACCTGGTCATGCGCGCTGCCGCCTATGCCCGTGCGCGCCATATCGCGCTCATCAAGGCTGGTGAGCATGGTGACGGCAACCACCTTGGTGCCATTTGAAGCAGCGGCCTTGGCATCTTCCATCATCGCCCGCCCGCCGCCAGCATGGACGGTGACGATCGCAGGTTCCAGTACGTGGATGGCCTGCATAGCGCCGGCCACGGTGTTGGGAATGTCATGCAGCTTGAGGTCGAGGAAAATGGGAAGGCCCAGATGTGCGATTTCATGCACCCCGTGGTGCCCGTGCGCGCAGAAGAACTCCAGCCCCAGCTTGACCCCGCCGATGTGCGACTTGACCTTTGAAACCAGATCCTTGGCCGCATCGATCTGCGGCACGTCCAGCGCGAGGTAAACCGGGTTGCCCATCAGTTGTCGCCGGGTTTCAACGTGTCGTCAGCTTGTGTGCCTTCGCCCACCGAGCCAGCGGACGGCGGATTGTGGCGGGTGCTCAATGCGTTCGAACGCACGGCGTTCTCAAGCGAGCTGATCCGCCGGTGCAGATTCCAGCGCGAAGTGCGGTGATAGAGCCACATCGGCAGCAGGCCCAGCATGAAGGCCACGATCACCAGCACCGGAACCTTGGTTTCCAGCACCAGATTGTTCCACAGGCGCACCTCGACCGGGTCCCAGTTGAAGATGGAAAACAGCAGCAATCCGAACAGGATCAGCACCCAGATTATCGTGCGCACAATCTGCATAAGTCTTCTCCCTGCAAGCGCTCCTGGATGAGCCTAAGGCTTTTCTCGGCAGAGTCTAGGCGGCGCTTCTGCCAAGCGGTCAGCCGCCAAACACCCGCTCGAAAACCGTGTCGACATGCTTGAAGTGGTAGTCCAGGTTGAACTGTTCCTCGAGTTCCGCGCCGCTCATCGCCGCGGTAACTTCCGCATCGGCCTTGAGCAGTTCAAGCAGCGATAATGAACCGTCCGATTCCCACACCTTCATCGCGTTGCGCTGAACCAGGCGATAGGCGTTGTCGCGCGTTAGGCCGGCCTGCGTGAGCGCAAGCATGACTCGCTGCGAATGAACAAGGCCCCCCATCCGGTCGAGATTCTTCTGCATCCGTTCTGGGTAAACCAGCAGCTTGTCGACCACGCCAGTGAGCCGCGCGAGCGCGAAATCAAGCGTGATCGTGGCGTCCGGCCCGATGAAGCGCTCGACCGAAGAGTGCGAGATATCGCGCTCGTGCCACAGTGCGACATTCTCCAGTGCGGGCAGGGCATAGCTGCGGATCATGCGGGCCTGACCGGTGAGGTTTTCGGTCAGGATCGGGTTGCGCTTGTGCGGCATCGCGCTTGAGCCCTTCTGGCCGGGCGAAAAATATTCCTCCGCCTCCAGTACTTCGGTGCGCTGCAGGTGGCGGATTTCGACCGCGAGCCGTTCGATCGAGCTGGCGATAACGGCCAGCGTCGAGAAATACATCGCGTGGCGATCACGCGGGATAACCTGGGTCGAAACCGGTTCTGCAGCAAGGCCAAGCTGCGCTGCGACATATTCCTCCACCTGTGGATCGATATTGGCGAAGGTGCCAATCGCACCAGAAATGGCGCAGGTGGCGATTTCGGTGCGCGCATTCGCCAGCCGCGTGCGGCAGCGGTCAAACTCGGCATAGGCCTGCGCCAGCTTGAGCCCGAATGTGGTCGGTTCGGCATGGATGCCGTGGCTACGCCCGATTGTAGGAGTATATTTGTGCTCCTCGGCACGTCGGCGGATCGCGGCGAGTAGCGCGTCCATGTCATCAAGCAGGATATCGCTTGCACGGCTGAGTTGCACCGCCAGCGTGGTGTCGAGCACATCGCTCGAAGTCATGCCCTGGTGCATAAAGCGCGCTTCGGGCCCGACCTGCTCAGCCACCCAATCGAGGAAGGCGATCACATCATGCTTGAGCACGGCTTCCTTGGCGTCGATCGCGGCAACATCGATGGCGGGATTGGTTGCCCACCAGTCCCACAATGCACTGGCCGCACTTTCCGGCACAACCCCCAGCTCGGCAAGCTTTTGGGTGGCGTGCGCCTCGATCTCGAACCAGATGCGATAGCGCGCCTCTGGCTCCCAGATCGCAGTCATGGCGGGGCGGGCATAGCGGGGGACCATCGAAAACTCCGGCGTGGCAATCTGAACTGGGGCGGCGGCTATGCCGAGTGGCGCTGCAATGCAAGGGTTGCGCGCCCGGCACCATGGCAATTTTCCCGTCTCGCGCGGAAACTGCCCTAGATCAGTCCTTTTGATCTCAGCGACACATGGCCTTCGCGCCCGATGATCACGTGATCGTGCACGGTGATGCCCAGCAGCCGGCCCGCCTCGGCGATGCGGGCGGTGATCTGGATATCGGCGCGGCTCGGCTCGGGGCTGCCGCTGGGGTGATTGTGGACCAGGATCAAAGCGCTGGCACCTAGGTCCATCGCTCGGCGGATTACCTCGCGCGGGTGGATCGCGGCTTCGTCGATCGACCCATCGCCGACATGATGATCGTCGACCAGCCGGTTGCGCGCATCGAGATAGAGCACGCGCACACGCTCGACGGTAAGGTGCGCCATGTCGATCGCCAGGTAATCGAGCAATGACTGCCAGCTACCCAGCACCGGCTTGCCCTGCACTTCGCTGCGCGCCATGCGCCGCGCCGCCACCGCCACGCTCTTGAGCGCGGCGGCGCTGGTTTCGCCGATGCCCTCTACCTGTTGCAGCGCAGCGGGATCGGCATTGAGCACGCCGGCCAATGACCCGAATCGCTTGAGCAAGGCCTTGGCCACAGGCTTGGTGTCACCCTGCCTGATCGCGGCAAACAACAGATATTCGAGCAGTTCGTAATCGGCCAGTGCCTCTGGACCGCCGCCGATCAGTCTTTCGCGCAGCCGGGCGCGGTGACCCAGGCCCGAATGCCCTTGCCCTGAATGTTTGCCAGCAGTTTCTTCAGCTTGCGGCAAGATTGCCCCCGCTACGACCCATTGATCACAGCATTGCCTTCGCATTGCGAAAGGCGCAAGAGTGCGCACCAATGGCGGATGCCGAAGAAATCCCGGAGAACACAGCCAGATCGCGGCGCTACTGGCCGCGCCGCCGCCGTTGGCAATTCCTGCTCGTGTTGATCTTACTGCTGGTGGTCTCGAGCATACTGACTTGGCACTCGCGCGAGACCATCGTGGGCAATCTCGTCGAATCCGAGCTCAACCGCCTGGGCATCGATGCGAGCTACGAGATCGATTCGATCGGCCCAACGCGGCAGGTGTTGCGCAATTTTACCATTGGCGATCCGGCCCGGCCCGACCTGTCGATCGAACGGGTAGAAGTGGTGCCCGTCGTCGGCTTTACCGGTCCGGGGATTGGCTCGATTACGTTGGTCCACCCGCGGCTGCGCGCGAGCTACAAGGATGGGCGGCTGAGCCTTGGCGCGCTCGATCCGCTGCTCGAGATCGAAAGCGAAGAGCCGTTCCATCTGCCCCGCTGGCGCCTGAAAATTGTTGACGGACGGGCACGTATCTTCACCGACCATGGCGTGATCGGCGCCAAGGCCGAAGGGGAGGGGCGGCTCAACCACGGATTCAGCGGTATCCTGGCAGCAGCAGGCCCGAAGCTTGAATTGGGCGGCTGCGAGATTGCCAATACGCGCCTGGTCGGGCGAATATCCGTGGCGCGGGGGCAGCCCCGCTTTAATGGTCCCTTGCAAGTACAAAGGGCCGCCTGTTCCGATAATGAAACCACCGTCAACCAGATCGAAATCGCGCTGGAACTGACCGGTGATCGTGACCTTGCCGGGCTTGCGGCCAAGCTTGCGCTGAATAGCGGTGCCATTCAGGCTGCGGACCTGCGCAGCCCCGGAATCAAGGGCTCAGCCGATCTCGGCTGGCGCGACGGGCTTGCCAATGCGCGCTACCGGCTCGACGCGGGCAGGGTTTCCTCGCCAGTGCTAACACTTGCCGGGCTTCAAGCACGCGGCGCCGCGCGAATGCGGGCGAAGGATGGGCGACTCGAGATCGACGCAGCCATCGATGCGAACGACCCGCGGCTAGGTGCGGGCTTCGAGGCGTCGCTCAAAGATTGGCGTAAGGCCAGCACAGGAACGCTAGCGGAACCGTTACTGGATCAATTCGCGCGGCGGCTCGCAGCGTCCCTTCCGGGCAGCACGTTCAGGAGCGAACTGACTTACCGGCAGTCAAAGGACGGATTCACCATAGTGGCGCCAACAGCGCGGCTGCGCGATTCGCGCGGCGACAGCCTGCTGGCCGCCTCGCAACTGCAATACAGTTCGCGCGGG
>LOET01000001.1 GCA_001515985.1 Sphingomonadales bacterium BRH_c3 | reverse complement strand
GTTCCCCTTCGCACGCTGGCGGATTTCCAGGTAGTCGACGGCCTCGCCGAGGTCCGGCGCGAGCAGGGTCGCCGGCTGGTGATCGTGTCGGCGAACGTGCGCGAGCGCGATCTCGGCTCGTTTGTCGAGGAGGCCCGGGCGGGCGTCTCCGAGAACGTCACTCTGCCGGCTGCCTCCTTCATCGAATGGGGCGGACAATACCAGAACCTCCAGGCCGCGCAGGCGAGGCTCGGGCTCGTCGTTCCGGTCTGCTTCGCGCTGGTCTTGCTGCTGCTGTTCATGGCGCTAGGCGGGTGGGTTCCGGCACTCGCGGTGTTCAGCGCGATACCGATGGCGCTGGCAGGCGGAGTGTTCGCGCTTGCCTTGCGGGGGATGCCGTTCTCGGTGTCCGCCGCGGTGGGCTTCATCGCTCTTTCGGGTGTCGCGGTGCTGAATGGCCTCGTGATGATGACGGCAATCCGACAGCGCCTCGACAAGGGAATGTCGCTCGATGACGCGATCTGTGACGGTGCGTTGGCAAGACTGCGGCCAGTGCTGATGACTGCGCTGGTGGCCTCGCTCGGCTTCGTGCCCATGGCCATCGCGACTGGAACCGGCGCCGAAGTGCAGCGTCCGTTGGCTACGGTCGTGATCGGCGGATTGATCACCGCGACCGCGCTTACGCTCTTCGTCCTTCCCGCCATTGCCAGGCTGGTGCTGCGGGAGAACGGTCAAGATGTCGGATGGCGAGAAAAATGGCGAGCGATGCTCCGGCTCAACCTGACCCGCGATGAGCGCCGCGAATATCCCACTGGGGAGATCTGAATTTATGGCTGACAATCACCATCACGCGCATGGGGCTGCCAAGCTTTTCGGCCTGCCCGTAGAGCTGGCCTTCGCACTCCTTTCCGGCATCACGCTGGCCGTGGGGTTCGCGGTGGAAAAGCTGGTGCCCACCACGCCGGACTGGTTGCCTCTGGCAGGGTATGTCGCCGCCTACTTTTTCGGCGGACTGTTCACGTTGCGCGAAGCAGTCGAGAATGCGCTGGCGCGCCAGTTCAAGATTGATTCGCTCATGCTCGTTGCGGCGGCGGGCGCGGCGATCCTGGGCGAGTTCGCGGAAGGCGCACTGCTGCTGTTCCTGTTCAGCCTGGGTCATGCGCTGGAAAGTTTCGCCATGGGACGCGCGAAACGCGCGATCGACGCGCTGGCCGAACTTGCACCCGAACGCGCGACCGTGCTGCGCGACGGATCGCCGGTCGATGTCGCAGTCGAGGAACTTGTCGTCGGCGACGTCGTGCTGGTCCGTCCCAACGAGCGCCTGCCTGCCGATGGTTTCATCATCAAGGGTCAGTCTGCCATCAATCAGGCGCCCGTGACCGGCGAGAGCATTCCGGTCGACAAACGTCCGGTCGAGGATCGTGCCGCAGCGCGCACGGCTGCCGGTGCCGTCGATGCCGTCTCGCGCGCCTTTGCCGGGACCATCAATGGCAGCGGCGCGCTGGAAATCGAGGTGACGCGCAAATCGAACGAAAGCACGCTCAGCAAGGTTGCCGCGCTGGTGGCTGCAGCGGAAACCGAACGCTCGCCCACCCAGCGGATGACCGACAAGTTCGAACGCGTATTTGTCCCTCTCGTGCTACTGCTGGCCGCGCTGTTGCTCTGTGCGCCGCTGGTGATTGACGAGCCTTTCAGCGAGAGTTTCTATCGTGCCATGGCCGTGCTGGTCGCGGCCAGCCCCTGTGCCCTGGCAATCGCCACGCCCAGTGCCGTGCTGTCCGGTGTAGCCCGCGCGGCACGTGGCGGCGTGCTGGTGAAAGGCGGCGCAGCGCTGGAAGACCTCGGCACGCTGAAGGCCATCGCCTTCGACAAGACCGGCACGCTCACCGAAGGGGAGCCGCGGATAACCGATGTGATCCCGGCCCCGGGCATTGATGAACGTGAGCTGTTGCAAGTCGCCGTGGCGGTCGAGGCGCTGAGCGACCATCCGCTGGCGCAAGCGGTCGTTAGGGATGGCAAGGCGCGTCTGGACGCGCCAGCGGATCGGAAAGCCGAGGGCCTGGAAAGCCTGACCGGACGCGGTGTGAAAGCCATGCTCGAAGGTGAGACGGCATGGATCGGCAAAGCGGAGATGTTCGGTGCGGATGGGCTCGAACCGCTCGGCACATCGTCAGCCGACGCCATCGAGAAGCTGCGCGATAAGGGGCGCACGACCATGGCCGTGCGCTACGGCGGGCGCGATCTCGGCGTAATCGGGATGATGGATACGCCGCGCGACGGCGCGCAGGAGACGCTGACGGAACTGCGCAAGCTTGGCATTGAACGGATGCTCATGATCTCGGGCGATCACGCCAAGGTAGCCGAAGCTATCGCTGTTGAGGTGGGGCTGGACGAGGCGCGCGGCGACCTGATGCCCGAAGACAAGGTCGCGACTATCGAGGCGCTCAGCCAGGAAGCGAAGGTCGCCATGGTCGGCGACGGAGTGAATGATGCGCCCGCCATGGCGCGCGCCACGGTCGGCATTGCCATGGGCGCCGCCGGATCCGACGTCGCGCTTGAAACAGCGGACGTCGCCTTGATGGCGGATGATCTGCGCCATTTGCCCTTTGCCGTCGGCCTGTCTCGCAAATCGCGCAGCATCATCCGCCAGAACGTCTATGTCAGCCTGGGCGTGGTCGCTCTGCTAGTCCCGGCTACCATATTCGGCCTCGGGATCGGGCCCGCTGTCGTGATGCATGAAGGATCGACGCTTCTCGTCGTGTTCAATGCGTTGCGACTTCTTCGCTACGATCCATAGTCGAGCGTTGTGCGCTCCGGACAGGCCAGCTTCCCCGCAAGCAAGCGGAGTCAGTGAACGAGGTGAATGGCAAAGCTTTTTCTACGCTCATGAATCTGACAACGTTGAATACCGCGTTCGACCTGCCAGAAGAGGCGGTCCGAAATACCCGTGATTTCGTGCCATGCTGCCAAGCCCTCGGCTATTTCCATCGTCCTGCAACCGAACTCTTCCGCACGTGTATCGCGCTGGGGCCCGGTGAACTTTGTGGCAGCGCGAGCGCCGTCGAGTATGCAGACATCGATTTTGGTGCCTGAAATAATCCGGGTAGGCCCATGTCGTAATCGGCTTGCATTAGACGCTGCATAAAACGCGACACGTACGACCGGGCTGCACTCATCCGCTCATCAACGGTTAGATATTCACCGTCCCATGCGGACTGCCACTCACGCAAGCGGATGGGCTCTGCCCGAGCGAACGCTGCGGTCATCGATCCGTCAAGCAAACTGGTTGCATATACCGGCAAGCACAGAGGCGCTCTGACGCAGATCAGGAAAATCTTGGTTCGACAACAATCGAAATATCGATTGACGCGCTGCGTGCCAGATCATATTTCGATCAATCTAGAAGGATCGACAAATCATGGTAGAAACAAGCGCGCAGGGCTGGTCTGTCGATGCACTCGGCGCACTTGCCCACGAAACACGCCTGTCCGTTTTCCGGATGTTGGTGAAGGCGGGACCCGAGGGTTGCATTGCCGGCGCGATTGCCGAAAGGGCGGGCGTACCTCCGTCGACCATGTCGCATCACCTTGCGACCCTTGAGCGGGCGGGTTTGGTTCAGTCGGAACGTGAGAGCCGCCTCATTCACTACCGCGCAGACTTTGGCGGTATGCGCAAGCTGCTTGCTTTCCTGATGGAAGATTGTTGCCAAGGCGATCCGCTGGTCTGCGCCGACCTGTTCGAACTTAGCGCCTGCAAGCCCTGACTGCAGATCCGAGCCCACCTTCCCGAAACTGCGCGAGGCTTCCATGTCCGACAAAATTTACAATGTCCTCTTCCTCTGCACGGGCAACTCGGCCCGCTCGATCCTGGGCGAAGCGTTGATGAACAAAATGGGCGGAGGTCGCTTCCGTGCCTACAGCGCGGGTAGCCAGCCGAAGGGCGATGTGCACCCGATGTCGCTCGAGGTGCTCGATAGCTTCGGTTATCCGACCGAAGGCCTGCACTCGAAGAACTGGAGCGAGTTCACCAAGCCCGACGCACCCGAGTTCGATTTCATCTTCACCGTCTGCGACAACGCCGCGGGCGAGAGCTGTCCGGTATGGCCAGGCAAGCCGCTCACCGCGCATTGGGGTGTCGAGGATCCCGCCGCGGTCGAGGGCGATGGCCAGCGGCAGGCTTTCGTCGATGCCCTCAGCTATCTCAAACGCCGGATCGAACTCTTCCTTATGCTGCCGCTCCAGAGCATCGACGATATGGCAATGCGCAGCGAGCTGGCCGTCATCGGCCGCCAAGAAGGCGCGAGCGCCAAGGCCAAGGAATCCTGAATGACCACCGACATCGTCATCTATCACAACCCCGAGTGCGGCACCTCGCGCAACACGCTGGCGATGATCCGCAATGCCGGGATCGAGCAGCACGTTATCGAGTATCTGAAGACGCCACCTTCGCGCGCGATGCTTGAAAGCCTGATCGAGCGTACCGGACTCCGTCCCAGAGAGCTGCTACGCGAAAAGGGTACGCCTTATGCTGAGCTGGGACTAGGCGATGAGAGCCTGAGCGATACAGCGCTGGTGGACGCGATAATGGAACACCCGATCCTCATCAACCGACCACTCGTCGTGTCCCCGCTCGGCGTCGGCCTGTGCCGGCCGTCCGAGGCGGTACTCGACATTCTGCCAAACCCCCAACAGGGCGCCTTCACCAAGGAGGACGGCGAACAGGTCGTGGACGCGGCGGGCGAGCGTATCGCCTGATGCTGCTGGCGATCGCGATTTTTGTTGCCACGATCGCGCTGGTGATCTGGCAACCGCGCGGGCTTGGCATTGGCTGGAGCGCGATCGGCGGAGCCATGGTAGCGCTTGCCACCGGCGTCATATCGCTCGCCGACATCCCGGTCGTCTGGAACATCATCTGGAATGCGACCGGCGCGTTCGTAGCGATCATCCTCATCAGTCTCATCCTCGACCGCGCGGGGTTCTTTGAATGGGCGGCGCTCCATGTGGCGCGGTTGGGTCGCGGCAACGGTCGCTGGCTGTTCGTGCTGGTGGTATTGCTCGGCGCAGGGGTCTCAGCAATCTTCGCCAATGATGGCGCGGCGCTCATCCTGACCCCGATCGTGATCGCTATGCTCCGGGCGCTGGGATACAACGCCAAGGCGACGCTGGCTTTCGTCATGGCGGCCGGATTCATTGCCGACACCTCGAGCCTGCCGCTGGTCGTGTCCAACCTCGTCAACATCGTGTCGGCCGACTTTTTCGACATCGGGTTCGGCGAGTATGCGCTGGTTATGGTGCCGGTTAACCTGGCAGCGATTGCTGCCACGCTGGCAGCGCTGCTGCTGTTCTTCCGCAAGGACATTCCGGCCAGCTACGACGTCGCCCAGCTGCGCGATCCGGCAGAAGCGATCCATGACCGGGCGACCTTCCGCGCGGGCTGGGTGGTGCTGGCCCTGCTGCTGGTCGGCTTCTTCGTCCTCGATCCGCTCGGCGTGCCGATCAGCGCGGTCGCTGCCGTCGGTGCGCTGGCGCTCATCGCGATGGCTGCGCGCGGCCACGTCATTCCTACAGGCGAGGTCATCCGCGAAGCGCCCTGGCAGGTTGTGATCTTCTCGCTCGGCATGTATCTGGTCGTCTACGGCATGAGCAATGCGGGGCTTGCCACCGCGATCGCCGGGGTGCTGGAGCGCTCGGCCGAGGGCGGCATATGGGGCGCGGCCTTCGGAACAGGCATTCTCTCCGCGGTGCTATCCTCGGGCATGAACAATATGCCGACCGTCCTTGTCGGAGCGCTGTCGATCGACGCGACCAGTGCCACCGGCCCGGTTCGCGATGCCATGATCTACGCCAATGTCATTGGCTGCGACCTCGGGCCGAAGATCACGCCGATCGGTTCGCTCGCAACCCTGCTGTGGCTGCATGTGCTGGGACAGAAGGGCGTGAAGATTGGCTGGGGCTATTACTTCCGCGTCGGTATCACGCTGACGACGCCGATCCTGTTGGTGACCCTGGCGGCGCTCGCCCTGCGGTTGAGCCTCGCATGAAGCTGATCCTCGTCTATCCGCTCGCGGCGCTGTTCGAAATCGCCGGTTGCTTCGCATTCTGGGCCTGGTGGCGGCTGGAGAAGAGCCCCTTGTGGCTGCTGCCCGGCATGGTGTCGCTGGCCCTGTTCGCATGGCTGCTAACTCTCGTTCCGACCGACGCCGCAGGTCGCGCCTTCGCAGCCTATGGCGGGGTCTATGTTGCCGCGTCGCTGCTGTGGCTGTGGATCGTCGAAGGCACCACGCCCGACCGGTGGGACTTCATCGGCGGCGCAGTCGTGCTCGCCGGCGCAGCCATCCTGTTCGGCCCGCGCGGCTGATTGCCAATCCCGGAGAATTTCCTTGTCCCGCCTGCGTCCCCTGCCCGATCCCGACACCTTCCCGGCGCTCGACCCCGCCTTCATCCATGCCCGCCCTGCCGAAGGTCTCGGTGCCGACCAGCCGCCGCCGCGCATCCTGCTGCTGTATGGCTCTCTACGCGAGCGCTCGTATTCGCACCTTGCGGTAGAGGAAGCCGCGCGACTGCTGCAGCTGTTCGGCGCGGAGACGCGCATCTTCGATCCGTCAGACCTGCCGCTCCCCGATCAGGTGGGCGGCGATGACCATCCCGCCGTCCACGAACTGCGCGAGCATGCATTCTGGTCCGAGGGCATGGTGTGGTGCAGCCCCGAAAGGCACGGCCAGATCACGGGCATAATGAAAACCCAGATCGATCACCTGCCGCTTAGCATCGGTGGCATGCGACCGACCCAGGGACGGACGCTGGCGGTCATGCAGGTCTCGGCCGGCTCGCAGTCCTTCAACTCGGTCAACACGCTGCGACTCCTAGGCCGCTGGATGCGGATGTTTACCATCCCTAACCAATCCAGCGTGCCCAAGGCCTACGAGGAGTTCGACGAGGCCGGCCGTATGAAGCCATCTTCGCTCTACGACCGCATCGTCGATGTGATGGAAGAACTGGTCCGCTTCACGGTGCTGTTAAGGCCGCACGCAGAACAACTCGTTGATCGCTACTCCGAGCGCAAGGATCGGAATGAGCCAGTGATAACGCCGGCCGACGATGCGGCTATCGTCACAAGACAATTGCCGGAAGAAGGGAGACGATGATCAGGACTGTTTTGGAGCGGGTCAAAGCGTTCGTTGAACGTCTTAAGCCTGAGGCGGTTTGCGACGACTGTATCACGGAACGTCTCAATTTGTCGGTTCGGCAGCACGCCAATCACAAGACGCGCGAGCTTGCAGGAACTGCTGGCTTCCAACGACCGATCGGCCCCTGCGCCCTTTGCAACGCGCAAAAGAAGGTAATCCGCGTCACGCGCCCGTGAAGCGCGAACAACCGATCCGCTCCTTGTCCGGTATGAAGCCAGCATCGGGCTGAAAAATATCCATGCGACTGTGGTGCGATCACGCCTGACGCAATTTATCCCGCAATTTCCGATTTCGAGCGATTGCGGGATAAATCGCAGAAATCATGACATGTGCCAGCGTCATGGTGGTCCCGACAGAAACCTTTGCTTCAATCAAAGCGAACACATGAGATCGGCTTCGACAGGCTTTTCTAAGCCTCGTCAATCGGCGAAGTTCCTGCCTGGCACCTCAAGCCCAGTCGGCCAA
Organism: Sphingomonadales bacterium BRH_c3; assembly: GCA_001515985.1. Taxonomy (GTDB): domain Bacteria; phylum Pseudomonadota; class Alphaproteobacteria; order Sphingomonadales; family Sphingomonadaceae; genus Erythrobacter. Next base: position 647 of record LOET01000001.1, on the reverse strand, counting down.
AATTCAAATCAAGATCGTGCGTGAGTGGTCTAATAGCCTTCATTTAAGCCGCGTCGCTATCCAGGCCTCTACTTCATCTTCTGCCCATGCCACCGAGTATCCACCCAGTGGCACCGGCTTCGGAAACTTGCCCTCGGCCATCCAGCGATAGATCGTCGAACGGCCGAGCCCGACACGATGCTGTACTTCGGGCAAGCGAATGAGCCGTGTGACCCGGCGGGTTTCGGTCGCTCCCTTGTCGATCTCTTCACCCACGACGGCCACCTTCGGCACCGGCGAAGACATCGCCAAGCAGCGCATCCTTGCGTTCGAGCTCATCGATATGGTCGGAGAGCAGGCGGGCGACACGGTGGGCCGTGCCCTTCGCCCAGCGCGGCTTCACGTCATAGACCTGGTTGCCCAAAACACGCTCGAGCGCCGAGGGCAGTTCGCCGGAAAAGTCCTCGAAGAACTGCGCGAGGTCCGATTGCAGCCACGCAATCGCGTGATCGCCGCCGCTGACGAGGAACAGCAGCAGGTGCGCATTAGGAGCGACGCCGCACGCGGCGAGAATGCGCAAGGCTTCACCGAGGCTGGCCGAGCGTTCGCCGGCAAGGACGCGGCGCAGGGCATCCTTATGGATCTGCGCGTCGCGCGCGATGTCGCAG